>NZ_JBIAQF010000001.1:0-293876 GCF_042888885.1 Streptomyces sp. NPDC002742
GCTGCTTCTCGACGGCGCGCTCCGAGCCGGCGTGGGTCGCTTCCTGGATGCGGCGCTGCAGATCCGCGAGCTTGCCCGCGGTGGTGTGGATGTCGATGTCGTTCATGACGCGTGGTGTGTCCCGTTCGGTCAGAAGGTTTCGAGGGGTGCGTGGACGCCCCGGACGTCGTGCGGGGCGTGGGAGACCTCGCCGCCCGCGGCCCGCGGTTTCAGCGCTTCGCGCATCGGCGGCGGGCTGTTGCCGGTCCCTCCCGCGTCGGCACGGAGGTCGTCGAGTGCCCTGCGGACCACGCCGGAGTCGCGCTCCTCGCGCAGCGGGGCGTTCCCGGGAGACCCGGCTCGGCGCCCGCGTCGAAGCCGTCCAGCGAGGCTCCGCCGCGGTGCGGACGGATCGGCAGGTCGGACTCGCCGCGCGCCATGGAACTCACACTGAACCTCCCTCGGTACTCAATCTCGCCTTGACGGTACCCAGTACCATTCGGGAGGGCAAGTGGCCTCCGGGGGGTGAGACGGGGAAAGATGGGTGATCATGAGCAAGCCATCCGCGCGAAACCGACTCGCGGACGCCGCCTTCGCGCTCTTCGACGAGCGCGGATACGAGCAGACGACCGTCGACGACATCGCCGAACGCGCCGGCCTGGGCCGCACGACGTTCTTCCGGCACTACCGGTCCAAGGACGACGTGATCTTCCCGGACCACGACCGGCTCCTTGACCTGATCAGGGACCGGCTGGCGACGTCGAGTCACAGCACCGCTCTGATCGCGGTCTCCGACGCGGTCCGCCTGGTCCTGCTGCACTACCTGGACGAGGGCGACCTCGCGCGCCGGAGGTACCAGCTCACGAGCAAGGTCGCGGCTCTCCGCGACCGCGAGATCGCCAGCGTGGCGCGCTATCAGCGCCTCTTCCGCGAGTTCATCGCGGACTGGATGGGCGATTCGGCCCAGTCGGCGTCCCTCCGGGCCGAACTCATGTCGGCCGCGGTGGTCGCGGCCCACAACCACGTGCTGCGCCGCTGGCTCCGAGGGGAGACCACGGATCCGGTCGCAGAGGTGGACGAGGCGATGCGTGAGGTGCTCGCTCTCTTTCCGGCGGCCGGTTCGCCGACGACGGGAGTCGGCACCACGGTCGTCGCGTTCCGGACCGGGCAGGACATCGACGCGTTGCTCCCCTCGTTGCGGCGGCTTGTCGAGGGCGGGACCGGGCGCTGAGGCCGCCCCGCTGCGGGAGACGCGATGAGTCGGCGTCCGTGAGGGGTCGTGCCGTGCCCGCACCGGAACGGTCCCGCTGACGCTGACGCTGACGCTGACGTCGCGCGGCAGGGTGCGCCGACCGGAACATCCGACGGCGCGACGGAGCCCGGTCGCAGCTCGCGGTGGGTACTCCGCGAAGTGCGCCGGGCTCGGGTGGTGGTGGAGGAGCGGGACGGCGCCGGGTTCCTCGGTCCAGGTGGAACCTGGGGACGCGGCAGGGAGCCCCGTGTGTCCGCTCAGACGGTTTCCGCGGCCCCGGTCGAGTCGCTCTGGATGTCGCGCCGGGACAGGGCGAGGTAGGCGACGAAGCCGACGATGGCGACGGTCCAGGAAGCGGTGACCGGGCCGAGGCCGAGGGCGAGACCGCCGCGCGCGTGGCTGAGGGCCATCCAGTCGGCGACCGACGCGCCGAGCGGGCGCGTGATGACGTACGCGGTCCAGAAGGCGGCGACCGCGTTCAGGGAACCCCAGCGGTGGGCGATGGCCGGGACCGCGATGGCGACGGCGTACAGGACGGCCGAGCCCAGGTAGCCGAGACCGATGGTGGCGGAGAGGTCGCCGGCCGCGGTGCCGAGGGCGAAGGTGGCGAGAACGGTGGCCCAGTAGAAGATCTCGCGGCGGCGGGTGCGGATGCTGTGGATGGAGAGCGTGCGCTCACTGGCGTACCAGACGGCGAACACGGCGCCCAGCGCGACGAGGAAGAGCGGCGTGGAGATCGCGTACGGGACGCCGAGACCGACATGGAGCACATCCGCGGCCATCGTGCCGAACACGCTGACCATGACGATCGCGGTCCAGTAGATCCAGGCCACATAGCGGCGTACGGCGAACTGGAGCGCGAGCGAGGCCGTGAGGGCCAGCCCGCCGAGCCCCACGGCGGGGATGGGCCCGATCCAATGGGCCAGGAAGTCGGAGGCCGTCTCGCCCATTCCGGTGGTCAGCACCTTGATGATCCAGAAGTACAACGTGACTTCCGGGACCTTGCTCGCCAGGACGGCGGCAGGCGGGATGCTTCGAGAGTGACGGGTGAGGTGCTCGGTGCTCATGACCCGCACAATGACACGGCCCAAAGGCCCTACCACAGAGGTCTTTGCCATCGCTTGGGAGCTTCTGGAGCAGGACTTGCCAGGGGTCGTGACGAGCCTGAACGCAACCTGAACGGTCCGACGGAATGCCTGGTCGACGCCATGATCCCGGTGATACGAAGAGAGGTCGCGCGGTTCGCCGGTGGCGGCGCGACGCCGGGGACCAGGGCCGGCCCGGACGTGTCGCGAGTGTCCCCCGGAACCGATCCTGGCAACCCTTCGCACTCGCCGGCACACGGATGGGCCGACCACCCTCCGACGCCCGCCCGGTGCGATGGACGCGTGACCGCGCCCGTCACTCCCCGCTCACCAGGACCACCTCCAGGGTGCGCGGACCGTGCACCCCCTCGACCCGGTCCAGCTCGATGTCACTGGTGGCCGAGGGGCCGGAGATCCAGGTCAGCGGGCGCGCCGGATCGAGGCGTTCCATGGCCTGCGGTACGGAGGCCACCACCTGGCCGGGAACCCGGACGACGCAGATGTGGTGGTCCGGGATCAGGGTGATGCGGCGGCGGCCCTGGTCCGGGCCGCCGTCGAGGACGATCGTGCCGGTCTCGGCGATGGCGACGGCGCAGCCGGTCACCACGCTCGTCACCTTGTCGAGCTCGCCGGGCGTGCTCACGGCACGGTCGTGGACCCGGGTGGGATCCGCCGCCGACATCCATTCCGGCGGGAGCCCCGGCGGCACGAGCACGTCCTGGGACCCGCGTTCGGCGAGCAGCCGCGTGATGACGTACGGCAGTTCCCCGCCGGTCGTGCGGTGCACGATCGCCCGGTAGTCCGCCAGGTTCTCCGCGAGCAGGTCCACCGTCTCCGCGGCACTCCGCGCACCGTGCTCGCGCAGATACTTCCGGTCGACGGCCTGCTCGTACCGGGGGTCGTTCCCAGGCCGTTCAGGCAATGGGGGAGTGCCGTCCCGGGGTACGTCCGCGAGTGCCCTGCGCACCCGGCCGAGAATCAGGTCCCTGCTGCTCACTTCGTGGTGTCCTTTCCGCCCCGGGTACGCTGCCACCAGTCTCGGAACGACTCCGCCGGGACCGTGGGCAGTTCACGGGTCGCGCTCCAGGCCCGGCCGGGTCCCGGCAGGGTCCGCGGGTGGAAGCGGCGGGTCCGGGACGCCAGCCGCTGTCCGGCGCCCAGTGCGCCGGGGTGGCTGAACGCCCATCGCGCCGCCCGCATCGCCGCCCGCTCGGCGGCGTGCCCCTTGGCCGGCTTCAGCACGACCGTGTTGCCGTCCCGTGTCGCCGGGCCGCCCTGCGCGATCCGTTCCCGCAGGTGGACGAGCACTTCCGGGATGTCGATGGCGACCGGGCAGACCTCGTAGCAGGCGCCGCACAACGTGGAGGCGAACGGCAGCGAGGCGTCGATCTCGCTCGCGGTGCCCCGGAGCTGCGGGCTGAGGATGGCGCCGATCGGGCCCGGGTAGACCGAGCCGTAGGCGTGGCCGCCCGCCCGCTCGTACACCGGGCAGACGTTGAGGCACGCCGAGCAGCGGATGCAGCGCAGCGCCTGGCGTCCGACCTCGTCGGCGAGCGTGTCGGTGCGGCCGTTGTCCAGCAGGACCAGATGGAAGTTCTGGGGGCCGTCCCCGTCCGTCGTGCCCGTCCACATCGAGGTGTACGGGTTCATGCGCTCGGCCGTCGAGGAGCGGGGCAGGGTCTGCAGGAACACCTCCAGGTCCCGCCAGCTCGGCACGATCTTCTCGATGCCGACGACCGAGATCAGGGTCTCGGGGAGCGTCAGGCACATCCGGCCGTTGCCCTCGGACTCGACGACCACGAGGGTGCCGGTCTCGGCGACCATGAAGTTGGCGCCGGAGATGCCGACCTTGGCGCGCAGGAACTTCTCGCGCAGGTGCAGGCGCGCCGCTTCGGCCAGTTCGGCGGGTTTGTCGGTGAGTCCCTCGGGAGCGGCCCGGCCCCACGCGCCCATCTCGCGGACGAAGATGTCCCGGATCTCGCCGCGGTTGCGGTGGATCGCCGGGACGAGGATGTGCGAGGGCCGGTCCTTGCCCAACTGCACGATGAGTTCGGCGAGATCGGTCTCGTACGCGTGGATTCCCGCGGCTTCCAGTGCCTCGTTGAGCCCGATCTCCTGGGTGGCCATCGACTTGACCTTGACGACCTCGCTCTCGCCGGTCATCTTGACCAGCGCCGTGACGATCCGGTTGGCCTCCTCGGCGTCGGCGGCCCAGTGCACGATGCCACCCGCCGCGGTCACCGACTCCTCCAACTGGAGGAGATACCGGTCGAGATGACGGAGCGTGTGGTCCTTGATCCGCTTGCCCGCCTCGCGCAGCTCCGCCCAGTCGGAGAGCTCGGCGACGGCCTTGGCCCGCTTGGTGCGGATGGTGTGGGTGGCGTGCCGCAGATTGCCGCGCAGGGTCGCGTTGTTCACGGCCTCGCGCGCGGCCTTCGGGAAGGCCGGCATACCGACGAAGGTTCCGCTCATGCGCTCGGCTCCTCTTCCGTTTCCGTGCTCGCTTCCGCGCCCACTCCCGTTCCCGCTCGTGTGTCCGCCGTCGTGCTCGCCAGGATCTCCGCGATGTGCACGGGCCGCAGGCCCGTCCTGAGGCGGCCCATCGTGCCGCCGATGTGCATCAGGCACGAGTTGTCCGCGGCACACAGCACCTCGGCGCCCGTCGACTCGGCGTTGCGCACCTTGTCGGCGCCCATCGCCGCGGAGACATCGGGGTTCTTGACGGCGAAGGTGCCGCCGAAGCCGCAGCACTCGTCGGCGCCGGGCAGCTCCCGCAGCTCAAGTCCCCCGACGGCCTGGAGCAGTCGGCGCGGCCGGTCGCCGAGCCCCAGGCCGCGCAGGCCGTGACAGGTGGGGTGATAGGTCACCGTGTGCGGGTAGTACGCCCCGACGTCCGTCACACCGAGGACGTCGACGAGGAACTCGGTGAGCTCGTACGTCTTGGGCACGACCGGCGCCAGCGTCCTGGCCAGGGTGTCGCCGCGCCCCTCCGCGCGGGCCCGTTCACCCATCCGCGGATACAGCTCCCGCACCATCGCCCCGCACGAGCCGGACGGCGTCACGATCGCCTCGTACTCCCCGAAGACCTCGGAGAAACGCCGGGCGAGCGGCTCGGCCTCGTGGCGGTAGCCGGTGTTGTAGTGCGCCTGCCCGCAACAGGTCTGCCCCATCGGGAAATCGACGTCGACACCCAGTCTGGTCAGCAGTTTCACCACGGCGCGGCCGGTGTCCGGATACAGCGTGTCGTTGACACAGGTCAGGAACAGGGCGACACGCATCGCGGCTCCTCGGTCTCGGTCATCGGAATGGGTGCAGGGTACGGGGCGGGAGCGTGGCCGGAGGGGCAGCGCGCGCCCGCCCTGTCCGCGGCGCGCCGCGGAGCGCGTCGCACGATGTGCCGCACGGCGCGTCGCGCAACGGCCACGTCACGGTGTGCGCTCCACTGTGCGCGTTGCATGACGCGCGCTCCACGGTGTGGGTTTCGCGGTGTGGCTTTCACGCCTCGCGTCTCACGATGTGCCCAGCCTCGCCTCGGCCGCGCGCCAAGCCGCCGTGTCGCCCCGCGGCTCGTAGCGGCGGAGCGGCTGGGTGCGCGCCACCAGCGCGCGCATCTCGGCGCGGTCGCCCACCAGCCCGTGCGCCCGCGCCTGGACGAGGACGTTGCCGAGCGCGGCCGCCTCCGCCGGGCCCGCCACGACCGGCAGCCCGCAGGCGTCGGCGGTGAGCCGGCACAGCAGCTCGTTGCGGGTGCCGCCGCCCACGATGTGCACGACGTCGACCGGATGGTCCGCGAGGGACCGCGCCCGCTCGATCGCGCGGCGGTGCGCGAGGGCGAGGGAGTCGAGGATGCAGCGGGTGATCTCGGCGCGGGACTCGGGCACCAGCTGCCCCGAGTTCCGGCAGGCGTCCGCGATCCGCGACGGCATGCGGCCCGGCGCGAGGAACTCCGCGTCGCCCGCGTCCACGACGGAACGCAGCGGCGCCACCTCGGCGGCGGCCGCGAGGAGTTCACCCAGATCGGGGTCGCCCCATTCGCGTACGCATTCCTGGAGCAGCCACAGGCCCATGATGTTGCGCAGATAGCGGACCGTGCCGTCCAGGCCCAGTTCGTTGGTGAAGTTGGCGGCCCGGCTCGCCTCGGTGAGGACGGGAGCGTCCAGCTCCAGGCCCGCGAGGGACCAGGTGCCCGTGCAGATGTACGCGAACCGCTCCCCGGTCGCGGGAACGGCGGCCACCGCCGAGGCGGTGTCGTGCGACCCGACCGTCGTCACCGGCACCGGGCCGGTCATCCCGGTCTCCTCCAGCACGCGCGGCAGCAGCGTTCCGGCCGGGTCACCGGGGCGGCGCAGCGGCGCGAACAGCCCGAGGTCGATGCCGAGTCGCTCCGCGAGACCGTACGACCAGTCACGCGTCCTCGGATCGATCAACTGCGTGGTGGAGGCATTGGTGAGTTCGGTGCCCGGTTCGCCCGTGAGCCAGTACGCCAGCAGATCCGGGATGAGCAACAGACGCTTGGCCGAGGTGAGTCGGGCGGAGGAACGGGCTGCCGTCAGCTGGTAGAGGGTGTTGAAGGGCGCGTACTGCAAACCCGTCGCCGCGTACAGTTCGGCGGCGGGCACGCTCGCCCACACCTTCTCCGCGACACCCTCGGTGCGGGCGTCGCGGTAGTGCACCGGATTGCCGAGCAGTGCTCCGTCCGCGTCCAGCAGCCCGTAGTCCACGGCCCAGCTGTCGATGCCGACGGAGTCGACCTGCCCGGCCGCGCGCAGTCCGTCGATGACCCCCGCGTACAGCGCGAGAATGTCCCAGCGCAGCCCTTCGGGGACCCGGACCGGCCGGTTCGGGAAGCGGTGCGCCTCGGTCAGTTCGAGCGTGTCTCGGCCGACGCGGCCGACCATGACACGCCCGCTGGACGCGCCGAGGTCGACCGCGGCGTAGGTGCGCGCGGAATGGGTGTGCGGGGCAGGGGTGTGCGGGGCGCTCATGGACGTCATCGCAGGAACGCGGCGGCGACGCCGGCGTCGACCGGTACGTGCAGCCCCGTGGTGTGCGTCAGGTCCCCGCCGGTCAGGGCGAACACGGCGTTGGCGACATGCTCCGGGAGCACCTCCCGCTTGAGGATGGTCCGCTGGGCGTAGAACTCGCCGAGCTTCTCCTCCTCGATGCCGTACGTCGCCGCCCGCTGCGCGCCCCAGCCGCCCGCGAAGATGCCCGAGCCGCGCACCACGCCGTCGGGGTTGACGCCGTTGACCCGGATGCCGTGGCCACCCAACTCGGCTGCCAGGAGCCGTACTTGGTGGGCCTGATCGGCCTTGGTCGCGGAGTAGGCGATGTTGTTGGGGCCGGCGAAGACCGCGTTCTTGGACGCGATGTAGACGATGTCGCCCCCCAGTCGCTGCGCGATCATCACCCGGGCCGCCTCGCGCGAGACGAGGAACGAGCCGCGCGCCATGATGTCGTGCTGGAGGTCCCAGTCCTCGGCGGTGGTCTCCAGCAGCGGCTTGGAGATGGAGATGCCCGCGTTGTTGACCACCAGGTCGACTCCGCCGAAGGCGAGTACCGCGGCCTTGAAGGCCGCGGTGATCTGTTCCTCGGAGGTGACGTCCACGGCGACGGCGACGGCCCTGTCGGGACCGCCGAGTTCGGTGGCGACCCGTTCTGCGCCCTCGGCGTTCAGGTCGGCGACCACGACACACGCGCCCTCCGCCACCAGCCGCTCGGCGATGGCCCTGCCGATCCCGCTGCCCGCGCCCGTCACCAGGGCGACCCGGGTGGCGAGCGGCTTGGGCCTCGGCATCCGCTGGAGCTTGGCCTCCTCCAGGGCCCAGTACTCGATGCGGAACTTCTCCGACTCCTCGATCGGCGCGTACGTCGAGACCGCCTCGGCCCCTCGCATCACGTTGATGGCGTTGACGTAGAACTCGCCCGCCACCCGCGCCGTCTGCTTGTCCTTGCCGAAGGAGAACATGCCGACTCCGGGGACCAGCACGATCGCCGGGTCCGCGCCGCGCATCGCGGGGGAGTCGGGCAGCGCGTGCCGCCCGTAGTAGGCCGCGTACTCCACGCGGTACTCGGCGTGCAGTTCTCCGAGCCGGGCGACCGTTTCGTCGAGGGAGGCGGCCGGGGGCAGGTCGAGGACGAGCGGCCTGACCTTGGTGCGCAGGAAGTGGTCCGGGCATGAGGTGCCGAGCGCCGCGAGCCGCGGGTGTTCGGCGCGGGCCAGGAAGTCCAGCACCTCCTCGGAGTCGGTGAAGTGGCCGACCTGCGGGCGGTCCTGGGAGGCGAGGGCCCGGATGTGCGGCGCGAGCGCGGCGGCCCGCTCGCGGCGGTCCTCCGTGGCGAGCGCCTCGTAGCCCTCGACGACCGGTCCGAACGGCTCCGCCTTGCCGCGGTCGGCGAGGAAGGTCTCGGCGGTGCGGATGATGTGCAGCGAGTTGCGCTCGCACTCCTCGGCGCTCGCGCCCCACGCGGTGACGCCGTGGCCGCCCAGGACACAGCCGATCGCTTCCGGGTTGGCCTCCTTGACCGCCGCGATGTCCAGGCCGAGCTGGAATCCGGGCCGGCGCCACGGCACCCAGACCACGCTGTCGCCGAAGCATTCGGCGGTCAGCTTCTCACCGTCGGCCGCGCAGGCGAGCGCGATCCCGGAGTCGGGGTGCAGATGGTCGACGTGCGGGGCGTCGACGAGCCCGTGCATGGCCGTGTCGATCGACGGCGCGGCGCCGCCCTTGCCGTGCAGGCAGTAGTCGAACGCGGCGACCATCTCGTCCTCGCGCTCGACGCCCGGGTACACCTCGGTCATCGCCCGCAGCCGGTCCAGACGCAGCACCGCGAGCCCGGCCTCGGTGAGGGTGCCGAGGTCGCCGCCGGACCCCTTGACCCACATCAGCTCGACGTCACCGCCGGTCACGGGGTCGGTGTCGGTGCCCTTCGCGGAGGTGTTGCCGCCCGCGTAGTTGGTGTTGCGCGGATCGGCGCCGAGCCGGCGCGACCGGGCCAGCAGAGCGGCGGCTTCGGGATGGGGTGCCATGGTCATGGTCCTTAGGGAGAGTGTGTACGTGCACTGGGGAACGAACCCGAGGAGAAGCGCCCCGCCAGGGGCGCGGGGAACCGCGCGACCGGTCACGACGGCTCCCGCAGTCCGCGGATCACCGCGTGGGGCAGACGCGGCACGGAGGGCCGGCCCCGACCGGCCCCGGCCGGGCCCGCCGTGCCGGTCAATCCGGGAACCCCCGATCAGAGAGCCGAGAAACCCCCGGTCGAAGAGCGGGGCCCGGTGAGCGGGCTAAGCCCCCCAGCCTGCCTGGGTGCCCCCGACCCGCTCCGCCGCGATCCGGTCCGCGTAACCGGACCGGTGGTACGCGGCCACCGGGTCGGGGTCGAGCCCCAGCTCGGCACGGACCTCGGCGAGCAGCGGACGCACGTCCGTGTTGTACGCGTCCATGACGACCGCGTTGGCGGCGAGGACGTCCCCGCCCCGCTGGGCCTCGGCGAGCGCGGCGCGGTCGACGAGGAGCGCCTTCGCCGTGGCCTCCTGCACGTTCATCACCGAGCGGATGATCGCGGGGATCTTCGCCTCGATGTTGTGGCACTGGTCGAGCATGAAGGCGACGTCCGGGGTGAAGCCGCCGCCGCGGATCACCTCGTACATGATCCGGAAGAGCTGGAAGGGGTCGGCCGCGCCCACCATCAGGTCGTCGTCGGCGTAGAAGCGGGAGTTGAAGTCGAAGGCGCCGAGCTTGTCCTCGCGCAGCAGCGTGGCGACGATGAACTCGATGTTGGTGCCGGGGGCGTGGTGCCCGGTGTCGACCACGACCTGTGCCTTGGGGCCGAGCTTGAGGCAGTGCGCGTACGCGGTGCCCCAGTCGGGGACGTCCGTCGCGTAGAAGGCGGGCTCGAAGAACTTGTACTCCAGCAGCATCCGCTGGTGGTCGCCGAGCCGTGCGTAGACCTGCGCGAGGGCCTCGGCCAGCCGGTCCTGGCGCTCGCGCAGATCGTCCTGGCCGGGATAGTTCGTCCCGTCGGCGAACCACAGCTTCAGGTCCTTCGAACCCGTCGCGTCCATGATGTCGACGCATTCGAGCAGGTGGTCGACGGCCTTGCGGCGCACCGCCGCGTCCGGGTGGCAGACGGAGCCGAGCCGGTAGTCGTCGTCCTGGAAGGTGTTGGAGTTGATCGCGCCCAGCCTCAGGCCGCGCTCCTCGGCGTGCTTCGCCAGCGCCGCGTAGTCGTCGACCTTGTCCCAGGGGATGTGCAGCGCGACGGTCGGGGCCGCGCCGGTGAACTCGTGGACCTTGGCCGCGTCGTCCAGCTTCTCCTGCGGGGTCCGGGGCACGCCCGGTTGCGCGAACACCTTGAAACGGGTTCCCGAGTTCCCGTACGCCCACGACGGCGTCTCGACGGCCTGGGTCTTGAGCGCGGCCTTCACCGCGGCGAACTCGGTCACTTCGGGACTCCTACGACTTCGAATGGGAACGGCTTCTTCGACGGCTTGCCGAACCGCTTCGCGACGGCCGCGCCCGGCACCTCCCTCGGCAAGCGCGGACGGGCTTGCCGAGGGGCTTCCCGCGTGACTCCCCGAAGGGCTTCCCGCGGTCCTGCTCGCAGGGCTTCTTGAACACAGCGTCTGAAACGATTCAGAAGGTGAAGTTATGAGCCCCCCGAAGGGCTGTCAACCCCTCCGGCGTGGACCGTTCGCCGTGACTCTCTTGTGACACGCGGCCGTCGAAGAATTTCGACACGAACCCATTGACGCGGCCTGGGTGACCTGTCTAACGTCCCGGCAATCCAATTGAAACCTTTCACGACGCTGTGGGAGCCGTCCCGCCGGCGTCGTCGAGGAGCCCCTCATGACCCACCCGTCCGACACGGGACCGACCCCGGTGCTGGCGCTGAAGGACCTCTCCAAGTCCTTCGGTGCCGTACGCGCCCTGCGGGACGTGTCCCTGGAACTGTTCCCCGGCGAGGTGCACGCGCTCGCCGGAGAGAACGGCGCGGGCAAGTCGACCCTCATCAAGACGCTCGCCGGCGTGCACCGACCGGACGCCGGCCAGGTGCTGCTGGACGGCGAACCCACCGTCTTCCACGGCCCCGCCGACGCCCGCGACGCGGGCATCGCGGTGATCTACCAGGAGCCCACGCTCTTCCCCGACCTCTCGATCGCCGAGAACATCTTCATGGGCCGCCAGCCCCGGCGGGCGCTCGGCCGCATCGACCACAAGGCGACCCGCGCGGCGACCGCCGCCCTCATGAAGCGCCTCGGCGTCGAACTCGACCCCGAACGCCCGGCGCGCGGTCTGTCCATCGCCGACCAGCAGATCGTCGAGATCGCCAAGGCGCTCTCCTTCGACGCCCGTGTCCTGATCATGGACGAGCCGACCGCGGCCCTCACCGGCAGCGAGGTGGCCCGACTGTTCGGCGTGGTCCGCACCCTGCGCGAGCAGGGCTCGGCGGTGCTGTTCATCTCGCACCGGCTGGAGGAGATCTTCCAGATCTGCGGGCGCGTCACGACCCTGCGCGACGGGGCCCTGATATCCAGCGAGCCGCTGGAGGGCATGACGGAGGACGACCTGGTCCGCCGGATGGTCGGCCGCGACCTCGACGAGCTCTACCCCAAGCAGGACGTCGAGGCGGGCGAGGTCGCCCTGAGCGTGCGCCGGCTGACCCGGGAGGGCGTCTTCACCGACGTCTCCTTCGACGTCCGGCGCGGCGAGATCGTCGGACTCGCCGGGCTCGTCGGCGCCGGCCGCACGGAGGTCGCGCGGTCCGTGTTCGGCGTGGACCGTTGGGACGCCGGAGAGGTGGAGGTCGACGGCCACGCACTGACGAACGGCGCCCCCTCCACCGCCATGGCCGCCGGGCTCGCCCTCGTCCCCGAGGACCGGCGCGCCCAGGGCCTGGTGATGGGCATGTCCATCGAGCGCAACATCGGCCTGACCGGGCTGCGTACGACGGTCAGGGCAGGCCTCATGGACCGCGGGGCCGAGCGCAGCCGCTCCCTCGACTGGGCGGTCAGGCTCCAGGTGAAGTACGCCCGGATAGCCGACACCGTCTCCACGCTCTCCGGCGGCAACCAGCAGAAGGTCGTCCTCGCCAAATGGCTGGCCACCGGCCCCAAGGTACTGATCGTCGACGAGCCCACCCGCGGCATCGACGTCGGTACCAAGGCCGAAGTGCACCGGCTGCTCAGCGAGTTGGCCGCCGACGGGGTGGCCGTACTGATGATCTCCTCCGATCTGCCCGAGATCCTCGGCATGGCCGACCGCGTGCTCGTCATGCACGAGGGCCGGCTCACCGCCGAGATCCCACGTTCCGAAGCCACCGAGGAATCCGTGATGGCCGCCGCCACCGGGAGGGCCGCCGCATGACAGCCATCGAGAGGGCTGCCCGAATGACCCCGATCATCCCCCGGAGGGCCGCCGCATGACGGTGACCGCGCCCACCCCCGCCCCCGCCACCGAGGTGCCCGAATCCAGCGGCGCCCGGCTGGTTGACCGTGTCTTCAAGATGCGCGAACTCGCCATCCTGGCGGTCTTCCTGGTGATGATCGCCATCACCCAGACGGGCAACAGCGAGTTCCTGTCCGAGCAGGGCGTCAAGGACCTGCTGCTGAACGCGACCATCCTCGTGCTGGTCGCCACCGGCCAGTCCCTCGTCGTCATCACCCGCAACGTCGACCTGTCGGTCGGCTCGACGCTCGGTGTCAGCGCCTTCGCCGCCGGCACCTATCTGCAGGGCGGCGGCAACCCCGTCGTCGCGGTGTTCCTCGCCGTGCTGCTCGGTATCGGCTGCGGACTGGTCAACGGCGCGCTCGTCAGCCTCGGCCAGGTACCCGCGCTCGTCGTCACCCTGGGCACCCTCTACATCATCCGCGGCATCGACTCGATCTGGGTCGGCCCCCGGCAGATCACGGCCGCCGATCTCCCCGGCGGATTCGTCGACTTCGGCTCCGGCGGCATCTCGGCGGTCCCGTATCTCGCGTTGATCGCCCTGGTCGTCGTCGTGGTCGCCGCGTACTACCTCAAGCACTTCGGCAGCGGGCGCGAGCTCTACGCGCTCGGCTCGAACCCGGAGGCCGCGCGGCTGGCCGGCATCCCGGTGCGCAACCGCATCCTGACCGCCTACGTCGTCTGCGGCGGCCTCGCCGGACTCGCCGGCGCCCTGTACCTCGCCCGGTTCGGCAACGTCGACTCCGGCACCGGCACGGGATACGAACTCACCGTCGTGAGCGCGGTCGTGGTCGGCGGCGTCGTCTTCACCGGCGGCTCCGGCAGCGTCTACGGGGCCGCGCTCGGCGCCCTGCTGCTCACCTCCATCAACAGCGTCCTGCCCGCCCTCGGCGTCAGCTCCGTCTGGGTGCTCGCCATCAACGGCGTCCTGCTCATCCTCGCCATCGCGGTCGACCGGATCGTCGCGCTGCGCGTGGCCGCCGCCCTGAAGAAGAGGAACGCCCGCCATGGCTGACTCCGCTCTCGCGCGCGCCGTCCGCTGGGACACGGTCGTCGGCGCCCTCCTCATCGTCCTGCTGCTCTTCTCCTTCTCCTTCGTGGACGGCTTCGGCAACGCCCTCAACCTGTCGTTCCTGATCGGCAACACCCTGCCGATCGCGCTGATCGCCCTGCCCATGACCCTGCTCGTGGTGGCCGGTGAGATCGACCTCTCCGTCGCCTCCACGGCCGGGCTCTCGGGATCGGTCATGGGCGCCCTGTGGAACCAGGGCATGGCGATCGAGACGATCATCCCGCTCTGTCTCGTGCTCGGCGTGGTGTGCGGGCTCGTCAACGGTCTGCTGGTGACCCGGCTCGGACTGCCGTCCCTCGCCGTCACCATCGGCACGCTCGCCGCCTACCGGGGCATCGCGCAGATCGTGCTCGGCTCCGACGCCGTCACCGACTTCCCCACCCAGTACCAGGACTTCGCGGCCGGACGCATCGGGAACACGTTCGTCCCGCAGGCCCTCCCGCTCTTCCTGGTACTGCTGGCCGTCGCCGTTCTCGTGCTGCACGCCACCCCCTTCGGGCGCTCCGCGTTCGCGGTCGGCGCCAACGAGGAAGCCGCCCGGTTCGCCGGCATCCGGGTCAAGCGGCAGAAGCTGCTCCTGTTCGTCGCGACCGGCTTCATGGCCTCCCTGACCGGCGTGTTCTGGGCCCTGCACTACGCCAGCGCCCGCTACGACAACGCCACCGGGCTCGAACTCTCCGTCGTGGCCGCCGTCCTGCTCGGCGGTATCGACTTCGACGGCGGCAAGGGAACGCTCGGCGGCGCGATAGCGGGAGTCTTCCTGCTCGGCGCCCTGCAGAACGTGATGAGCCTCCTCAATGTCTCCGCGCAGTCGCAGATCGTCGTCACCGGCGTTCTGCTCGTCGTCTCCGTGCTCGGCCCCCGGGTCGGGCGCCAGATCTCCGTAGCGAGGGCGGGCCGCAGAGCCGCCTCGACTCCGATCTCGTAACCCCGCTCCGCTCACCCTCGTAAAGGAACCCTCAGCCATGCGCAAGTCTTCGATCCGCCGTACCTGCGCGGCGCTCGCCGCCGTCACCTCCCTCGCCCTGGCCGTCACCGCCTGCGGCGGCACCACCAAGAACGACGTCAAGGACTCGGGCGGCTCCAACGCAGCCGCCGGCGGCAAGGCCGACCCGAACGCGGCCACCAAGAAGGGGCTGACGGTCGGCTTCCTGCCCAAGGCGGTCAACAACCCGTACTTCACCTCCTCCGACAAGGGCGGCGAGAAGGCCCTGACCGAACTGGGCTCGAAGTACAAGGAGGTCGGCACCAGCAGCGCCACCGACACCAGCGGCCAGGTGAGTTACGTCAACACGCTCACCCAGCAGCAGGTCGACGCGATGGCGGTCTCCGCGCAGGACCCGGGTGCCCTGTGCACCGCGCTCAAGCAGGCCATGACGAACAAGATCAAGGTCGTCACCTACGACTCCGACACCAAGGCCGACTGCCGCAACGCCTTCGTCTCCCAGGCCAGCGCCGAGGACCTGGGCCGTACCGAGGTGCAGCTGCTCGCGAAGCAGATCAACTACAAGGGCGAGATCGCGATCCTGTCCGCCGGGCAGACCGCGACCAACCAGAACACCTGGATCGGCTTCATGAGGGAGGAGCTGAAGGACCCCAAGTACAAGGACGTCAAGCTGGTCAAGGTCGCCTACGGCAACGACGAGGCCCAGCAGTCCTTCCAGCAGACACAGGGCCTGCTCCAGGAGCACCCGAACCTGAAGGGGATCATCTCCCCGACCACGGTGGGCATCAAGGCGGCCGCGCAGTACCTGTCCGGCTCCAAGTACAAGGGCAAGGTCAAGCTGACCGGCCTCGGCACCCCGAACGACATGCGCAAGTACGTCAAGAACGGCACCGTCGAGGGCTTCGAGCTGTGGGACCCGGCGAAGCTCGGCGAGCTGGCCGCCCGTACGGCCGTGGCGCTGTCCTCGGGGCAGATCACCGGCAAGGAGGGCGAGACCTTCAAGGCCGGCGACATGGGCTCCTTCACCATCGGCAAGGACGGCGTCATCAGCCTGGGCAAGCCCACCGTCTTCGACGCGAAGAACATCGACCAGTTCAACTTCTGACCCTCTGTCGGCCCGGCCCTCAGGCGCCTCGCAACCTGACGTCCTGATGGCCCCGTCGGCCCGACTCCCAGGCCCCGGAGGGTCATTGATGCAACGTGTGTGCTTTCTGCTGAAGGTCCGTGCGGACCGCCTCGACGAGTACCGCGAGCGGCACGCCGCCGTGTGGCCGGAGATGCTCGACGCGCTCTCGGCCACCGGCTGGCACAACTACTCGCTGTTCCTGCGTGAGGACGGCCTGCTGGTCGGTTACCTGGAGACCGAGGACTTCGCGGCCGCGCGGGCCGCCATGGAAGCCACCGACGTCAATGCCCGCTGGCAGACGGAGATGGCGCCGTTCTTCACCTCGCTGGACGGCGCCAGACCCGACGAGGCCATGAAACCGCTCGCCGAGGTGTTCCACCTCGCCTGAACGGTCGCAGTGCCGCGGCTCGCGTGAACGGACGAGGTGTGCCACCTCGTCCGGACAGCCCGCCCGACGTGCCTGAACAGCCGCCCCACCCCCGCCCGCAGCCCGATCGAGGAGCCCGTACATGAGACGACGCACCGTGCTGACGACGGCCCTGCTGGGCGCCGTGGCAGGCCCCGCCCTCACCGCGCAGACGGCGCGAGCGGCCGCCCCCGGCCCCTCCCTCACCCAGTCAGGCACCACTCAACTCGACTCCCAGGCGCTCTACTTCGTCTCTTACGACGGTCTGGTCAACAACAACTCGTTCCAGAAGAACGGCCTGTTGACCTACCGCGGCTATCAGTACGCGGCCTGGTACACCGCGGACCGCAGCGCGGTCGTCGCCCGCCGCGCGCTCGGCGCCACCACCTGGTCCAAGATCACGCTCGGTCACAAGCTCAAGAGCGACGACTCCCACAACGTCATCTCCATGGGAGTCTCCCGCACCGACGGCCGGCTGCACCTGAACATGGACTCGCACAGCGACGGCTTCTTCTACGTCAAGTCGGTGGCCGGGCTGCTCGACAACGCCGCGTCGACGGCCTGGACCTCCTCGGTCCTCGGGGCCGTCCAGACCTCCCTGGACGGTCTCGCGCTCACCACGCAGTTCACCTACCCGCAGTTCGTCGCCACCCCGGACGGCGGCCTCCAGCTGAGCTACCGCGTCGGCGTCTCCGGGAACGGGCGCAACGCCCTCGCCGAGTACGGAGGTTCGTCCTGGACGGCGCTCGGCGAATGGTCCGCCTCCACAGGGACCTACACCAGCGCGCACGGGTCGAGCACGGCCCGCAACATGTATCTGCACGGGATCGACTACGACCTGAACGGCCGGCTGCACTCCTTCTTCACCTGGCGCGAGCAGAACGCCGCCGTCATGTGCAACGCCGGCGGCATCACCAACCACGACACCGGATACGTCTACTCCACCGACCGGGGCCGCAGTTGGCGCAACGACGCGGGCACCGTCGTCGGCACCACCGGAACCTCGGGGACCGTCGCCGTCACCGACGCCGGGCTCGTCGTCGACGCCCTCGACCCCGACCACTCCCTGATGAACCAGGAGAGCCAGGCCACCGACTCGGCGGGGCTGCCGCACGCGATCATCAGCTATGTGCCCGGACGCTTCGGCCAGTGCACCACCAACTACGTGACGGACCGCACGGCCAACGGCCGGGCCTTCCACCTCCGCAAGAACTCCTCGGGCGGCTGGACCAAGACCGAGATCCCGATCGCCCTGAACTCCAGCCAGCGCACCAGACTGGTCCTGGACCGGTACGACAACGCCTACGCGATCATGCCGTTCGGGCGGATCGCCGGAGCCTCGAAGTCCTCCGGACACACCGACTGGAAGCTCCTGTTCGACGGCAGCGGCCTGAACGCGTTCGGCGAGGTCGTGATCGACGAGACGCGCGTCTCGCAGGACGGAACGCTGTCCGTGATGTACCAGGAGAAGTCCAGTGGAACCACGCCGTCCGCGCTGCACGTCATCGATTTCCGGCTGCCCTCATGACCACTGTTTCCGGCCCGCCCGCGGGTAATGTGAGGGCCTGCCTGCCGCTTCTCGTTCTTCTGGAGGTTCCCGCCTGATGGCCCAGTCGGTGGGTATCAAGGACGTCGCCCGTGCCGCCGGAGTCTCCGTCGGAACGGTCTCGAACGTGATCAACCGCCCCGACTCGGTGGCCTCCGAGACGAGGGCACGCGTCCTGTCCGCCATCGACCGGCTCGGCTACGTACGCAGCGAGTCGGCACGCCAACTGCGTGCCGGACGCAGCCGGATCATGGGACTTCTCGTCCTCGACATGGGCAACCCGTTCTTCGTGGACGTCGCGCGCGGCGCCGAGCGCGCCGCACGGGAAGCCGGACTCGGCGTGATGGTCTGCAACAGCGCGCAGAGCCCGAGCGAGGAGGCCGACTATCTGTCGCTCTTCGCCGAGCAGCGGGTACGCGGGGTGCTGCTGACACCCACCGACGCGAGCGGGCGCAACATCGAGGCCTTCCGCCGCAACGGCATCCCCTTCGTGCTGGTCGACCGGGTCGCCGAGGGCACCACCGAGTGCTCGGTCTCGGTCGACGACGTGGCGGGCGGCGCGCTGGCCGTCCGGCATCTCGTCGACGCGGGACACCGATCGATCGCGTACGTCAGCGGACCGCCCGGCCTCAGCCAGGTCAGGGACCGCCGGACCGGCGCGTTGAACGCCCTGGCCGAGGCGGGCCTCGGCCAGGCGAATCTGCGCGAGCTGCCGACCGAGCGCCTCGACGTGGCCGCCGGGCGTGACGCCGGCGCCCGGCTCCTCGGCCTCGCCGAGCGGCCCACCGCCGTCTTCTGCGCCAACGACCTGCTCGCCCTCGGCGTGCTGCAGGCCATGTACGCGGCCGGCGTCGGCGTGCCCGACGACCTTGCCATCGTCGGCTACGACGACATCGAGTTCGCGGCCGCCGCGGCCGTACCGCTCACCTCCGTGCGCCAGCCCGCCGTGACCATGGGCGCCCTCGCCGCCGAGCTGCTGCTGGAGGAGATCGAGGCGGAGAACGCGCCCGCGCCGCACGAGCACCGGCGGGTCGTGCTCCAGCCGGAGCTGGTGGTGCGCCACTCCAGCCTGGCGGCGCGCTGAGCGGCGGTTCAGTTCCCGGCTACGGCCTGCTGAGTCACTGTTCAGTTCATTTTCTTGATCCCCGGGCCGCGGAGCCCGGGGAGGATGTGCTCAACTGGGACGCAGCCTGGAATCCGTACGTCTCGGGAGCCCTGTTGACCGTCAGCTACCGCCAGCCCGGTGTCGTCCTCACCGACCACCGCCTCACCGTGCCTCTCGACCATGACCGCCCGGCGGGCGAGAGCATCGAACTGTTCGCCCGCGAGGTCGTCGCGAGCGACAAGGCGCACCAGAGCCTGCCCTGGATGGTCTACCTCCAGGGCGGCCCCGGCTTCGGGGCGAATCGTTTCGTCGGCCGTCAGGCCTGGCTCGACCGGGCGCTGACGGACTTCCGCGTCCTGCTGCTCGACCAGCGCGGCACCGGACACTCCACGCCCGCGAACCGGCAGACGCTCCCGCTGCGCGGCGGCCCCCGTGAGCAGGCCGACTACCTCGCGCACTTCCGCGCCGACTCCATCGTCCGGGACTGCGAGGCCATCCGGCCCGGACTCACCGGCGGAGCGCCCTGGACGGTCCTCGGCCAGAGCTTCGGCGGCTTCTGCGCCGTGCACTACCTGTCCAGCGCCCCCGAGGGTCTGAGCGCGGCCGTCGTCACCGGCGGCCTGCCCACCCTCGACGGGCACGCGGACGACGTCTACCGCGCCGCGTACCCGCGCATCGAGCGCAAGGTCGCCGCCCACTACGCGCGCTACCCGCAGGACGTCGATCGCGCCCGCCGGATCGCCGAGTACCTGCTCCAGCACGAACCGGTCCTGAGCGGCGGCTACCGGCTGACCGCCGAGGCCTTCCAGTCGCTGGG
Source organism: Streptomyces sp. NPDC002742 (assembly GCF_042888885.1). Classification (NCBI taxonomy): domain Bacteria; kingdom Bacillati; phylum Actinomycetota; class Actinomycetes; order Kitasatosporales; family Streptomycetaceae; genus Streptomyces; species Streptomyces sp. NPDC002742. The sequence continues at coordinate 19,783 of NZ_JBIAQF010000001.1, forward strand.
CATCCTCCTCGGCGGCAGCGACGGCAGCCACCGCCTGCACTACCTGCTGGAGGACGCCTTCGTCCGCACCCCGCAGGGAACGGCCCTCTCCGACGCCTTCCAGGAGGACGTCCAGGGGCTGCTCTCGTACGCGGGCCATCCCCTGTACGCGCTGGTCCACGAGGCCTGCTACGCCCAGGGCGACCGCCCCACGGCCTGGTCCGCCGAGCGCGTGCGCGCCGAGTTCCCGCAGTTCGACGCGGCCAAGACCCTCGCCGACGACGGACCGCTGCTCTTCACCGGCGAGTCCGTGCACCCCTGGACCTTCGAGAACGACCCGGCGCTGCGCCCGCTGCGGGACACCGCCGAGGAACTGGCCGCCCGCACCGACTGGGCGCCGCTGTACGACCCGGCCCGCCTCGCCGTGAACGAGGTACCGGTCGCGGCGGCGGTCTACCACGACGACATGTACGTCGACGCGGAGCACTCCCTGCGCACCGCGCGTGCCGTCCGGGGCCTGCGCACCTGGGTGACCGACGAGTTCGAGCACGACGGGGTACGGGCAGGCGGCCCGCGCGTCCTGGACCGGCTGCTGGCGCTCACCCGCGACGAGGTCTGACAGGTCCGCACCCCCGCGCCGTCCGGCCCCGCCAGCGGGTTCCGCCGGACGGCGCAGCCGTCTCCGTCACCGGTCGCCGAGGACCGGACGTGGACATAGCGTCGCAGACGACCTGAAGTCGTCCGCGGATCGAGGGACCGGCATGGCTGTTCTGGTTCAGAACCAGAGTGCGGTGTGGAGCCAGAAGCTCTACGACATCATCTTCGAGCGGGTGATCCCGGACCGCGCGAAACCGCCCACCGGGCTCGTCGCCCACTACGGCGCGCCCCTCGCTTCGGGCGGCTTCCAGGTCGTCGACGTATGGGAGTCGGAGGACGCCTTCCGGCGGTTCGAGGCGGAGGTCATCGCGCCCGCCGCGCAGGACCTCGGCCTGCCCCCGTTCGACACGACCGTGGTCGAGATCCACAATTCCCTCGTCGTGTAACGGCGTTCCTCGCCCCCTTCATCCGCCAGATGGCGCCTTCTAGAATTCTGACGGTCTGTCAGAATTCAGAGGAGGCGCGGATGATCGACACCACGCGTACGGACATCCCGGAGGGCGACGAGCGGCTGCGTCTCGACGTCGAGGGCGGTATCGGCGTCCTCACCCTGTGCCGCCCGGCGAAGCTCAACGCGTGGAGCTGGGAGTCCACCCGCCAACTCGGCCTGTTCGCGGACCGGATCCGCTTCGACGGCTCGATCCGGGTGGTGCTGCTGCGGGCCGAGGGACGCGCCTTCTGCGCGGGGATCGACGTGAGCGCCCCGGGTGGCGCGATCACCGGCCGCTCGGGTGCCGAACGCGCCCGCGCCTACTACGAGGGCATTCGCTGGGCCCACGAGCGCTTCGCGGCCTTCGCGAGGCTGCCGCAGCCCGTCGTCGCCGCCGTCCAGGGTCACTGCCTCGGCTTCGGGTTCGAGCTGGCACTGATGGCGGACATCAGGATCGCCTCCCGCGACGCCGTGTTCGCCCTGCCCGAGGCCCAGTTGGGGCTCGCCGTGGACGCCGGCGGGGATCTGCGGATCGCCCGCGAGGCGGGCGCGGGGTGGGCGAAGTTCCTCGCGCTGACCGGGAGACGGCTGGACGCGACGACGGCCGAACGTCTGCACCTCGTCCAACTTGTCGCGGAGGAAGGCCAATTGGACACGGCGGCCCGAGCCGTCGCCGCGGAGATCGCGGCCAACGGTCCGCTCGCCGTGCAGGGAGTCAAGCGTGACATCGACACGTACGCCGACGCCGGTCTGGCCGCCGCCCTCGACCGGACCTCTCTGTCGGCCGCGCTCACCCTCACCTCCGAGGACGCGGCGGAGGGATACGCGGCCAAGGGCGCCCGCCGCGCGCCCCGCTTCGAGGGAAAGTGACCGACGTGTTTTGATCGGTCACTGTTCCGTACGACGAGGCAGGGGGACCGATGAACGACACAGAGCTTCTCGCGGACCGGTTCGAGGAGCACCGGGGCCGGCTGCGGGCGGTGGCCTACCGGATGCTCGGATCGCTCAGCGAGGCGGACGACGCCGTCCAGGAGACCTGGCTGAAGCTCGTCCGCACCGACCCGGGCGAGATCAGGAACCTGGGCGCCTGGCTGACCACCGTGGCCGGCCGGGTGTGCCTCGACATGCTGCGCTCGCGCACCGCGCGCCGCGAGGACCCCCTGGAGTCCTCCGGCACCTTCGTCCCCGACCCCGTCGTCAGCCCCCTGGACCGGATCGACCCCGAACAGGAGGTGCTGCTCGCCGACTCGGTCGGGCTCGCCCTGCTCGTGGTCCTGGAGACGCTGGAGCCCGCCGAGCGGCTCGCCTTCGTGCTGCACGACATGTTCGCCGTGCCGTTCGACGACATCGCGCCCGTCGTGGGCCGCTCCTCGGCAGCCACCCGTCAGCTCGCCAGCCGGGCGCGCCGCCGCGTGAAGGAAGGGGCTCCCGAGCCCGAACGGGATGTCATCCGGCAGCGGGAGGTCCTCGACGCCTTCCTCGCGGCCTCGCGCGGCGGGGACTTCGAGGCCCTCGTCGCCGTCCTCGACCCCGACGTCGTGCTGCGCGCCGACGCGGGCCCGAAGGCCGCCGGCGAGGCGGTGTCCAGGCTGGTCCGCGGCGCCGAGACGGTGGCTCGGCAGGCGCTCGCCTTCGCGCGGTTCGGGGCGGCCTCCCGGCTCGTCCGGGTCAACGGGGAGGCGGGTGTCGTCGCGCTCGTCGACGGCCGGCCGCACTCGGTCATGGGCGTCACCGTCGTCGACGGCAGGATCGTCGCGATGCACATCCTCGCCGACCCCGACCGGCTCGCCCGGCTCGACCTCGCGGGGGAGAGGGCGGGGGAGTGAGGGTGCGGGAGTGAGGTTCAGCCGGTGAAGGGACCACGCCCCAACTGGTCCCGCACCGGTATGACCGGCGGGCTGACGAGCCCTCTGCGCTGCCAGTTCGCGCCGTCCACCACCAGCGTGTGACCGGTGATGAAACGGGCGTAGGGGGACGCCAGGAAGGTGGCGGCCCAGCCGAGTTCGCGGGGTGCGCCGACACGCAGGGCCGGCTGCCGCCGGTCGTGCGTGTCGCGCTCCCCGCCGTCCGCGGTGTCCGGGCGGTCCCCACCGTTCTCGTTGTCCGGGCCGCCGTCCGGGCCGCCGTCCGGGCCGTCCCCGCTGTCCGCGTCGACCGCGGCCCGTGCCAGGTTGCCGCGGATGTCGTCCGTCATGTCCTCGTGCGGCATCAGCCCCGGCACCAGACCGTTGACCTGGATGCCGTACGGGCCCCACTCCACGGCCAGTGTCCGCACGAGGCTCTCCACGCCCGCCTTGGCCGCCGCGCTGTGCGCGAAACCGGGGCCGCCCGTCCAGGCGTAGGACGCGCCGATGTCGATGACCGACCCCGGTGTGCCCGCGGCCAGGTGTCGTATCCCGAACTCACGAGTCATCAGAAACGTGCCCGTGAGCGTGATGTCGACGACCGCCTGCCAGGCGTTCGGCGACAAGTCCTCCGTCGGCACGGGGAAGTTGGCGGCCGCGTTGTTGACCAGCACGTCGGGCAGCGGGTACTCGTCGAACACCTCGGAGATGCGCTTCGGGTCCCGGATGTCGCACACGGCGGACTCGACCCGGGTGCCGAGCTTCGCCAACTCCGCCCGGGCGGGCGCGAGATGCCGCTCACGACGGCTGACGATCAGCAGATCGGCCCCCAGCCGGGCGAACTCCGCCGCGATCGCCCTCCCGAGTCCGGTGCCGCCACCGGTGACCAGCACCAGCGAGCCGTCGTACGTCCCGGACGGCAGCGCGCTCGCGCCCAGCGGCGGAGGGGAGGGGAGGCCGGGGAGCGCTGTGGATTTCATGGTGACTCGATACCCGGTGCGCCGCCAAAGATCCGGACAACGACCGCAGGGATCGCCTCGCGCACAGAGTCCGGGCCGTCAAGTCGGCGCAGTTCAGGGGCGTGTCACGAACTGAGTAGGCTGGGTGACATGCAAGAGGACGGCAGCACGCACCCGGACCCACGCCTCGAACTGCGGGCCGACTGCGGTCAGTGCTTCGGGCTGTGCTGCGTCGCCCTGCCCTTCGCCCGCTCGGCCGACTTCGCGATCGACAAGGGCGCGGGCGAGCCCTGCCGGAATCTGGAGAGCGACTCCCGGTGCGGTATCCACACCCGGCTGCGGCGGACGGGCTTCACGGGCTGCACGGTCTACGACTGCTTCGGCGCCGGGCAGCGGGTCTCCCAGGTGACCTTCGGCGGCGTGGACTGGCGCTCGGGGTCCAAGGAGCACGCCCGCCGGATGTTCGACGTGTTCCCCGTCGTACGTCACCTGCATGAACTGCTCTGGTACCTGAACGAGGCACTGACGCTCCCCGCCGCGCGGCCGGTTCACGCCGATGTCCGGCGCCTGCTCGCCACGACGGAGCGCCTCGCGGGGCGAACCCCGGAGGAACTGGGCGCGTTGGACCTGGACGCGCACCGGCAGGAGGTCAACGAACTGCTGCTGCGGATAAGTGAGTTCGTACGGGCCGGGGCCGACGGGGGCAGGAAGAAGGACCGGCGCGGTGCCGATCTGATGGGCGCCCGGCTCAGAGGTGCCGATCTGCGGGGCGCGAGTCTGCGCGGTGCCCTCCTCATCGCCGCCGATCTCACGGGGGCCGACCTGCGCGGCGCCGATCTGATCGGTGCCGACCTCAGGGACACCGACCTCACCGACGCCGACCTGACCGGAGCCGTCTTCCTCACCCAGCCGCAGCTCAACGCGGCCCGCGGCAGCGCGGGCACCCGGCTCCCCCGATCGGTCGGCCGCCCCGGCCACTGGGCCTCTCAGGACTGAGGGCCGGCCGGCGCCCGCGCCGGGAGCGGGGCCTCACTCGGCCGCGCGGGCCAAGGTGGCCTCCCGCCCCGGCACCACCGGCGTGCGCCGTTCGAGGCGCAGGCGCAGGCCCTCCGGCATCAGGGTCAGCCGTTCGGCCACTCGTAGGCGGTAGCCGGGCTCGGGGGCCAGGTCGTAGCGGCGCAGCAGCAGGCCGAGGACCAGCGTCGCCTCGTGCAGCGCGAACTGGCGGCCGATACAGGCGCGCGCCCCGGTGCCGAACGGCTTGAAGGTGTGCGCGGGCCGGGCCCGTACCGCCTTCGCGTCGAAGCGGTCCGGGTCGAACTCCTCGGCGTCGGCGCCCCAGACCTCGGGGTCCCGGTGCAGCATCGCGGTGAGGACCAGCGCCCAGGCCCCCTGTCGCATCGGGTGGACACCTCCGAGCAGGGTGTCGTGCCGGGCCTCGCGCGCGAACGCCGGTGCCGTCGGCCACAGGCGCAGCGACTCGTCGAGAACCCGGCGGACGTAGCGGAGCTTGGCGACCTGCTCGTAGCCGGGCCGCCCCGTGTCGCCCCAGACCCGGTCGACCTCGGCCCGGGCGCGGGCGGCGACCGCCGGGTGCCGGGCGAGGTAGTGCAGGGCGAAGGAGAGGGCGCCCGAGGTGGTCTCGTGGCCGGCGATCAGGAAGGTGATGACCTGGCGGCGGATGTTCTCGGGGGCGAGCCGCGCCCCGGTCTCGGGGTGTGCCGTCTCCAGCATGCGGTCGAGCAGGTCGCCCTCGCCGCCGTCGGCCCGGCGCGAGGCGACCACCGCGTCGACCGTGCGATTGAGGTAGGCCATGTCGGCCGCGTTGCGCCGGGAGGCGCCCCGCAACAGGAGCGGAGCCAGCGGGACCGGGACGACGTTGAGGCGTTGCGCGTAGGTCAGCGTGCCCACCATCGCGTTCACGAAGGGGTGCGGCCGGGAGCGCTCGAAGGAGGCGAAGTCATGGCCGAAGCCCGTCCTGGCGATCGTCTCCAGTGTCAGCTTCGTCATGTCGCCGGGCACGTCCACGGTGCGGCCCGCCGCCTGCTCCCGGTCCCAGCGGTCCGTCAGCCGTTCGGTCACGGCCAGCATCATCGGGTGGTAGCCCTCCATGGCCTCGCGGCTGAAGCCGGGGGCGAGGACGTCGTGCGCCAACTGCCAGTTGGGCTCGTGGTTGTAGGCGGTGAACAGTCCGTCCCCGGCGACCGGACGGAGATTGGCGATCCCGAGGCCCACGTGCTTCGCGAACCGTGACTCGTCGGCCAGTTCGGCGGCGAGATCAGAGCCCCAGACGAAGACGATCTCGTTGCGGAAGGCCCTGCGCCGGAAGACCGGTCCGAGCTGCCGCCCGAACTTCATCGAGTCCTGGAGCGGTGAGCGGACGTTGGCGCCGATCACATCACCGACCAGCGGTACGCGGTGTGGAGGGTGCGGAATACGGTGCAGTTCCGGCCAGCCCAGCTCCGCGCTGCGGAACCCCTTGGGAAGCGCGGCCTCCGTCGTCTCCGCCATCACGCCATCTCCCTTGTGCCTCGGGCACGTCGAGTCTGTTGTACGCGAGTTCAATAGCGGTGTTCAGTCTGGTCCCGTTGCTGAACCGACGTCAAGTAAGGTGCGGGCATGACGGGGAGACAGGGGGAGCGCGCACGTCGGCGGCTCAGCACCGAGGAGCGCCGGGAGCAACTGCTGTCGGTCGGCGCCCGCCTGTTCTCGGAGAGTCCGTACGACGACGTGTGGATCGAGCAGGTCGCCGAGATCGCCGGAGTCTCGCGCGGTCTGCTGTACCACTACTTCCCGACGAAGCGGGACTTCTTCGCCGCCGTGGTCGAGCGGGAGAGCGGGCGGATGCTGCGGATGACCGCGGCGGTGCCCGGCGTTCCGGTGCGCGAGCAGCTCGGTGCGGGTCTGGACACCTTTCTCGGGTACGTGGAGGAGCACGCGCACGGGTTCCGTGCCTTCCACCGCGCCGACGCGGCCGGCGACCAGGCCGTGCGCAGGGTCTATCAGCAGGCACTGGCCGCGCAGGAACTGCAGATCCTTCGGGCGCTGGCGGCGGATCCCGAGCTGGGCCGGGCGTCCGAGGACCGTCTTGAACTCCGGATCGCCGTCCGCGGGTGGCTGGCCTTCACCACGGCCGTGTGTCTGGAGTGGCTCAGGGGTGCGGACCTGACCCGCGACCAGGTACGGGATCTGTGCGCGCGGGCCCTGCTCGGCGCGATCACGCCCTGAGGTCCGCTCCGTCCGCCCGGCCGCGATCGCCTGCTCGGCGGCCGTGAACCCATGGCCGGGCTCCCCGCCGGCTCCCCGCCGGCCCCCCATCGGCTCCCTGCCGGGCTCGCTGCTGGCGAGGCGTGGTTGGCGTACACCCCGATCTTCGGTAGCTTAGGGAAGCCTTACCTAATAAGGAGGAAGCTGATGGGTGACCGTCACACCTGGACGGCCGCGCCCGCCGCGGCGGAGCACGCCCGCTCGGTGCTCGCCGCGGCCTGGTCCTGCGCGGTGACCGCGGAAGGCGGCCGCGAGGAGTTCGTCGGCGCGCACACCGTCGCCGCCGACGGCCGGGTTCTCCTGCGAGTGCCGGAGGACAGCGCCCTGCTCGCCGCCGCCATCTGCTCGCCGCGCGGAGAGCCCTCCGCCGTCCTGGAGTTCGCCGACGTCGCGCCGGTTCCCGTACGGAACCGGATCCGGGCCCGGCTCTGGCTCGCCGGCTGGTTCGTCCCCGAGGACGGGCACCTGTCGTTCCGTGCGACCCGCGCGGTGCTCCGCAGGCCCGGCGGGACCGTGGTCGTCGACCTGGACGAACTGGCCGACGCCGAGCCCGACCCGCTCGCCCTCGCCGAGGCCCAGTTGCTCACCCATCTCGCCGACGCCCATCCGGAGGCCGTCGAACGGCTCACCCGCCTGGTCGGACCGGACGCTCTGCACGGCGCGGTGCGCGTCCAGCCCCTCGCCGTCGACCGCCACGGACTCACCCTGCGCGTCGAGCGGGTGCGCGGCAACGGCGACGTACGCCTGCCGTTCCACGCACCCGCCGACGACGTCTCGCAACTCACCGAGCGCATGCACGTGTTGCTCACGCAGGCGAGCGTCGCCGCGTGCCCGCGCCCGCTACAGCGGCAGCGCACAGACCGCGACCGGTGAGGCGAACGGCGCGCCCAAGAGCCGGAGTTCACCGCTCCCGTCGTCGACCTGGAAGACGCTGACCGTGCTCGACCGCTGGTTCGCCGCGAACAGCAGCCGCCCGTCCGGGGAGAACGCGATGTGACGCGGGAAGTCGCCGCCGACGGGCACCGTGTCCAGCAGCCGCAGACGGGCGCCGTCCGCCTCGATCGCGTACCGCGTCAGGCTGTTGTGGCCCCTGTTGGCGAGAAAGGCGTACGAACCGTTCGACGTCACCAGGAGCTGTGCCGGGTAACTCGTGCCGCTTCCCGTGCCCGTGGACCGCGGCTCGCCCACGGTGAGGCGGCCGGTCGCCGGCTCGTAGCCGCAGACCGTCACCGTGTTGTCGACCTCGTTGGCGAGATAGGCGTACCGGCCGCCGGGATGGAACGTGAGATGGCGCGGGCCCGCGCCCGGCTTCGTCCGCGCCCGGGACACCTCGGTGAGCGTGCCCCGGGTCTCGTCGAGGCGGTAGGTGTACACCGTGTCGGTGCCCAGGTCGACGGCGAGCAGGTGCCCGCCGTCCGGGCTGGTGATGAACTGGTGGGCGTGCGGGCCCTGTTGGCCCGGGCCGGGCGGCGGGCTCGCGTGCGTGACCAGATCGGTGCGCTCGCCGAGAGCTCCGGACGCGTCGACGGGGTGAACCGCCACGCTCCCAGAGGCGTAGTTCGCGCTCAACAGCCAGCGCCCGCTCGGGTGCACGGACAGATGGCAGGGGCCGGCGCCACCGGTGGAGCGGGTGCCGATCACCTCGTTCCCCGGAAGGCGTACGGCCGTCACCGCGCCCGAGGTCTGCTCGTCGACGGCGTACAGCGTCCGGCCGTCCGGATGCACCGCCAGAAAGGACGGGTTGTCGACGCCCGTCACGACACCGCCGCCGGTGACCGCGCCGGTCGCCGCGTCGTACGTGGCGAGACCGATCCCCTTCCCGGCGCCGTCGCCCGACGTGTACGTGCCGAGGAACAGCGGGCGGGGGCCGGAGGGGGGCGCCGGGGACGAGGGCGCCGATGGACTCGCCGAGGAGGCGGGTCCGGCCGGGGGTGTCTTCGGGAGAGGCGTCGGCGCGGAACGGTCCGCCCGCGGAGCGGCCGGTGCCGGGACCGTCGTGATCGCGGCGGCGCCCGCGAGCGCGCCGACGAAGCGGCGCCTGGTCCAGCCGCCGCCCGCGCCGCGCGACGGCTCCGCGCCACTTCTCATGCCTGCACCTCGGGGTGTCGGTTTCCTCGACTGTGACAGCCACCTTGGCTTGAGACACCCCGGAAGTGCAAGAACGGCAATAGGCGTTGCGATGCATGCAACGCCGGAGGTTCCTACCAGTCGCCGTCCCCGACCGGTTTGCCCGGCGCGTCGCCGAGCGGCTTCACCTGATGGGGTGAGGGCTGCTGCCACGGTTCGTGGTCGTCGCCCAGCCAGTCGCCCACCGGCTTGACCGACCCCAGATCGTCCGTGGGGGCAAGATCGGCGGCGTCCTGGTCGTAATAGTCGAACCAGGGGAGCCCCGCGCGGGTGTACGCCGCACGGTCCACCGGGGACGGCGGCGGGGCCTCGCCGGTGATGCGGCGCCACTCCGGAGGCGTCACGAGATGGACGAACACGCGCCCGGCCGGCTCCTTGGCCCACGCCTTCAGCGGCCTGTCGTCCCGGTAGACCTCCTGGCGCATCGAACCGCCGACACCGAGACCCATCGCCGGGGCGCCGCGCGCACGCGGGGCACCCCCGGGACGTGCGGCTCCGGGAGCGGCACCGGGGGCGGGCGGCGCGGCCATCATCGGCATGGCGCCGCCGTACGCGCCGACCGAAGGAGGCATCCGCAGCCGCTCCTGCGCCTTGCGGCGCTCCGCCTCGCGCCACGCCGCGAGTTCCTCGGGAGCGAGCGGGAACGACTGGAGCTGGACGCCGCCCCAGACCTCCTCGCCGGTGACCTGGCCCTCGACCGTCGCACCGAGGCCCAGCGGTACGGCCACGAACTGGCGGACCGTGCCCTTGCCGGAGTTGATTCCGTCGAGCCATGGCTGCCGGGGGAGCACGACGTAGTTCTGCGGGTCGCGGGCGAGCCGGGAGCTCCACGGCTTGCCGGAGACGGCACAGACCTTGCCCACACCGACCTGCAACGCCGCCGGCTCCGCCGTCCCGGCGAAACTCAGCCACATGGCCTCGCGCAGGTACACCGGCAGCATCACACCGCCTCGGGCCCGCCACTCCGCGGGCACCCGGTCCCCGTAGTCCTCGACGCGCCGCACGGGGAACTCGCCGAGCCCCGGCGGCAACGCGTGCGTGCCCGTCTCGGGCAGGCGCAGGGTCCGGATGAACCTCACCTGCACCCCGCCCGGCAGCCGCAGTGCGTTCCCGTCGATCCGCACGGTGTCCTCGGTCATCCGCCCGCCCCCTTGTCGTCCTGCTGTCGGCGACGCCGGGCGGCTCACCGCTCCACCACGTCGTGCCGCGTCCTCACCCGGAACTCGTCACTTAGAACGACTGGGAGCGGCGGAACGGTTCCGGTTCCGGCGCAGCGGGCGCGGCAGGCGCAGCCGGCGCCGAAGCCGAGTGATGCGCGGCCGCCGCTCGCGCTCCGCGGCGGCGCAGCGGTCCAGTTCCTCCAGGAGCCGGCGCGTCCGGTGCTCGGTGTCGAGTTCGTCGATGATCCGCGTGACCTCGGTCAGGACGGAGCCGTGGAGCTGCCACTGGCTGGCGTCGCGCTGGACCTCTTCGAGGAACAGCTGGGCCAGTTTGTCGCGGGTGCCGGCGGCCGTGCCGAGTTCCGCGCTGAGCCGCTCCTCGGCGGACGCGGCGTTCTGGGCCACGTCCGTGGTCACCAGCACCGCGAAGCTGACGATCGCGTCGGCGATCTCGGACAGCAGTTCCTCCAGGACCGCCCCCGCCTGCGGTTCGAACAGCGGCTGGGGTTCCCTCTCCTTGGCGAGGTCGGTGAGGCTGCGCGCGAGGACCCGCAGGACCACGGTGCAGATCTCCAGGGTGTCCAGGCCGGTGCGCAGCACGACCCGGTGCAGCAGCCCCTCGCGGACCCGCGGGTTGAGCTTGAGGCTGTCCTCGGCCTGCCGCAGGGCCGCGTCCACCCCGGCGATGTCATGGTCGAGCCGGCGGGCCTCGTGCAGCCGCTCGGCCGCCACATGGAACGGGGTGTGTCCGGCGGCCTGCTCGCCGACCCGGATCATCAACTGCCGCATGCGGCGTGCCAGATCCTCGATGGACTCACCGGCGACCCCCACCCACACGGGTGGCGCGAGCACGAGGTTGCAGGCGAGACCCACGACCGCTCCGATCAGCGTCTCCAGCACGCGGGCCCACGCCGTGTCGCCCACCCTGGTGACGCCGAGGACCAGCATGGCGCTGATCGCCACCTCGGGCACGAACTCGCTGACCCGGACCAGATGGCCCACCGCCAGCGAGGCGAGGATGATCAGGCCCAGACTCCACCAGGTCAGGCCCACGAGGCTGCTGAAGCCGATGGCGATGACCACGCCCGCGACCACGGAGTTCACCCGCCGGACGGCGGTGGTGATCGTGGAGTACAGGGTGACCTGCACGACCAGCAGCGCGGTCAGGGGCGCGGTCAGCGGAGCGGGCTCCGGACTGAGATGGATGGCCACCACGTACGCGATCGTCGCGGCGGCCGTCGAACGAAGTGTCTGGACGACCACCGGCTCCCGGCGTCGCTCCACGATCTTCGCGACGGATGCCGACCACTCACCTCGTGCCTCTTGCATCCTTGTGGCCTTCCCGTTTAACAGGGGTACCGAACGTCCTGATTGCGGACCGTATCTGTCCGCAAGGGGTTCTAGATTGAAGGCATCAACTGGGTCGGACCGCATCAGGAGGCACCGGAATGAGCAAGGCCGAGGGCATCGAACTGCTGACGCGGGCGCACGACCGGCTGCGCGAGGCGGTGGCCGGCGTTCCGGAGAGCGCGTGGGGCGCGCCGACGCCGTGCGGCGAGTGGACGGTGCGCCAGGTGTTCAACCACGCGCGACTCGATCAGCAGGCGTACGGCGCGGCGGTCACCGGCAGTGGGTGGCCCGAGGAGGACCCCTTCCAGCCCGTCGACGGGCTGGGCGCCGACGCGACGGCATCGCTCGACAAGGCCCTCGCCGATGTCGCCGCCGTCTACGGAGGCCTGCCCGCCGACGCGGACGAGGTGGCGACGCCGCTCGGTCCCCTGCCGCTGCCGGTGGCGGCCGCCGCCGCTGCGATGGACGCGGGAGTGCACGCCTGGGACATCGCCGTGGCGACCGGCCAGGCGTCCCCCCTCGACGACGAGCTGGCCGAGGGCATCCGGCTCGCGGCGGACCGGCTGGCCGATCACCTCCGCACGTCGTTCGGGGTGTTCGCCGCCGCCCGCGAGGTGCCGGAGGGCGCCGGCCGCGCCGAGGAGCTGCTCGCCTTCCTGGGCCGCGACCCGTACTGGACCCCGGCCGGTTCCTGAGGCGTCCGGTGCCGGGCCCGCGGCGGAGACCCGCCGGGAGAGCGTCGCGGAGCCCGGTGTTCCCCGACGCTCCCGGTGGCCGCGTCCTGGACCCCGGCGCCTGCACCGCCGCGGGTCAGTCGTGCAGCTTCGCCAGGAAGGCGGGGAGACTGCCGACCGTCCGGGCGATCTGCTGCCCGGTCGTGAGGGTCTCCTCGAAACGGCTCCCCGGGCGGAGGTCCCTCTTCCCGCGGACGTAGAGGGAGCAGGCGAGGCCGGCGCACATCCGGCGTGACGCCGACTTCCTGACGGGCTATCAAGAATTTTCCGGGGCGGTCGAATTCGACGAATCCGCCAGGAAGCGACTGGCCCTGTACCGCAGTTACCTCTACCTGATCATGCTCGTCGAGACCGTGCCCCGCGCACCCGGCGACGAACGCGTCGCGTGGGTGCGCGAGGTGGTGGCCCCCCGACTGACGGCCGCCCTCGACGAGATCGGCCGCAGAACGACCGCTCCTGCCGGGACGGACCGCTAGAGCCTGTCGTTCGGATCCTGTGGCGGGACCCTGGCGCGTCCTGCGCGCCGCGTTGTTCCCGGCAGGAGCCGCTCGGCACGGCTTCGAGGCGAGCCGAGCCCGGCAGGGAGCGCCCGGCGCCGCTCGCGCGCCGCCGGCGCCCCGTCAGGCCGCGTTGCGCGCGCTGCCCCGGTGCTCGCGGACGATCTCCGCGTAGCGGTGGCCGCTGCCCTTGATCGTCCGCTGCTGCGTCTTGTAGTCGACGTGCACCAGCCCGAACCGCTTGTCGTAGCCGTACGCCCACTCGAAGTTGTCCAGCAGCGACCAGGCGAAGTAGCCCGCCAGCGGAGCGCCCTTGCGGGCCGCCGAGGCACAGGCCGCCAGGTGCTGTTCGAGATACGCGACGCGCTCCGGATCGTCGATGGTGCCGTCGGGGCGTACGACGTCGGGATAGGCGGAGCCGTTCTCCGTGACGTACAGCTTGCGGGCGCCGTACTCGTTCGTCAGGCGGAGCAGCAGACGCTCGATACCGGCGGCCTCGACCTCCCAGTCCATGCCGGTGCGGGGCACGCCGGGCCGGCTGACCGTCCGCACGTGCGGGGCCGGGCCGGTGGGGTCGTCGACCACGCTGGACGGGAAGTAGTAGTTGAGCCCCAGCCAGTCAAGCGGAGCGGCCATCGTCTCCAGGTCGCCCGCGGCCTCGGGAAGTTCGACCCCGTAGACCTCGACCATGTCGGCGGGGAAGCCGCGGCCGTGCACCGGGTCGAGCCACCAGCGGTTGGTGTGGCCGTCCAGCCGCTTCGCCGCCGCGACGTCCTCGGGCCGGTCGGTGTTCGGCTCGACGCTGGACAGGTTGTTGACGATGCCGATCTGAGCACCCGGCGCGGCGGCGCGGATCGCCTGCGTGGCCAGTCCGTGGCCGAGCAGGAGATGGTACGAGGCGCGGACCGCGGCCGTGAGGTCGGTCAGGCCCGGGGCCATCCGCCCCTCCAGATGGCCGATCCAGGCCGAGCACAGCGGCTCGTTGAGGGTGGTCCAGTGCTGGACGCGGTCACCGAGCCGCTCCGCGACGACCGACGCGTAGGCGGCCAGGTGGTGGGCCGTGTCACGGGCGGGCCAGCCGCCCCGGTCCTGGAGCACCTGCGGCAGGTCCCAGTGGTAGAGGGTGACCGAGGGCGTGATCCCCGCCTCCAGCAGGCCGTCGATCAACGCGTCGTAGAAGTCGAGCCCCTTGGCGTTGACCGGGCCGTCGCCGCCCGGCATCACCCGCGGCCAGGCGATGGACAACCGGTAGGCGTTGGTGCCGAGTCGGCGCATGATCCCGATGTCCTCGCGCCAGCGGTGGTAGTGATCGCAGGCGGCGTCCCCGTCGTCGCCGTTGTCGATCTTGCCGGGGGTGTGCGAGAAGGTGTCCCAGATGGAGGGGGAGCGACCGTCCTCGGCGACGGCTCCCTCGATCTGGTAGGCCGACGTGGCCGTGCCCCACAGGAAGTCCTCGGGGAGGGCGGCAAGGTCGATGGTCACTGAAGTCCCTTCGTCATCAATGGGGTTGGCGTGGCTCACTTGACGGCTCCCGCCGTGAGACCGGCGACGAGATAGCGCTGGAGCAGCAGGAAGCCGGCCACCACGGGGACGCTGACGACCAGCGAGGCGGCCATGATCTGGTTCCAGTACACGTCGTTGAGCGTGGAGTAGCCCTGCAGTCCGACGGCGAGGGTGCGGGTCGCGTCGTTGGTCATCACCGACGCGAACAGCACTTCGCCCCAGGCGGTCATGAAGGCGTAGACGGCGACCGCGACGATGCCGGGGATCGCGGCCGGGACGACGACACGGAAGAGGGCGCCGAGCGGCCCGCAGCCGTCCACCAGGGCCGCCTCGTCGAGATCACGCGGCACCGAGTCGAAGTACCCGATCAGCATCCAGATCGAGAACGGCAGCGAGAAGGTGAGATACGTGAGGATCAGACCGCCGCGCGAGCCGAACAGCGCGATCCCGGTGGCGTTGCCGATATTGACGTAGATCAGGAAGAGCGGCAGCAGGAAGAGGATGCCCGGGAACATCTGGGTGGACAGCACGGTGACCGTGAACACGCGCTTGCCGCGGAAGTTGTAGCGGCTGACGGCGTAGGCGGAGAAGACGGCGATCACGACCGAGCAGGCCGTGGCCGCACCCGCGACGATCAGCGAGTTCACGAAGTAGCGCGCCAGCGGCACCGTCGACCAGATGTCGACGTACGGCCGCAGCGTCAGGCCGCTCGGTATCCAGCGGAACTTCCCCGAGACGTCCGCGAGCGGCTTCAGCGAGCTGGAGACCATGACGTAGACGGGCACCAGGACGAAGCCGGTGAGCAGGGTGAGGAAGATCCGCCGGGACCACAGGAAGGACCGCGGCGGAGCCATCGGCGAGCGGGGGGTGGCCGACCGGGCGCCGGCCGAACGGATGGTGGTGGAGGTGCTAGACATCGGCCGTCTTCCTTCCCCGGGAGGTCAGCAGCAGATAGGCGCCGGTCACTACGAGCAGGAACAGCAGCAGCAGCACGGACATCGCCGAGCCGGTGCCGAAGTTCCAGGTGACGAAGGACGCCTGGTAGATGTGGACCGAGATGAGGTCCGCCGCGTCCGGGGCGGTCCTGCCGAACAGGACGAACGGCGTGTTGAAGTCGTTGAACGTCCACAGGAACAGCACCAGCACCAGGACCTGGTTGACCGGACGCAGCGACGGGAGGGTGATGCGGCGCAGTTGCTGCCACACACCGGCGCCGTCGAGGGCGGCGGCCTCGTACAGCTCGCCCGGGATGTTCTGCAGGCCGGCCATGACGATCAGGAAGGCGAACGGCCAGCCCTTCCACACGGACACCACGAGCAGCGCGTAGAAGCTGTTGTCGCCGATCAGCCAGAAGGACGGCTTGTCGGTGAGGTGCAGCTGGTCGTGCAGGACGTGGTTCACCAGCCCGTTGTCGTGCTGGAACATGAACACCCAGGTGATGACGGCCGCGTACACCGGCAGCGCGTACGGCACCAGGAACAGGGCCCGCAGCACACCGCGCCCCACGAAGTTGTCCTGCATGTAGATCGCGGCCGCCGTCCCGATCAGCCAGCACAGGCCGACCGAGAGCAGCGTGAAGGCGATGGTGACGAAGAAGGAGTGCAGCAGCGCCTCGCCGACGGGCTCGTCGAAGTGCACCGACACCGAGTAGTTGTCGAAGCCGGCCCAGGGCGCCGTGCCCCAGTCGCGGATGTAGAACTGCGTGAGCTCCTTGAAGCTCATCACGATGCCGATCACCATCGGCACCAGGTGGACCAGGAGTTCGAGGACCAGCGCGGGCAGGAGCAGCAGGTAGGGCAGTCCGATGCGCTTGATCCGCCCGGTGCGGCGCGGGCCGCGCGCCGCACCGGGGGAGCTCTTGCGCACCGTCCGCTCGCCGGATTCGGCGGAGGCGGCGGTCGTGGTGGTCATGGTGGTGTCCGCACTCACTTCTTCGGCATCTGCTGCTGGGCCTTCTCGAGCGCCGCCTTCACCGACGCCGTGGTCACCGCGCGTCCGCCGGCGGCGTCGGCGAACAGGCCCTTGATGGCCGTACCGACCGCGGTCTCGAACTGCGACTCGTCGGCGACCTGCGGCAGCGAGGCGGCACTCTTGGCCAGGGTGTCCTTGATGACCGCGTTCGAGGGGGAGTTGAACGCGGTGTCCGTCTGGGCGGTCTTGATCGGCGGGATCGTGGTGTACGCCTCGTTGAGGATCTTCTGCTCGGCGTCACTGGTCAGGAACTTCACGAACTTCGTGGCGCCGTCGAGGTTCTTGGAGTTCTTGAACACCGCGACGTTGATGCCCGCGACCATCGAGTTGACGTTCGTGCCCGCGCCCGGCGTGCCGGACTGCACGGGCACCGGCGCGATGCCGTACGCGTCCTCGCTCATGCCCTGCGACTTGAGGTTGGCGACCGCCGACTGCCACAGCAGCATCGCGTTCTTGCCCTTGGCGAAGTCGCTCACGGACTGGTTCTGCGCGTACTCGGCGTTACCGGGGGCGATGATCTTGTCCTTCGCCATCAGGTCGACGTACTGCTTGACCGCCGAGACGACCCCGTCGCTGGTGAAGTCGGCCTTGCCGTCGGCGGTGAAGAAGTCGGCGCCGTGCTGCTTGGCGAAGACGAAGGCGTGGTGGATGTTCTCGGCGGGGTTCGATCCCTCGGCGCCGAGGCCCCACTTGCCACCCTTGGAGAGCTTCTTGCCGTCGGCGACCAGTTCGTCCCAGGTGGCCGGCGGGCCCGCGATGCCGGCGTCGGCGAACATCTTCTTGTTGTAGTAGAGCGCGTACGACATCGAGTACAGCGGAACCGCGGCGGGGTCCTTGCCCTCGGCGCCCGTCGAGCCGAGCACGGAGTCGACGAAGCGGTCCTTGCCGCCGATCTTGGCGAAGTTCTTCGCGTCCCACGGCAGCAGCGCGCCGGTGGCCTGCAAGGAGGCGCTCCAGCTGTTGCCTATGTTGAGGACGTCGGGGCCCTGACCCGAGGTCGTGGCGGTGAGGATCCGGTTCAGGAGGTCGGTCCAGGGAACGACCTCCAGCTTCACCTTGATGCCGGTGTCCTTCTCGAACTTGGCGATCTCGGGTGCGAGGACCTGCTTGTCGATCTCGATGCTGGCGCCCTGATTGGACGCCCAATACGTGAGGGTCTTCGGTGAGGCGTTGGACCCGCCGCTCGACGAGCCGCCGCCACAGGCGGTCGCGGCGGTCAGCAGAGAGATGGTGACCGCACCTGCGGCCGCGGCTCGGATTCTGCGCATGGCTGCTTATGTCCCTTTCCCGGAGGGAGACATGAGGGGCGTCCGCGTTCACTTCCCGAACGATCCTCATGGCTTAATTTAGGACGTGAGTTAAGACCCGGAAGAAAGTCGCGTCAAGGGATCGCGCAGGGGTATCTTGCAGTTCGGGCAGGCCGGAAGGGACATCACATGGCGGGGCGGAACGGACGGACAGTGCGTGACCTGCGACGGGGCAACCGCACCGCCGTACTACAACGGTTGTATTTCGACGGGCCGATGAGCCGCTACGAGCTCGGTCCCGCCACCGGACTGAGTTCCGGATCCATCAGCAACGTGGTCGCCGAACTCGTCGCCGACGGCCTCGTCGAGGAGGCCGGCAGTGTCGACTCCGACGGCGGCCGACCCCGCACCCTGCTGCGGGTCGTGCCCGGCAGCGGCCACATGATCGGCGTCGACGTCGGCGAAACCCGCGTCCGCATCGAGCTGTTCGACCTGACCCTCACCGAACTCGCCCGCACCGAAAGGCCGTTGGAGCGCCAGGGGTACGAGGCGGACCGGCCGCTGAGGCGCCAGGAGTACGACGTCGACGTCATCGTCGGCCACATCCGCGACGGCATCGCCGAGGTCCTCGCCGGGGCGGACATCGCCCCCGGACAGCTCCTCGGTGTCGGTATCGGGGTGCCCGGCATCGTCGCCCGTACCCCCGAGCGCGGCGCGGTCGTGCACGGCCAGACCATCGGCTGGGACGCCGTTCCGCTGGAGTCCCTGCTCCGCTCCGCCTGTGAACTCCCCGACACCGTCCCGTACTTCGCGGACAACGGCGCCCGCACCCTCGGCCAGGCCGAGATGTGGTTCGGCGCGGGACGCGGCGCCCGCAACGCGGTGGTCGTCCTCTTCGGCTCCGGCGTCGGCGCCTGCCTCGTCACCGAGGAGGTGGAGAACGGCCGCTCGGTCGAATGGGGGCATCTGACCGTACGGGTCAGGGGCCGCCGCTGCCGCTGCGGCGCCCTCGGCTGCCTGGAGGCCTACGCGGGCGCGGAGGCGCTCCTGGACCGCTGGCGCGAGGCGGGCGGGCGTCCCCCGGAGGGCACCGACGAGGAGACCGCGCTCACCGCGATGCTCGCGGCCGCCTACCCGCCCGAGGGCACCGAGCCCGACCCCGTCGCGCTCGCCGTCCTGGAGGAGACCGCCGAGTACCTGGGCGCGGGCCTCTCCGACCTGATCAACCTCTTCCAGCCCGAGCGGATCCTCATCGGCGGCTGGGCCGGCCTCCAGCTCGGCTCCCGCTTCCTGCCCGCCGTCCGCCGGTACGCCTCCTCCTACGCCCTGCGCTATCCCGCCCAGCGGGTCACCATCGACCTCGGCCGTCTCGGCCCCGACGCCGTCACGGTCGGCGCCGCGATCCTGCCGCTGGCCGACTTCTTCGCGCGCGGCGGCCGGCGCGCGGAACCCGCGCCGACGGGCCCGTCACCCGCCTGGCGCACGGCCCTGGAGGAACGGACGCCGCACTGACCCGCACCGCACGCCGCGTGGGACTGCGCACCGGACGCGTCCCCCGCGTTCGTGTGACGTCCGATGACATCCGATGACGTCTGATGACGTCCGACGTGGTCCGATGACGTCCGAGGTAATCGACGCCTTCACGGCCTCCCGGAACCATGAAGGCACAGCGACTCGCCCGTCGCACCACCTGATTCCGGGAGGACCCCCCATGCCGTACTTCGCGAGCCCCGTCGACGGCACCCGACTGCACTTCGTCGACTACGGCCCCGCCACCGGCCAGGTGGTCGTCTTCGTCAACAGCTCCTACTTCGGTACGGAGATGTGGGAGTACCAGATGCTGCCGCTCGCCGACGCCGGCTACCGGTGCGTCGGGTTCGACCGACGGGGGCACGGCAGGTCCGACGACGTCTGGGGAGGCTTCGACCTCGACAGCCTCGCCGACGACGTCGACGGTCTGCTCAGGCACCTCGGCCTGCGGGAGGTCACCCTGGTCGGGCACTCCGTCGGGACCGCCGAGATCGTCCGCTGTCTGACCCGGCACGGGGCCGAGCGGGTGGCGCGGCTGGCGCTGGTGGCGGGCATGGCGCCGGGCCCGGTGCGGTCCGCGGACCATCCCGGGGGTGTCGACCCGGCACTCGTCGAGGTGGGCAACAAGGCCTTCCGTCACGACCGGGCCGCGTTCTTCGAGGACGGCGCCCGCGCGTTCTTCGCCCTCGGCCTCCCCGGCAACGACCTCTCCGAGGCGTACGTTCGATCCATGATCGACCGCTGTCACGGTGCGACCGCGCGCGCCGGAGCGGCCCTCGGCGACCTCGTCGTCACGCTGAACGTCGCGCCCGAACTGGCCAAGACCGACCTGCCCGCACTGGTCGTGCACGGCACGCACGACGCGTCCGCGCCACTGGACCTGACCGGCCGCCGGGCCGCGGAACTGCTGCCCGACAGCACGTTCAAGGTCTACGAGAACGCGGGACACGGCCTGTTCGCCACGCACCGCGAACAACTCACCGCGGATCTGCTGGAGTTCATGTCACGCTCCTGATGCGGCTCGTGCGGCTCGTGCGGCTCGTGCGGCTCGTGCGGCTCGTGCGGCTCGTGCGGCTCGTGCGGCTCGTGCGGCTCGTGCGGCTCGTGCGGCTGACGCCCGCGCGGCTCACCCGAAGGCGTTCACCCCGGTCAGTTCCGCCGACAGGTCCCACAGGCGGGCGGCCTGCTCGGGGTCGGTCGCGTAGGCGCGTACGCCGGTCCGGGTGCCGTCCGCCGGAGCGGGCTCGGCGATGTCGCAGTCCTCGCAGTACACCCCGCCCAGGCCGGCCAGCAGAGGCGAGGTCGCGGCCCATACCTGGGTGGCCGCTCCCTGCTCGGGCGTCTTGAAGCCCTCGGGGTTGAGCGGTGTGCCGTTCTCGTCGATCCAGCCGCGGTCGACCATCTCCTGCCTGGGCAGGTGCCGCTGGAGCGGGGTGAGGATGCCGCCGGGGTGCAGCGAGAAGGCGCGTACGCCCGAGTCCTGGCCCCGCCGGTCGAGCTCGACGGCGAACAGCACGTTGGCCGTCTTCGCCTGCCCGTACGCCTCCCACTTGTCGTACCCGGTCCGCCAGTGCACGTCGTCCCAGCGGATGCCGGAGTAGTGGTGGCCCGCGGACGACACCGACACGACCCGCGCGCCGCCCGGCTCGATCGCCGGCCAGAGCCGGTTGACCAGCGCGAAGTGACCGAGGTGATTCGTCGCGAACTGGGCCTCCCAGCCGGGGCCGACCCGGGTCTCCGGGCAGGCCATGATGCCGGCGCTGTCGATGACGATGTCGATCGCACGGCCCGAGGCGAGGAACCGCTCGGCGAAGGCGCGGACGCTGTCCAGGTCGCCGAGGTCGAGCTCGTCGGTCTCGGCGCCGTCGATGTCCGCCAGCGCCTCGCGCGCGGTCGCCGGGCGCCGGGCGGGGACCACGACCCGGGCGCCCGCCCTGGCCAGCGCCCGGGTCGACTCCAGACCGAGGCCCGAGTAGCCGCCGGTGACGATGGCGAGTCTGCCGGAGAGGTCGATTCCGTGGAGGACGTCGTCGGCGGTGCTCCGGGCGCCGAATCCCGAACCGATCTTGTGCTGTGCGGTGCTCATGCCTCGCACGCTACGGATTGGAGCGGACTCGAAGTCAAGCGGACACGGCCCTCGCGCCGAGAGGAGAGGCCGCCGCGAACCGGTCCGCGGGTCGGCCGGGCTCGGACCGGTCGCGTTCGTTCGATCGGTCCGATCGGACTGGGTTCGGTCCGATCGGGTTCGGGCGGGCTGGGTTCGGTCCGACCGGGTTCGGTCCGGGCAAGGAAAGACCCCGACCGGACGGGGGAATCGCGGTCGGGGTCGTCTGTCGTGGGCACCGATGGCGGTCGCCTCTCGGCGAATCGCTCCACAGGGCTTCAGCCGGACGATCGTCCCTGCGGGCAAAGGTGAGGCCCGGGGACACTGTCCCATCCGCACCCACGGTTTGTTCAACGGGTAACTACCTGTGGGTGTTCCCCGGAACGGCGCCGTCGGCGGTGACGTGCGTCACGGCGTCTCCCGGGTCCGGGCCCAGGCGAGCAGCTCCTCCAGGGTCCATGTGGTGATGACGCGCTCCGCGGGCACCCCGCACTCCTCGGCCCGCGCACAGCCGTAGATCTGCCAGTCAAGCTGTCCGGGAGCGTGCGCGTCGGTGTCCAGGGAGAACAGGACGCCCGCGTCGACCGCACTGCGCAGCAGTCGGCGCGGCGGGTCGAGACGCTCCGGGCGGCTGTTGATCTCCAGGGCCGTGCCGGTCTCCGCGCAGGCCGCGAAGACCGCGTCGGCGTCGAACTCGGACTCGGGCCGGCCGCGTCCCGTGATCAGCCGTCCGGTGCAGTGTCCGAGCACGTCCGACAGCGGGTTGCGCACGGCGGTGACCATCCGGCGGGTCATGGGCCGCGCGTCCATGCGCAGCTTGGAGTGCACGGACGCCACCACCACGTCCAGCTGGTCCAGCAACTCCGGCTCCTGGTCGAGCGATCCGTCGTCGAGGATGTCGCACTCGATCCCGGTGAGCAGCCGGAAGGGGGCCCAGCGTTCGTTGAGCTCGGCGACGACCGCCAGTTGCTCGCGCAGCCGCTCCGGCGGCAGGCCGCTCGCCACGGTCAGCCGCGGCGAGTGGTCGGTGAGCACCGCCCAGTCATGGCCGAGCCGTGCCGCCGTACGCCCCATCTCCTCGATCGGGCTGCCGCCGTCCGACCAGTCGGAGTGCAGATGGCAGTCTCCGCGCAGCAGCGCCCGCAGGCCCTCGCCGCCCTCGGTGAGCGGCCCCGCGGCCTCCCGTTCCACCTTCTCCAGGTAGCCCGGCACCTCACCGGCCAGCGCCTCCCGCACCACCTGCGCGGTCTTCGGGCCGATGCCCTTGACCGACTCCAGGGCTCCGGTCTCGGCGCGCTCGCGGACCTCGTCGGCGGGCAGTGCGGCGAGCAGGGTCCGCGCGGTGCGGAAGGCCCGGACGCGATAGGTGGGGGCCAGGCTCCGCTCCAGCAGGAACGCGATCCGGTCCAGGGCCTCGACGGGGTCCATCGGCACTCCTCCCTGCGGTCGCGTGGGCCGCCGCACGCTCCCCCAGCGTTGCCCAGCCGCCGCCGGACCGCACGGCGGCCGACCGGTGCCGCGACCGTTCCGGGCCCCTGGTGGGCGGGGCGGGTACCTCACCCGGTCGGACGAACGGCCGGATTTCCGCTGCTCCGCCACTCCGCGGGCGGTGCGGGCGGCAGCCTCACGGCGCTCCGCCCTGACCAGCGCGACCAGCGGGAACCGCTTTACGCTCTAGTTATGACCGAAAGCGCGAGCCCTCACATCTCCTTCCCACGGATCATGGTGCTCGGAGTGCAGCCGGGCACGCCGCCGTTCCGGATCATGGAGATCGACGGTGAGATGGTCGGCGAGGCGAAGGCGATCACGGACGTCCTGGAGTACGCGGCGGCGTACGGCATCACGGTCCACGATCTCGACGACCCCGACGTGGTCCGGTGGGTGGGCGGTGACAAGCTCACCTGGCATCCGCGCTGACGCCGCCGTCCGGGCACCGCGATCCGCCCCTGTCCCAGGGCCTGCCGCGGCCCGAGGGCCCGTGCTGTGCCCGGAGGAGCGGGTCGGCCGCGTGGCGGGGTGCGCGACGAGCCCGGCAGGGTCGCTTACCGACCCGCGGTCCGGCCGACGCCGCGGTCACTGGTCCGGCCGCGCCGTGGGCGCCGCCGCGGGTTGTCCGGGAGCCGGGAACGGGCCGGAGGAGATCCGCTGCCGGAAGACGTGGTAGGTCCAGCCCTGGTAGCAGAGGACGACGGGGAGCAGGACGAGGGCGACCACGGTCATGACCTTGAGGGCGTAGGGGCCTGACGCGGTGTTCTGGACGGTCAGGTCGAAGGCGCTGCTCGTGCTGGAGACCATGACCCTCGGGTAGAGCTCGGTGAAGAGCGACGTCACGGTCCCGGCGATCGCGAGCGCGGTGGCACCGAACGCCCAGCCGTCGTGGCCGCCGCCGACCAGCCAGGCCGCCGCGGCGATGGCCACGACGGCGGCGAGTTCGGCGAGGTTGAGCAGGATGCCGCCGCCGGCGAGCGAGCGGGTCCAGAAGACGAAGGCGAGGACCACCAGGCCGGCGGGCAGGACGGTGAGCCGGGCCAGCCGGTGGGCCTTCTCGCGGATGTCCCCGCTGGTCTTCAGGGCGAGGAAGGTGGCGCCGTGCAGGAGGCAGAGCACGGTGAGGGTGATCCCGGTGAAGACGCCGTAGCCGGTGAACAGGTCGGCGAAGGTGCCCGTGTACTCCTGGTCCTGGTCGATGGGCACGCCGTGCAGCAGGTCCCCCAGCGCGATGCCGAGCACCAGGGGCACGGTCACGCTGCTCGCGGTCAGCAGGACGGTCCAGTTCCGGCGCCAACGCTCGCCCTCGATCCGGCCCCGGTACTCGATGGCGACGCCGCGGACGATGAGTCCGGCCAGGAGTAGCACCAGCGCGAGGTAGAAGCCGGAGAAGAGGGTGGCGTACCAGCCGGGGAAGGCCGCGAACATGGCGGCACCGGCGGTGACCAGCCAGACCTCGTTGCCGTCCCAGACCGGTCCGATGGTGTGCAGCACGGCCCGTCGGCTCGACTCGTCGCGGGAGAGCAGTCCGTGGAGCATGCCGACCCCGAGGTCGAAGCCCTCCGGAACGAAGAAGCCCGTCCACAGCACGGTGACGAGGATGAACCAGAGGGTGGTGAATGCCATCGCGGGCCTTCCGGCGGCTCGGGACCTCAGTAGGTCATCTCGGGTGCGGGCTGATCGCCCTGGTGCAGGGGGCCGGTGCCCTTGCGTGTGTGGCGTGTCATCAGCACGGCGGCGATCACGGCCATCGCGGCGTAGAGGAGGAAGAAGGCGACGATGCTGATGGCGACTTCGGCGGTACTGACGGAGGAGGAGACGCCGTTCTTCGTCAGCTGGAGGCCTTGCACGATCCAGGGCTGGCGTCCGTTCTCGGTGAGGAGCCAGCCGGAGGTGTTGATGAGGAACGGCAGCACGACGGCCCACACCGCCGTGTTCAGGAACCAGCGCGCGTGCGTCAGCCGTTCGCGCCGCAGCAGCCACAGGCCCCACAGTCCGAGGAGGAGGGCGAGCGAGGCGAGGTAGGCCATGACGCGCATCGCCCAGTACTGGATGAAGACGTCGGGTACGTGGTCGCCCGGCCCGTAGGCCTGCTGGTACTGGCTGTTGACCTCGTTGAGGCCGAGGACCTGGCCGTTCCAGTCCGGGAAGAACGCGGCGAGCCCCTCCATCGCCAGGGGCGCCCCGAACACGTCACCGACCGTGCGGGAGTAGCCCGACCAGTCCATGCCGAACTGGAACTCCTGGACCAGGCCGGTCACCACGCCGACGGCGACGTTGATCACCAGCAGGGTCCCGAAGAACCGCGTCAGCCGCAGGTACGCGACCTGCCCGCCCCGGTACCAGGCGGTCTGGAGCAGGGCCGTCAGCAGGGCCAGCCCGATGGTCACGGGGACGAACAGGAAGTGGTAGATCGAGGTCATCGCGAACTGCAAGCGCGCCAGGTCCAGCTGACTCATCTGTCCACACCCATCGCATCGCGCCGCAACGCAGGTCGGTTCAGCCACTCAGACAAACAGACCGGTTTCCTGGCGGCCGACAAGCCGCACCCGCGGACGGCCATGGCCATCCGTTCGGTGTACCGGCTCCGCAGCGGCAGGCGGAGAGACGGTCGGCGTGTTCCGCGAACGGGTGGCAGCGTGGGAACCGATCCCCGGACGCGTCCGGGTGAGACGTTCGCCGTGGTGACCGCGACGAAGCCCGAGGAGGCGCGGTTCAATGTCGTGCTCACGACCAGGGCATCATGGGGTGGGTGAACCTGGCCAACAGCCCCGGCGTATTCGACACGAGCGGCAACCCCGCACCCCGCGTGTCGTATCGAGTGGCCACGGCCCGGTACCGCTCCAGCCGGTCGATTCCGGCAGGCGCCGAGACTTCCCCGATGCCGATGCCGATGCCGATGCCGATGCCGATGCCGATGCCGATGCCGATGCGCTGGACGAGGGACGGCCGTCGCGGTCGATGGTGCTGCGCGGCCGCATCACGTACGAGCTGACGCGACTCGTGTGCCTCGACCACGTCCTCACCCGCCCCGGACCACCGGCGGATACCGCAACCCCTTATTCGAGAAGGAAACTTGCCATGTCGAACAGCCTGCTCTTCAACCCGCGCACCTACGACCCGGCACACTTCGACCCGGAGACCCGCCGCCTGCTGAGGGCCACCGTCGACTGGTTCGAGACCCGCGGCAAGCGGGCACTGCTGAGCGACTACATCGACCGCACCTGGTACGCGGACTTCCTGGAGTTCGCAGCCAAGGAGGGCCTGTTCGCCACCTTCCTCACCCCGTCCGCCGATGCCGCCGGGGACGAGAACAAGCGCTGGGACACCGCCCGCAACGCCGCCCTCAACGAGATCCTCGGCTTCTACGGCCTCAACTACTGGTACACCTGGCAGGTCACCGTCCTCGGCCTCGGCCCGGTGTGGCAGAGCTCGAACCCCGAGACGCGCGCGCGTGCGGCGCGGCTGCTCTCCGAGGGGCACGTGATGGCCTTCGCCCTGTCCGAGAAGAGCCACGGCGCCGACATCTACCAGACGGACATGGTCCTCACCCCGGACGGCGAGGGCGGCTTCCGCGCCAACGGCTCCAAGTACTACATCGGCAACGGCAACGTCGCCGGACTGGTCTCCGTCTTCGGCCGCCGCTCCGACGTCGAGGGCCCCGAGGGCTACGTCTTCTTCGCGGCGGACAGCCGGCACCCGGACTACCACCTGACGCAGAACGTGGTGAACTCGCAGATGTTCGTCAGCGAGTTCCGCCTGGAGGACTACCCGGTGCGCGCCGAGGACGTGATGCACACCGGTCAGGCCGCCTTCGACGCCGCCCTCAACACCGTCAACATCGGCAAGTTCAACCTGTGCGCGGGCGGCGTCGGCATCTGCGAGCACGCCATGTACGAGGCGGTCACCCACGCCCACAACCGCATCCTGTACGGGAACCCCGTCACCGACTTCCCGCACGTGCGCCGCGAGTTCACCGACGCCTACGTCCGGCTGGCCGCCATGAAGCTGTTCAGCGACAGGGCAGCCGACTACTTCCGCTCCGCCGGTCCCGACGACCGCCGCTACCTGCTCTTCAACCCGATGACCAAGATGAAGGTCACCACCGAGAGCGAGAAGGTCATCGACCTGCTCTGGGACGTCATCGCGGCCAAGGGCTTCGAGAAGGACACCTACTTCGACAAGGCGTGCCGGGACATCCGCGGTCTGCCCAAGCTGGAGGGAACGGTCCACGTCAACCTCGCCCTCATCCAGAAGTTCATGAGCAACTACCTGTTCCAGCCCGCCGATTACGCGCCCGTGCCCACCCGTCTCGACGCGGCGGACGACACGTTCCTGTTCGGGCAGGGCCCGGCACGGGGTCTCGGAGCCATCCGTTTCCAGGACTGGCGCGTCGCCTACGACCGGTTCGCCGCGCTGCCCAACGTCGCCCGCTTCCGGGAGCAGGCGGACGGGCTGTGCGAGCTGCTCTCCCAGCACGCCCCGGACAAGGCCCAGCTGCGGGACCTCGACTTCTCCCTGGCCCTCGGTCACCTCTTCGCCCTGGTGGTCTACGGCCAGCTGGTGCTGGAGCAGGCCGAGCTGACCGGCCTGGACGAGGACCTGCTGGACGAGATCTTCGCCGTCCTGGTCCGCGACTTCTCCGGCTACGCCACCGATCTGCACGGCAAGGCCGCCGCCACCGACGCCCAGGCCGCCTGGGCACTGGCCCACATCCGCCGCCCGGTCGCCGACGCCGAGCGCCTGGCCCGCGTCTGGACCCAGGTCGAGGCGCTGTCCGGCGCCTACGAGATGCAGCCCTGACGCCGAGGCCCGCGGCCGCGCGAGGAACCCGCGGCCGCAGGCCCCCGGCGACACGGCGGATCGATGCCGGCGGTGATCCACACCTTGCGCGGGAGGGGCACCCGCTGCAGTACAGGCGGGTGTTCCACCCATTGGCCGAGGCCGCCGCTGGGCCGGCCGGTACCGGACATCGTTCGTTCCTCCGGTGTCTGTGATCCCTCCGCAGCGGATGACCGCAGTCCGTTCCGGGGTGTGCACCGTGTCCACGCGAGCCATTTCGGGTGAGTTTGTGGTGCGCCGTCCGGACGTCGCGGGGTTGCCCGGGGAGAGTGGCTGTTCGCAGGCAGGCGGGGCAGCGGGGTTGCCACGGCATCGGGCGTCCGAGAGGGGGACGGTGGACAGGAAGTCGCGCAGTGGACGCCGGGCGGTCGTGCTCACGACGGTGCGCTGTGTGCTTGTCGCGGCCGCCTTGGTCGCGGCCTATTACCTGCTGCCGCTGGACTCGGCCTTCACGGCGAAGTCCGTCGTCGGCCTCGTGGCGGGGCTGGTGGCGGTGGCGCTGCTTCTCGGGTGGCAGGTGCGCGGGATCGTGAGTTCCGAGCGCCCCCGGCTGCGGGCGATGGCGGCTCTCACAACGGCACTTCCGTTGTTCCTGCTGCTCTTCGCCACGACCGACTACCTGCTGGATCGCAGCGTGCCGGGCAGCTTCAGCGAAGGGATGTCGAGGACCGACGCCCTGTACTTCACGATGACCGTGTTCAGCACGGTCGGATTCGGCGACATCAGCCCGCGCAGCCAGACGGCCCGGCTGCTGGTCACTGGACAGATGACGGCCAACCTTCTGCTGCTCGGTGTGGCCGCCCGAGTCCTCGTGCACGCGGTGGAGGAGGGCCGGCGGTCCCAGGGTGGGACTTTGTGACGGGCCGGCCTGTCACACCGGCCTGTCACACCGGCCTGTCACACCGGCCTGTCACACCGGCCTGTCACACCGGCCTGTTCACGCCGGGCGTCCGAGGGCGTCCGGCCGGTCAGTCGGCCGGAACGTCCTGCGCGGGCAGCCGTCCCGCCCGTACCGCGTCGACGAGTGCCTGATGGTCGCGCTCGTTCTGGTCGGCGTACGCCTCCGCGAAGGTCACGAGAGCCCGGTCGAAGGAGTCCTTCTTGCCGAGGTAGGAGGCGATCGCGATCCGGTCGCCGGAGCGCGCGTGCGCGCGGGCGAGGGTGAGGCCGCAGACGCCGCCGAAGGCCTCCAACTGCCGGGGCGACATCGTCTCCGGCATCGCGATGCCCTTCCAGTCGCGCAGTTGCCGGACGTAGAAGTCGCGGCGCTTGCCGTCGATTCCGTCCACGCGTTCCCAGCCGAGGAAGATGTCGCTCGCCGCCTGCATCAACCGCTGTCCCGCGACGACTCGTTCGCCCTGGTTGCGATACTGGCTGGCTCCGACGTGGTCGGCGAGTACGGAGGTGTCGGCTTCCTTGGCCTGCAGGAACAGCGGGTCGCGGCCGTCCCGCCCGAGGAGCAGGAAGATCCAGCACCGGGTGCCGACGCTGCCGACCCCGACCACCTTGCGGGCCACGTCCGCGAGTTGGTAGTCGTCCAGGAGAGCGCGCCGGTCGGACGGCAGGGTGATCCCGTACCGCTCGATGAGTCCGCGGAACTGGCGCTCCAGCGTGGTGCGTTGGGCGTCGGGAAGCAGATCGGCGATGGGTACGAGCAACGGGGGATCCGGCGCGATCATCGGGCGGCCCTCGACCTGGCGCGTGAGCTTCTCGAAGACCTGCACGGTGTCGCGCGAGCGGGCCTTCGTCAGGGCGTGGTCGAGCTTCTTCTGACCACTTTTGTGAAGCCGGCCCGTCGCGAGGTCCATGAGGCGGTCGGCGTCGATCTTCGCGTACCAGACGTCGAGGTTGCTCATGCCGGCGAAGCGGATCATCGCCTCTCGGTACGAGCGCACGGTGCCGCTCACGATGCGGGCGCGCTCGTCGTCGTCGAGACCGTTCGCCCGGGCGGCGATGACGAAGCTCGCCGACAGCCGCTTGACGTCCCACTCCCAGGGGCCCGGCAGCGTCTCGTCGAAGTCGTTGATGTCGAACATCAACTTCCGCTCCGGCGAGGCGAGCAGCCGGAAGTTGAGCAGATGGGCGTCCCCGCACAACTGGGCGTTGATTCCCGAGACGGGACTGCCCGCCAGGTCGGACGCCATGATCGCCGCGGCCCCGCGGTAGAAGCGGAACGGGGACTCGGTCATCCGGCTGTACCGGATGGGCACCAACTCCTGCACCCTGGCGGCGGACTGCTCCTCCAGGATCGCCAGCGGGTCCGTTCTCTTCGGACCGGGCCTGTACACCGCGTGTCCCGACCGTGGAGAGCGGCGCCGCGCCTCCTTGCCGAGCGCCACGCGTTCCGCGGGTGTCGCGTGAGGTGACGTACGCATCGCGGTGGTCGCGTACTTGGGCATCGTCGGCTCTCCTGCCTGGCCCTGCGGCCCCGGGGCGACCGGGGACCACGGCAGCCGGAGTGCTGCCGTGCTCCCCTGTTCGTGGGCCGCGCCGATCGTCTGTTCCTGGTGGCGTCTGTTCTCAGCCCTGGCCTTCGACCTCGGCGTCGGCGACGGCGATCGCGATGCCGAGTGCCGCCGCGATGTTGCCCGCTGCCGTCATGACGCGGGCCGTGCCCACTATGGGTGCGATGGCGACCAGCACGTCCTGCAACTGGGTGGCGGTGACGCCTGTTTCGATGGCGGGGTCGATATGGGCGACGTAGGAGATCGGCGGAGCGTCCGAGGCGGCCAGGGCTGCGATGCGCGTCAGCAGCAGCATGTCCGGGGCCAGCCCGCACCGTTCGATCGAGTCGACCGTCATCGCGGCGAGCGTGTCCAGGACAGGGGTTTCCGACGCAGTGGCCATGTCTGGGTGCCTTCCCGTGGGCTTCCGGCGCCGGGTGAGCAACGGTGGCGGAGCATCGAGCATCCGCGAGCGCCGGGCTTCCCCTCAACGGTAGATCCGTCTCGGGTACCCCGCATGGCGGAGCTGGGTGCCGCGGTGCACAGGGGCTGAGCCGCCGGTCCGGTTCCGGGCCCCGGGCCGAGCGGAACCGCGCCGAAGACCGGCGTACCCCTGGCCCGTACGGCCCGCGTACCCCTGGCCCGTACGGCCCGCGTACCCCTGGCCCGTACGGCCCGCGTGCCTCTAGCCCGTACGGCCCGCCCAGGGTGCCGTCCCGCCGTGGAGCGACGGAAATGGAGGCAGGCAGCCCCCGATGAGCCACGGAGCACCCATGACCAGCCCCCGCGATCCGTCCGAGTTCGGCGCAGTCCCGGAGAAGGACGCGGGTGATGCGGCGGGGGGTGGGCACAAGGGCGGCTCGACGGCCACGCGGATCGCCAGGAACACCGCCTCCGCGGTACTCATCGTCCTCACCTGCATCCTCGTACCGATCGCACTGCTCACGGTGTGGGTGCACGACATCGCGCTGGACACGGACCGGTACGTGGCGACGGTCGCCCCGCTGGCCTCGGATCCCGCCATCGAGGACGCGGCGATCAAACGCATCACCCATGCCGCCGATGTGCGGGTCGACGGCAACCAGGCGGCCTCGGACATCGCCGCCTGGCTCCAGACACAGGGCCTGCCGCCGAAGGCCGCGCAGGCCGTGAAGGGGCTCGGCCCCCAGCTCGACGCGGCGGTCGACAGCACGGTGCAGAAGGTGGTCACGCGCTTCGTGCGGAGCGACCGCTTCGAGAAGATCTGGACGTCCGCCAACCGGGATGCCCACGCCGCGGTCGTCCACGCGCTGACCGGCCAGGGCCGCGGCGCCATCGGCGTGAGCGGCGGAACCGTCACCCTGAACGTCGGCGAAGCCGTCGACCAGGTCAAGCAGGCGCTGGTGGCCGCCGGACTGTCCCCGGCCTCCAAGATCCCCGACGTCAACAAGCAGATGGTGCTCTTCCAGTCCGACCAACTCGACAAGATCCGCAAGGGCGCCCATCTGCTGGACGTGATCGGGAACTGGTTGCCCGTGATCGTCGTGCTGATCGGCGCCGCCGGGGTGTTCCTGGCCCACCGGCGGCGCCGGGCCCTGGCCCGTACGGCCCTGGGCGCGGCCTTCGCCTGCCTGGTCGTGGCCATCGTCCTGGTCGTCGCCCGCCGCTACTACCTGGACCACCTCCCGGCCCAGGTCCAGTCGGAGGCCGCCGCGGCGGCCGTCTTCGACACGCTGCTGCACTTCCTGAAGGTCAGCCTCCGCACGGCGATCGTGCTCGGCGTCGTCATCGCGCTCGGCGCCTACCTCATCGGCCCCGGGCGGCTGCCGGTCGCGGTCCGGGGCACCTCCGAGCGCACCGCGGACTCCGCGGCCCAGTGGGCGTACGCCCACCAGGTCCGCACCGGCCGGGCGGGAACCTGGGCCCAGGCACACCGCCGGTGGATCGCTCTGGCCGCGCTGCTGATCGTGGCCCTGGTCTTCGCGCTCTGGAACCACCCGACGGTCCTGACGATCCTGCTGCTCGTGCTCATCCTCCTGGCCCTGCTCGCGCTGCTCGCGCTCCTCGCCGCCTCCGGACGCGCCACGACCGAGGCGGAGAAGGTAGCGCCACCGGGGCCGGAGGGCGGTCGGTGAACGGCCGGCCACCGGGCGGCCCCGGGGCCGCCGAGGTCGGATCAGGCGACCTCGGCGGCTGCCCGCTGGACGGCCTTGTCGATGTCGTTCGTGCTCACGTCGAGTTCCTTGGCGATCTTCTTCTCGGCCTTCAGCTCGGCCTTCTCCAGGGCATGCGACAGCGTGCTCGCACCGACGATGACGAGGGCGGCCTCTCCCTCGTCGATGAGCTCGCCGAACTCCTTGACGTCCGCCCGGGACATGCCACGCCACAGGTGTCCGCCCACGCCTCCCACGGCGGCACCGACGAGGGCGGTGCCGATGACCGCCGGCGGGAACAGCAGACCGACGACCGCACCGGCGGCGGCTCCGCCCCATGCCCCGTGCCGCGTGGCCGTCTCGTCCTTGTCCACATGGACCTTGCCGGACTCGTCCTTGGTGACCACGGAGGCGTCGAAGGTGCCGACCGCCCCGGCCGCGTGAAGTTCCTTGACGACGTCGTAGTCGGCTCGCGCCGCGGCCTCGCTCGGGTAGGTGCCGATGTAGATGAAGACTGCGTCGGGCTTGGCCATGACTGTTCTCCCGTCTGTGCGCGCCATGTTCGCAGGACCATGGCGACTGGGTGCGGCCACGCCGCGAAAACCGTTGCAGGCGGCCACCGGCCGGCTCACCTCCTCATGCTGCGCGCTCCCCACCAGGGCTGCATCCGCTCCGGCTCCTCGCCGGGAAGCGGCGTGTCCTTCCGCGGCTGTCACCGGCCGTACCGGCGGATCAAGGCAGCAGACGGGAGCCGCTCACGGCAGCCCGGATCACCCGTCCGCGGCTCGGGCAGGCGCCCGTATACGGCCTGCCAGACAGTGGATCGCGTCGAAACCTCATGGATTGGAAACTGATGGACCGTTATCCACCCATCGCCAACCACGGTCTGGTGGGCGACCTCCAGACCGCCGCCCTGGTGTCCTCGGAGGGCGTGGTGAACTGGTTCTGCTCGCCGAGGTTCGACTCGCCCAGCGTCTTCGCCTCACTGCTCGACCACGACCGCGGCGGGTACTTCCGACTGGCCCCGGAACACTCGGACGTGACGTGCAAGCAGCTCTACTACCCGGACACCGGCGTGCTGGTCACGAGGTTCATGTCGCCGGAGGGCGTCGGCGAGGTCGTCGACTGGATGCCCGCGATCACCAGCCGTACCCCCACCGACCGGCACAGCCTGATGCGGGTGATCCGCGTGGTGCGCGGCACCGTGCGGTTCCTGCTGGAGTGCAGGCCGCGGTTCGACTACGGCAGGGCCGACCACGAGCTCGATCTGCGGCCCCAGGAGGCGGCGTTCCGGGGCCCCGGGATCGCCGGCCACCTGCAGGCATCCTTCCCACTGGCGCGGGACGGGCAGGACGTGAAGGGTGCGGTCACCCTCGGAATCGGCGAGTCGGCCGTCGCCGTGTTCACCACGTGTGCCGCCGACGGCGAGGCGCCGCCTCCGCTCACGGTCGACGGCGCGACAGAGGCGTTGTGGCACGAGGTGGACTTCTGGCAGAGGTGGCTGCACACCTCCCACTACCGGGGGCGCTGGGCCGAGATGGTGAACCGCTCCGCCATCACGATCAAACTCCTCACCTACCACCCGACAGGAGCGCCGGTCGCCGCCGCCACCATGGGTCTGCCGGAACAGGTCGGCGGTGAGCGCAACTGGGACTACCGGTACTCGTGGGTGCGGGACGGGTCGCTCTCGGTGCGGGCCCTGCTCGACCTCGGGTTCGCCGAGGAGGCGTCGGCGTTCACCAAGTGGCTGGGCGAGCGGATGCGCGACCGGGCGGACCTGCCCGGCGAGCGCCTGCAGATCATGTACCGGGTCGACGGGGACCCGCAGCTGACCGAGGAGATCCTCGACCACTGGGAGGGTTACCGGGGATCGAGGCCCGTGCGGGCCGGTAACGCCGCCGCGGACCAGTTGCAGCTCGACATCTACGGCGAGGCCCTCTACGCGATGGCCGAGGGCATGGATGTCAGTGAGGAGCTGGGCTTCCACGGCTGGAAGGGGCTCGCCCGGACGCTGGACTGGCTCTCCGACAACTGGGACCGTCCGGACGAGGGCGTCTGGGAGACGCGCGGGGGCCGCAACGACTTCACGTTCAGCCGGGTGATGTGCTGGGTCGCCTTCGACCGAGGTCTGCGCCTGGCGACGGAACTCAGCCGGCCCGGCGACATCCCGCGCTGGCGCGACGCCCGTGACAGCATCCTCGAACAGGTCATGGACAAGGGCTGGAGCCAGTCCGAGCGGGCCCTGGTGCAGCACTACGGCGGGGACGTCCTTGACGCCTCCCTCCTGTTGATCCCGCGCGTGGGGTTTCTCTCCGCGAAGAGCCCGGGCTGGCTCTCCACCCTGGACGCCATGGAGCGCAAGCTCGTCTCGGACAGTCTCGTGTACCGGTACGATCCGGCCGCCTCCCCGGACGGTCTTCGTGGCTCGGAGGGCACCTTCAGCCTCTGCACCTACCTCTACGTCGACGCCCTGGCCCGGGCCGGGCGGGTCCGTCCGGCCCGCTACACCTTCGAGAAGATGCATACGTACGCCAACCACGTCGGTCTGTTCGCCGAGGAGATCGGCCCGAGTGGTGAGCAACTCGGCAACTTCCCGCAGGCGTTCACCCATCTGTCGCTCATCATGGCGGCCTCGACCCTGGACGAGGCCATCGACCGGGCACGGCGGCGTGGCTGAGCCCGGGCAGGCCGGTGCGGGCGCACCGAATCCCGGCGGCCGCCCGCAGAGCCGGGCCGACTTCGACGCCCTGTACGAGCGTCTGCGGCAGCGGGCGGACGCCACCGGAGCCCTGCCCTCCACCGGCGGCGGGGCGCCGGCGGGCATCACACCGGCGACGGTCCTCGCCGCGGCGGCCGAGGTCCGCTCGGGCCTGACCGTGTCACTGTCCTCCCCGATCGAGACCGACGTGGCCCCCGACGATCCGCACCCGGCAGGCCACCGGCTCACCAGCCGCCCGGAGTCCGAGGCCGCGGCCACCGGGCTGCACTTCGCCACCGACCACTTCGCCATGAACATTCACGGCGACGCCGACAGCCACCTCGACGCCCTGTGCCACGTCGTCTACAACGGCACACTGCACGGCGGCGTCCCCGCGAGCACCGTGACCGCCGAGGGCGCGACCGCCCTGTCCGTCGACCTCGTGCGGAACGGCATTGTCGGCCGTGGCGTCCTGCTCGACATCCCGCGGCTGCGAGGTGTGCCGTGGCTGGAGCCGGGCGACCACGTCACCGCCGACGACCTCCGGGCCGCGGAGGCCGCCCAGGCCGTGCGGGTCGATGCCGGGGACATCCTCCTCGTACGGGTCGGTCACCGTCGCAGACGCGAGGAACAAGGACCCTGGGACGCCTCACGCGACCGGGCCGGCCTGCACCCGGCCGCGATGGAGTTCCTGGCCGAGCGCCGGGTCGCCGTACTGGGCGGCGACGGCAACAACGACACGGCCCCCAGCCTCACCGAGGGCGTGGACTTCCCCGTGCACGTGCTGGGAATCCACGCCCTCGGGCTGTACTTCATGGACTACCTGCGGTTCGAGGACCTGGTGCCGCTCTGCGAAGACGCGGACCGCTGGTCGTTCCTCTGCGTCGTCGCTCCTCTGCGGCTCCCCGGGGCCACCGGTTCTCCCGTCAACCCCATCGCCGTCCTCTGACCGGCGGGCGCTCTTCCGGGCCGGGCGCCGGTGCCACCTGGGGCCTGGGGAAGCCCTGGGAGCGACTGCCCGTCGTGAACCGCAACACCTGG
The DNA here is from genome assembly GCF_042888885.1 of Streptomyces sp. NPDC002742. NCBI lineage: Bacteria > Bacillati > Actinomycetota > Actinomycetes > Kitasatosporales > Streptomycetaceae > Streptomyces > Streptomyces sp. NPDC002742. Next base: position 55,787 of record NZ_JBIAQF010000001.1, read on the forward strand.
CTGCGGTGACCGCAGAAGCGCGGACGCATCCCCGACGAGGCATCGTCCCTCACGCCGCCCGTGCCGCAGGTCCCGTCATGGGCCGGTCGGCCCCTCCCAGGGACCTGCGGCCCCTGCGCGGCGAGCCCATCGGACACGACGCTTGAATCGCACCTCCGATTCAGAAGGCGGACATCATGCGCACTGTCACCGTGGGCCTCGACGGTTCCCTTGAGAGCCCCGCCGCCGCCGAACGGGCTGCCCGTGAGGCGCGGTCGCGCGGGCTGCGAGAAGCGCTGTTCAAGGCCGCTGACGACGCCGAAGTCATCGTCCTCGGCACCCGTGGACTCAGTGGCGTGGGCGGTTTCATGGTCGGCTCGGCCGGCCTGGCCGTCGTCCCGCACGGCTGATCACCTCGGGCCGCCCGTTCGTCACCCACCGCGAAAGGAGAGACATCCCATGAAGCCGCCCGTCGTACGAGCATTCGGTGAGCCGCTGCCCCTGGTCGTGGGTGTCGACGGCTCCGAGCCCAGCTTGCGTGCCGTCGACCGGGCCACGGACGAGGCCGCGCTGCGCGGTCTGCCGCTGCGTCTGGTGTACGCCTCGCTCTGGGAACGCTACGAAGGCGCCGCCCTCATGGAGGGGCTGGGCAGGACCTCCGAGCAGATCGCGGTGGACGACATCGTCGAGGCCGCTGCGCAGCGCGCCCACCGCCGCCATGCCGAGGTGCGGATCTCCGCCGAGGTGCTGCCCGATGATGCGGTGAGCGTGCTGATGAAGGAAGCGCACAGCGCCTTCGCGCTGGTCCTCGGATCCCGCGGGCGCAGCGGGATGGCCGAATTGCTGCTCGGTTCGGTCAGCCTTGCGGTCGCCGCCCGCGCCGCCTGCCCGGTGATCGTGGTGCGCGGCGACCACGACAACCAGGCCGACGCCGGCAGACACCGGAGCGTTCTCCTCGGAGTCGGCGAGGGCCCGAACTCGGCGGCGGCCGTGCGCTTCGCCTTCCAGGAAGCGGAGGTCCGCGAAGCCGCACTGCACGCGGTGCGGGCCTGGCGCTGTCCCGCCCGTGAGTCCACGGACCACCCGCTGACGGTGGCGGAGCCCGCCCGGCTGCACGAGCGGCACGCGGTGGAGATCCTCGAGTCCGCGTTGAACGGGGCCGCCGCGGAACATCCGTCGGTGGATCTGCGCCGACGGACCGAAGAGGGCACCGCCCGGCGGGTGTTGCTGGACGCTTCCGCCGACGCCGACCTGCTGGTCGTGGGCGCGCACCACCGTGACGGCAGCTTCGGACTTCAGCTCGGCCGCGTGGCCCACTCGGTCCTGCACCACTCGGCATGCCCCGTCGCCGTCGTACCGCAACAGACACATCGTCAGGACGCCGACCTGACCCGCGACTGAAACCCGCATCCCGCAAAGGAGTTCACCGTCATGACCGTACGCGTCGGTATCAACGGTTTCGGCCGCATCGGCCGCACCTATCTGCGCGCGGCACTGCAGCGAGCCGAGGCGGGCACCCAGTACGTCGAGGTGGTCGCGATCAATGACATCGCGCCGCCCGCCACCCTGGCCCATCTCCTCGAGTACGACTCGACGTTCGGACGTCTCGGGCGCGAGGTCCTGTATGACGACAGCTCGATCACCGTCGACGGCAGGCGCATCGCCGTCACCGCCGAGCGGGACCCGGCGGCCCTCCAATGGGCCGACAACGGCGCCGACATCGTCATCGAGTCCACCGGCCGCTTCCGCGACCGGGACACCGCCGCCCTGCACCTGAAGAGCGGCGCCCACACCGTGCTGCTGTCGGCACCCGGCAAGAACGCGGACGCCACCATCGTGATGGGCGTCAACGACGACACCTACGACCGAGCCTCCGACAGGATCGTGTCGGCCGCCTCCTGCACCACCAACTGCGTCGCCCCGATGGTCAAGGTGCTCCACGAGGCGTTCGGGATCGAGCGCGGCGTGATGACCACCATCCACGGCTACACCAACGACCAGTCCCTGCTGGACGGCCCGCACAAGGACCTTCGCCGCGCGCGTTCGGCGGCGCTCAGCATCATCCCGACCAGCACGGGCGCCGCCCGCGCCGTCGGACTGGTCCTGCCCGAGCTGGCCGGAGCCCTGGACGGCATCGCGGTCCGCGTGCCCGTCGAGGACGGCTCGCTCACCGACCTCGCGGTGGTACTGCGCCGCGAGGCGACGGCGGACGAGATCAACGCCGCCTTCGCGGAGGCCGCAGACGGCCCCCTGAAGGGCATCCTCCGGGTGACGCGGGCGCCCATCGTCTCCCGCGACGTCATCGGCGACCCGGCGTCCTGCATCTTCGACCCGGCCCTGACCCAGGCCAACGGAACCCTGGCGAAGGTCTTCGGCTGGTACGACAACGAGTGGGGATACACCAACCGCCTGCTCGACCTCACCGCGCTGGTCGCCGACGACTGACGCGCCGGGGCGGCACCCATGGGGCACTGGCCGACCGCGCGGTGACCGGGGCCCCGGGTGGATCCCGCACAGACGCGTACCCGAAGCACCGGGCTCGTTCCCTCCAGAGGGAACGAGCCCGGCGTGCTTGTGAGGTGCCCGCGGATCCGGCCGAAGTCGTAGCGCCGGGGCGTCACCGAGAACGATCGGCCGCGCCAGGGCGGTTCCGCCCTGCCGGCCGTGCGGGAGACGGCGCCGTCACGGCCCACCGCTTCATCACAGGGATCGAAGGGAGCCGGTGGAGGCCGACTCGGGGCCGACCGGCCCATGGGGTGCACCCGGTCAGCCCCTGGGGCGAGCCCCACGATCGCTGGATGCTCGAAGGGCCGACAGGTTTCGAGGAGGCCAGTGATGACGGACGACGACCACCCCAAGGTTCACGCGGTTCACGCGCTGCTTCAGGACGGCACCACGGTGTGCATACGCTCCGTGCTGCCCGGTGACCACGAGCAACTGCACGGTCTGTACGAGGAGATGTCCCCGGACAACCTCCGCCTCCGGTTCTTCGCCGCGAGCCACCGTTCCGCCGAGATGGCCGCAGACAGGGCCTGTGCCCCGCCACGGCCCGGCTACCGGGCGCTGCTCGCCGAGACACACGGTCAGGTCATCGGGCTCGCCGAGTACGAGGCCGAGGACGGGGCCGGTGATGGCGCGGGCACGGCCGAGATCTCCATCGCGGTCGCCGACGGGCTGCACCACCGGGGCGTCGGCACCCTGCTCGTCGAGCACCTCGTATCTGCCGCCCGCGCGGCGGGCGTCCGTACGTTCACCGCCGACGCCCTGTCCGAGAACCACGAGGTCCTGCGGCTCTTCGCCGACCTCGGCCTGCGTACGGCCCGGCATTTCGAGGGCCCTGAGGTTCGCTGCACCATCGAACTGGCAGAGGACGACACCTACCTCGCGGCAGTCGAGACCCGCGGCCGGGGCGCCGACGTGGCGAGCCTGGAACCGCTGCTGCGCCCCGATGCCGTGGCCGTGATCGGCGCGGGGCGCCGGCCCGGATCGGTGGGCCGGGCCCTCCTGCACCATCTGCACGCGGGCGGCTTCACCCGGCGGCTGTTCGCCGTGAACCCCGGCGTGAACTCGGTCCTCGGCGTGCCGTCCTTCCCCTCCGTCAGCGCCCTGCCCCTCGTCCCCGACCTCGCGGTCCTCGCGATCCCGGCCGCCGCGGTGCCCGCCACCGCCGAGGAGTGCGGCAAGGCCGGCGTACGGGCGCTCCTGGTGGTGACGGCCGGACTGGACGCCGACCAGGGCAGGGGACTGCTGGACGCGTGCCGCACGCACGGCATGCGGCTCGTCGGCCCGAACTGCCTCGGCGTCTCCAACACCGACCCGGGCTTCGCCCTCGACGCCACCTTCGCCGCCGGCCACCCGCGCCCCGGTACGGCGGGGGTCGCCGTGCAGTCGGGCGGCGTCGGCATCGCCCTGCTCGACGGTCTGTCCCGGCTCGGCATCGGCGTCTCCACCTTCGCCTCGCTGGGCGACAAGTACGACGTCAGCGGAAACGACATGCTCCAGTGGTGGGAGAGCGACGGCCGCACCGACCTCGCCCTGCTGCACCTGGAGTCGTTCGGCAACCCCCGCGCCTTCTCCCGCACCGCCCGCCGGGTGACCCGCCGTATGCCCGTCCTCACGGTCGACGCGGGCCGCACCGACGCGGGCCGGCGTGCGGCCGCCTCGCACACCGCGGCCGCCGCCACCCGCACCATGACCCGGCAGGCCCTGTTCACCCAGGCGGGCATCACCGCCACCCGTTCAGTGGGCGAACTCCTGGAAACCGCGGCCCTGTTGCACGCCCAGCCGCTGCCCTCCGGCAGCCGCGTCGCGATCGTCACCAACGCGGGCGGCGCGGGCGTCCTCGCCGCCGACGCCTGCGCGGAAGCCGGACTCGCCCTCCCGGTCCTGACGGCTGAACTGGCGGACGACCTGCTCGGTGTGCTTCCGGAGGGCGCCACCGTGGGCAACCCCGTCGACGCCACCGCCGCCGTCAGCGAGGAGCAGCTCAGGTCGTGCGTGGAGCGGGTCGCCCGGCACCCGGGGATCGACGCCGTCCTCGTGGCGCTGGTCCCCACCGCCGTCGCCGCCGCGACCGGCGACGATCTCGTCCGGGCACTCACCGACGGGCCCGCACGACGGGAACGTCCCGTCGCCGTCGTACGACTGGAGCAGGCGCTGCCGGTCGAGCTGCTGCCCACCGCTGACGGCGGAACCATCCCGTCGTACTCCGAACCGGGCGCGGTGGCGCGGGCGGTGGCCCACGCCGCGCACCGTGCGGCCTGGCTGAGCCGGCCCGCCGGAACCGTCCCCGACCTCGCGGACATCGACACCGGGCGCGCCCGAGCGGTTGCCGAGAGCTTCCTCGCGGCGCACCCCGACGGCGGCTGGCTCGACCCGCGCACCTGCGCGGAATTGCTCGCCTGCTACGGCGTTCCACAACTGGACTGGGCCTGGGCCGAGACCGAGAACGACGCCGTCATCGCCGCCGAACGGCTGCGGGGACCCGACGGCCGCGTCGTCATGAAGGCCCACTGGCCCGGCCTGCTCCACAAGAGCGAACAGCGCGCCGTGCACCTCGACCTCCAGGGCGACGCCCAAGTACGGGCCGCCTTCAGGGACTTCGAGACCCGGTTCGCCGGACTCCTGACCGGAGTGGTCCTGCAGCCGCTCGCCGCTCGCGGCACCGAACTGTTCGCCGGGGTCGTCCAGGACGAAGTCTTCGGACCCCTCGTGCTGTTCGGTCTCGGCGGTACGGCGACAGAGGTGCTGGCCGACCACGCGGCCCGCCTCGCCCCCCTGACCGACCACGACGTCCACGACCTGATCACCTCGCCGCGCTGCGCACCCCTGCTCTTCGGCGCGCACGGAGCCGGATCCGTGGACCTCGAAGGTCTCGAACAGGTGCTGCTGCGCCTGTCCCGTATGGCGAGCGATCTTCCGCAGCTCGCCGAGGCCGACTTCAACCCCGTCCTCGCGACCCCCGGCGCGGTCAGCGTGCTCGACGCACGCGTCCGGCTGCTGCCGCGTCGCGCACAGGACTCCTATCTGCGCCGACTGCGCTGAGGAGGAACAGTCATGAAGAACGACAAGGTCGGATCCGTGATGACGGCGGACGTCGTCCGGGCACCGTACGGCGCCCCGTTCAAGGAGGTGGTACGGCTGCTCGCCGCCCACCGCATCAGCGGGCTGCCGGTCGTCGACGAGGACGAGAAGGTCATCGGGGTGATCTCCGAGTCCGACCTCCTGGTCCGGCAGGCACAGACCTCCGATCCGTACGCGCCGAAGCCCCGTTTCCGGCTCGTCCTGCCCACTCGCGGCTCCCGTCGGCAGGCGGCCAAGGCACGGGCCCGTACGGCCGGACAGCTCATGTCCGTACCGCCGGTGACCGTCTACGCGGAGAACACCATCGCCGAAGCCGCCCGGACCATGGCTCAGAACCAGGTGGAGCGGCTGCCGGTGGTGGACGAGGAGGACCGGCTCGTCGGCATCGTGACCCGCCGCGACCTGCTCCAGGTCTTCCTGCGCCCCGACCGGGAGATCCGCTCCGAGGTGATCGACGAGGTTCTCGTGCGGTCGCTGTGGATCACACCGCAGACCGTGACGGTCACCGTCCACGAAGGGGTGATCACGCTCGACGGCCAGATGGAACGCCGGAGCGAGGCGGAGATCGCGGTCGCCATGAGCCGCCGGATCGACGGGACCGTCGGCGTCGTCGACAAACTCACCTATCGCTTCGACGACGCGCACCTGCGCCCGGACCAGCCGGCCGTGCACGGAGTCACCGAGGACTGGCTGCGCAGGCTGTGAGAGGAGGCGAACCGCCATGCCGAGCAACGTTCTGGTCGCCTACGGGACGACCAACGGATCCACGGCGCAGATCGCGGAGACCGTCGCCGAGGTCCTGCGCAAGGAAGGGATGTCGGCCGAGGCGCTGCCGGCCCGCTCCGTGACGAGTGTCGAACCGTACGACGCCGTTGTGGTCGGTGGAGGCCTGTACGCGGGGCGCTGGCACAAGGACGCCCGTCGCTTCGTGCGCCGACACCGCCGCGCGCTCGCCGGGCTGCCCCTGTGGTTCTTCAGCAGCGGTCCCCTCGACGCCTCCGCCTCGGAACGCGACATCCCGCCCGTGCCCGCCGTGAAACGGGCGATGGACCGGCTCGACGTGACGGAACACGTCACGTTCGGCGGGTGCCTCGAAGAGGGGGCGAGGGGGTTCATCGCCCGGAAGATCGTCTCCTCCGGCAAGGGCGGCGACTTCCGTGACTTCGAGCGGATCGAGGCATGGGCGGCCGGCATCCGCACCGCGTTGACGGCACACGTCCCGGAAGGCTGACCCCCCGACCCCGCTCGACAACTGTCGTGGCCGGGCGAACCTCGACCGGCCACGACGCGGTGTTGCCCAACTCGCGGGTGGGGGGCCTTCGGTGAGGCCTTTGATGACCAGGGATACGCGCGAACGCTCGGAGCAGCACATTCCGAGCTGCGACTCGATGCCGCGAGGCAGGGTGACCGGGGCGGTGGCGGCGGCAACGCTCTCCCACGGGTCCGCTCCCGCGCCGCGGATCGAGGGCCTTGTCGACACCGACGTTCCCGGCGGCGTCGCGGACCACGCGGTCGCGGTACTCGGCGAGGCGCTCAGCAACGTGGCCCGGCACTCCGGTGCCGGAACGGTCGGCGTGCCGGGCAGTGGCCTCAAGAACATGGCGGAGAGGGCCGCCGTCCTCGGCGGGACCCTCACGCCGGGCGAGCGTGAGGAGAGCGGCGGCACGCTGCTGGAGTGGCGGGTGCCCGTGTCACCGGACGGGGCCCCCGAGACAGGTCGACCGTGAGCCCGTCGAGGACTCAACGGGTGGGGTGCTGGTTCCTCGTGTCGGGGTGTTCGAGGTGGTTGGCCAGGACCGCGGCCTGGACGCGACGCTGGACGCCGAGCTTGGCCAGCAGCCGGGAGATGTGGTTCTTCACCGTCTTCTCGGACAGATAGAGCTCTTTGCCGATCTCGCGGTTGGTGAGCCCGTCCCCGATCAGCGCGAGGATGTCCCGTTCGCGCGGCGAGAGGCTGGCGAGCTCGGGGGAGAGGGCCGGCTCCTCGGCCGGATCGGCGCGCAGTTTGCGCATCAGCCGGGCGGTCGTGGTGGGGTCCAGCATCGACTGGCCGGAGGCGACGGTGCGGACCGCGGAGATCAGGTCGGTTCCCTTGATCTGTTTCAGTACGTAGCCCGAGGCCCCGGCCATGATCGCGTCGAGCAGGGCTTCCTCGTCGTCGAACGACGTCAGCATCAGGCAGGACAGCTCGGGCATCTGGCTGCGCAGTTCCCGGCAGACGCTGATGCCGTCGCCGTCCGGCAGGCGTACGTCGAGGACGGCGACGTCAGGGCGCAGCGCCGGGCCGCGCACCAGGGCGTGCTCGACGCTGCCCGCGTCACCGACGACCGAGATGTCCGGTTCGGCGTCCAGGAGGTCGGTCAGACCACGGCGTACCACCTCGTGGTCGTCCAGCAGGAAGACCCGGATCGGGTTCTGCTCGGAAAACGTACGCGCCTCGGCCATGGCGACCCCTTGTTCAGTGATGGACCACGCACCGTGATCCCGCTGACGCCGATCATCACCCCTCAGGCCCGGATGCACTAGGGCCGACCGGCCCCATCCGCGCCCGGTCCGGGACCGCGAGTGATCCTTTGGAGGTTCGGCCGGCCCTGAGCGGGGTGCCGTCGCCCGATGGCTGAGCAGGCCCGGGAGGATCTGGACGGCGCCGCACTCGCGGTCGTCTCACCGCTCCCTGACGCGCTCCGGGCCCGGGAGGTCGAATCCGACGTCCACCACTCCTTCCACGGCCCGCACCAGCCGGGCGGCCACCGGCACCAGTGCGGTGTCGCGGACGTGTCCGGACAGGGTGACGACACCGCCCCGCACCTGGACGCGGACCGCTGAGGGCGACCCGTGGAAGAGGTAGGAAACGATCTCCCGGCGCACCTCCTCGGCGATGTCCTCGTCACTGCGCAGGAACACCTTGAGGAGGTCACCGCGGCTGACGACGCCCTCGAGGCCGCCTATCTCGTCCACGACCGGCAGCCGCTTGACCTTGGCGTGCGCCATGATGCGGGCGGCCTGCGCGAGGGTCGCGTTCGCGCGCACGGTGACCGCCGGAGACGTCATCAGCTCCTCCGCGGTCAACCCGCCCGCCTTGGCGAGATCGTTCAGCCGCCGCAGTTGCGTGTACCGGTCGGGGTCGCCGTCGCGGAACTCCTCCTTGGGGAGCAGATCGGCTTCGGAGACGACCCCGATCACCCGGCTCTCGCCCTCCACGACGGGCAGGGCACTGACCTGCCACTGCTCCATCAGCTGCACGATCTCCTTGAAACCGGCCCCACGGCCGATGGCGGCGACGGTGTGGGTCATCACGTCGCTCACGATGTGCGGACTGCCGTGCACGGTGACTCCTCGGTCGGTTCCGGATACGTCGGTCAGCGGGGGTCACCGCTGCCGTAGGGGGCGTACAGGTCGAGCAGCCGGGTCCGGGTCGACTGGAGCCGGTGGGCGACGATCTCGCCGACCCACCGGGTCACGGCGGCGCCGAATCCGGGATCGGCCCGGCACATCGTCCTGACCGTCTCGGCGTCGAATTCGTAGGCGCGCACCGGGCTGGTCGCCTTGGCGCCCAGATGCCAGGTGTGCGGGTGGAACAGCCAGGACCAGCCGACGAGTTCGTTGTGTCCGAGGATCTCGATGACGGCCGCGCGGCGGCCCGGCACCCGCAGGTCGAGGGCCACCGTGCCGGTCCGGATGATCCAGAACCGGTCCGCGTGGCCGCCTTCCCCGAAAAGGCGGGTGCCCGCGGGGAACGACACCTCGCGGGCCACCTGCATCAGCCGTTCCCGGTGGTCGGCGGGCAGCGCCCGCAGCATGGTGGATGTGGTGGAAGTGTTCATGATCCTGCCTCTTCCTGGCGCGTGATCCCTCCACTCCCAATCTCTGCCCAGGCTCCGCCCGCCGCCATGGGCCATGCGGCCCCCGCTGCGGGCCGCATGGCATCGGTCGGGGCCGATCGGCCCGGCGGAAGGTACTGCCCGGCCCCTGCGCGTGAGCCTCGCCCCGTACCAGGCTCGATGGGACAAAGGGATTCCGCGGGCGGCGGTGACCGCCGTCCGGCCCGTGGAGTCCCGGCCGAACGCACGACGCTGGAGGTGCGGATCATGCTTCGACCGGTCGCGACGGGGATCGACGGGTCCCCGGAGAGTCTGGCCGCCGCGCACTGGGCGGCCCGTGAGGCCCTGCGCCGGGGTTCGGCGCTCACTCTGGTGCACGCGTGGCAGCCGCATCCGCGGCCGGCCCCGTCCGGGCCGGCCGACATGACCCGGCGTTCCTGGGCCGAGGACCTGCTGACAGGGGTCTCGGAAGGACTTCGTGCGGCGCACCCCGGTCTGCGGGTGCTCGGCCGGTCCGTCGTGGAGACGCCGGTGACCGCTCTGCTCGCCGCGGCCGACGAGGCCGCCCTGCTGGTACTCGGCTCCCGCGGGCTCAGCGGAGTGACGGGGTACCTGCTGGGTTCGATCTCTCAGCGGGTCGTCTCCAGGTCACCGGTCCCGGTGGTCCTGGTGCGGGCCGGCGTCGGCACGTGTGACGAGCACTTCGCGGCACCGGACGGCATCTCACCGGACGAGATCCCGCAGGTGCCGTACCGCGACGTGGTCCTCGGCCTCGACACCGACAAGCCGTGCGACGAGCTGATCGCGTTCGCGTTCGACGCCGCCCGGCTCCGTGGCGCCGCGCTGCACGTCGTCCACGCCTTCGGTGCCCCGCGTTCCGATGCCACGGACCCGCTCGCACGAGTGAGCGGCCCGGAGCTGCTCGCCGAGCACGAGAACGCCGTCGTCGCCACCCTGCGCCCCTGGTGCGAGAAGTTCCCCGAGGTTCCCGTCGCCGAGACCGTGAGGCGCGGCCGCGCGGCCCCTGAGCTCATCCGCGCCTCCGCGAGCGCCGCGCTGATCGTGGTGGGACGCAGAGAACGCGAGACCCGCTTCGGGGCCTACCTCGGTCCGGTCGCCCACGCCGTGCTGCACCATGCCGACTGCTGCGTCGCCGTCGTCCCGCACGCCTGAACCCCGAGGTCGGTGAAGGGCATGAGTCGCTGCCACTACGTGTACGAACTCGCCTGTCCTGCCGTCGTTTTGCACCACTGAAGACACCACTGAAGACACCCGGAGGGTGAAGGATATGACCCGCTATGTGTACGAATTCGCCGACGGGGGCCGCGACATGGCGGACCTGCTCGGTGGCAAGGGGGCCAATCTCGCGGAGATGACCCGGCTGGGACTTCCCGTTCCGCCCGGCTTCACCGTCACCACCGAGGCCTGCCGCGAGTACCTGGCCACCGGGGAGGAACCGGGCGAGCTGGGTGCGCAAGTCGTACACGCGCTCGCCGAGTTGGAGCGGAGCACCGGTCGCGAGCTCGGCGGCCGGGACAACCCGCTGCTGCTCTCGGTCCGTTCGGGCAGCAAGTTCTCGATGCCCGGAATGATGGAGACCATCCTCGACATCGGCCTCGGGGACGAATCCGTCCTCGGCCTCGCCAAGGTCACCGGCAGCGAGCATGTCGCGTGGGACTCCTATCGCAGGCTCCTCCAGATGTACGGCCGCACGGTCCTCGGCATCGCACCTGAACGCTTCGACCGGCACGCTGCCGGGGACGAGCCCATGGCGCTCGTCGAGCACTTCAAGCAGGTCATCCGCGACGCGACCGGCGAGGAGTTCCCGCAGGACCCGGCCGAACAGCTCCAGCGGGCGATCCGCGCAGTCTTCGACTCCTGGAACGGCGAGCGAGCCGGTCTCTACCGTCGCCGTGAGCACATCCCCGACGACCTCGGGACCGCCGTCAACATCCAGGTGATGGTCCTCGGCAACCTCGGCCCGGACTCCGGCACGGGCGTCGCCTTCAGCCGCGACCCGGCCACCGGCGCACGGGGCGTCTACGGCGACTACCTTCCCGACGCCCAGGGCGAGGACGTCGTCGCCGGCATCCGCAACGCCGTCCCGCTCGCCGAACTGGAGCGCCTGGACCCGGCCTCCTACCGTCAGCTCCTCCAGCACATGGAGACCTTGGAGCACCACTACCGCGACCTGTGCGACATCGAGTTCACCGTCGAGCGCGGCAGGCTCTGGATGCTGCAGACCAGGGTCGGCAAGCGCACCGCCGAGGCCGCCTTCCGGATCGCGGAGGCGCTCGTCGACGAGAAGCTGATCGGCGAGGACGAAGCACTGGCCCGGGTCGGCGGGGCGCAACTGGCACGGCTGATGTTCCCCCGGTTCGCGGCGCACGCGGAGGCCGCGCCGCTGGCGCACGGTGTCCCCGCCTCGCCCGGCGCCGCGGTCGGCGCGATCGTCTTCGACTCGGCGGAGGCGGTACGGCGCGCGGACGCGGGGGAGCACGTGGTCCTCGTACGGCGTGAGACGACGCCCGACGACCTGCCCGGGATGGTCGCGGCCGAGGCCGTGCTGACCAGCCGGGGCGGCAAGACCAGCCATGCGGCCGTCGTCGCCCGAGGGATGGGCAAGGTCTGTGTGTGCGGTGCCGAGGAGCTGACGGTGGATGTCGCATCCCGCACCCTCACCGCACCCGACGGGACCGTGCTCGCCGAGGGCACCGTGATCTCCGTGGACGGCACGTCGGGGACCGTCCATCTCGGAGCCCTGCCGCTGGCCGACTCCCCGGTCGGGCACTTCCTCGACACCGGAGAAGGCGAGGGCGCACTGACCGAGGCGGTCGCCCGTACGCTCCAGCACGCCGACTCCGTACGGCACTTGGAGGTTCACGCCAACGCCGACACCCCCGAGGACGCGGCCCGCGCCCGCCGTCACGGCGCTCAAGGCATCGGGCTGTGCCGCACCGAGCACATGTTCCTCGGCGAGCGCCGGAGCCTGGTCGAAGCGATGATCCTCGCCGAGGACGAGTCCGGACGCCGCGCCGCCCTGGACGCCCTTCTGCCCCTCCAGCGAGGCGACTTCACCGGAATCCTCGCCGCGATGGACGGGCTCCCGGTGACGATCCGCCTCATCGACCCGCCGCTGCACGAGTTCCTGCCCGACCGCACCGAGCTCGCCGTCCGTGTCGCCACCCGGCCCACCGAGCACGACCGCCGCCTGCTCGCCGCGGTCGAGCGCATGCACGAGTCCAACCCCATGCTCGGACTGCGCGGCGTCCGCCTTGCTCTCGTCGTCCCCGGCCTGGTCGAAATGCAGGTACGGGCGATCGCCGAAGCCGTCGTCGAACGACTGCGCGCCGGGGGAGAACCCCATGCGGAGATCATGGTCCCCCTGGTCGGCACGGTCGAGGAACTGCGGATCGTCCGCGCCGCGGCGGAGCGCGTCCTCGCCGACGTCTCACGGGAGTCCGGGCTCACCGTCGAGTGCCCCATCGGCACGATGATCGAGCTGCCCCGGGCCGCGCTGACCGCCGGCCGGATCGCCGAGGCGGCCGACTTCTTCTCCTTCGGCACCAACGACCTGACCCAGACGGCCTGGGGCCTGTCCCGCGACGACGTCGAAGCGTCCTTCTTCCCCGCCTATCTGGCCCAGGGAGTCTTCCCCGCCTCGCCGTTCGAGACCCTCGACCGCGACGGCGTCGGACGTCTGATACGCATCGCCGTCGAGGAGGGCCGCGTCGCCCACCCCGGTCTGAAGATCGGCGTCTGTGGCGAACACGGCGGAGACCCCGACTCCATCCACTTCTTCCACGACATCGGGCTCGACTACGTCTCCTGTTCGCCGTTCCGGGTTCCGGCCGCCCGCCTCGAAGCCGGCCGGGCCGCGCTCGCCGACGGCAGGGACGGGGCGTCGGCCGCGACCTAGGGCCCACCGACAAGGTGCCAACGGGCCGGGGGAGCAAGGGAGGTGATCGTCCGTCAGATGACGGTCGGCGTCGACGGCTCGCTCATCGCCGTACGAGCGCTGGACCGGGCCGCCGAGGAACCGGCCCTGCGCGGCGCCGAGTTACGTGTGTCGGCGCACCACGGCAAGGACACCGAGCTCACCGTGGCCGGCGCGCGTGGGGCGGGCGTACTCCCTGCACCGCTGGCCGGCTCGGTGAGCCGGCGACTGGCCGCGCGCGCGTGGTCCGCTGCTGTTCCAGCTTCTATTCGACTGCTGTCCCAGCTTCTTTTCGACCGTGGCGGCGAAGGCGGTCCGGTGCGTGACGTGCGCCGACGCCTTGGACACGGACCGGTGCGGGTCACGAACTCTGCCCCGAACAGGCCGAGTTCGGGTGATCGCGTGCGACCGGCCGACCTGCCGGGCCCCGGATCGGGACGTTCGGCCCTGCCTTCAGGGACTCGCGGCCCCTCCGAATTCCCCTTCCGCGGAAGGACATTGAACCCGCAACGGAAAACCTCACGACTTCATCGAACACCCTGGGAGGGATCAACATCATGGCAGTCCACGAGCAGTCTCACCGTCACGCAGGGTTCCGCTTCCCGTCGCTGCGCAGGACCCGTTCGGCACAGGCGCCGGGTGAGGCCGTGGCCTCGTCGGCCACGGCGGTCAGCTCGTACGCCCTCGCGGGTCTGCGTCTGCTGACCGGGTTCGTGTTCCTGTGGGCGTTCCTCGACAAGGCTTTCGGGTTCGGCTACGCGACCCCGTCCGGCAAGGGCTGGATCGACGGCGGCTCGCCCACGAAGGGTTTCCTCGGCGGTGTCGCGGCCGGACCGATGGAGTCGACGTTCCACTCCTGGGCCGGCGCCGGCTGGGTCGACTGGCTGTTCATGGCCGGCCTGCTCGGCGTAGGCGTGGCGCTCGTCGCGGGTGTCGCGCTGCGGCTCGCAGCGCTGGCGGGCACGGTGATGATGGCGTTCATGTGGCTCGCCGAGTGGCCGCCGGCCCGGCATCTGTCCGACGGTTCACCGAGCATGTCGCCCAACCCGTTCACGGACTATCACGTGATCTACGCGGTTGTCCTGATCGCCCTGGCCGCGGCGGGCGCCGGTGCCACCTGGGGCCTCGGAAAGCTCTGGGAGCGACTGCCCATCGTGAACCGCAACACCTGGCTGCGGTGACCGAACGGTAAGAGTCGGGGCGCCCCCGTGCATGTGCGGGGGCGCCCCGCCGCGCTCGGGCGCGCGGGGAACGGGGTGCTCCACCGACGGCTGCCCGGCCGGCCCACGCGAACCGCCGCTCGGCGAACCGCGTCGGCGGGTCTGTGTCGGCGGGGTCGTGAAGTCCCCTTACGCATGGGGCTGGTCGGTCCCCTTCGAGGACCAGCGGCCCCTCCTCCCGCAGCCGGGCGAACACCAAGCTGATCACGAATCCCTCAAGGAGGCCAGCACATGTCCCACACCATCGTCGTCGGTCTGGACGGTTCGCCCGAGAGTCTCGCGGCAGCCGATTGGGCAGCTCGTGAGGCCCTGCGCACGGACGCCCACCTGCGTGTCGTGCACGCCTGGCAGTGGCACCCCTACGTATACGCCCCGCTGGCCGGCGTCTCCGTTCCGCAGCCGGAGGACGATCCGCAGCGCGCGTGGGCCGAACGTCTGCCGCACGAGACCGCGGCCCAGCTGGCCGCGATTCATCCGGGTCTGTCGGTCAGCGCCGAGCGCGTCGCAGAGCAGCCCGCAACGGTGCTGCTGGCCATGGCCGAGGAGGCCGAACTGCTGGTCCTCGGGTCCAGGGGGCTGAGCGGGGTCGCCGGTTTCCTGACGGGTTCCGTCGCGCAGGCCGTGGTGGCCCGGAGCCGGACGCCGATCGTCCTCGTACGCGCGGCGGAAGTCTCCGAGGAGGTCCACGAAATCCGGGACGTGGTCCTCGGCCTCGACCTGGAGCACTCGGACGCCTCCGTGATCGAATTCGCCTTCCAGGAGGCGGCTCGCAGGATGGCGGACTTGCGCGTCGTCCATGGCGGGAGCGTGCCGCCCTACTACGGCGACAGCGGTGCCACCGATCCGGTGGTCGACGCGGAATCGCTCGTCGAGGCGCAGCGGCGCCTGGCCGACGTGTTGCGTCCCTGGCGCGAGAAGTTCCCTTGCGTCACGGTCCACGAGCAGGCGGTGGTGGGCGGTGCGGGCCGCCATCTCGTGGACGCTTCACGAAACGCGGACCTGGTCGTGATCGGTCGCCGAAACCGGCAGAGTCCGGTCGGCCCTCATACCGGCCCGGTGACCCAGGCGGTACTGCATCACTCCGCAGCACCGGTCGCGGTGGTCCCGCACGACTGAGGTCCGGTCCCAGGGGCGCGGGCTGCGAGGTCCGGTCCCAAGAGCGCGGGCTGCGAGCCGGCAGGGGCCGCCCGGTCCCGCGGTGGGGACCGACCGGCCCATGCGCGAACGATCCGTCCCGGTCAGGCTGGAAATACCAGGTCACGTCACGACTTGAAGGGATTGCCATGAAGGCACTCGTGTTCCACGGCCCGGGAAAGTCCGCGTGGGAGGGCGTGGCTGATCCCGGTATCCAGGAAGCCACCGACGCCATTGTCCGTGTCGACACCGTCACCATCTGCGGAACCGACCTGCACATCCTCAAGGGCGACGTGCCGGAAGTAACCCCTGGCACGGTCCTCGGTCACGAGGCCGTCGGTGAGATCGTCGAGGTCGGCAGCGACGTGCGTACCGTCCGGCCGGGCGATCGTGTCCTGGTCTCCTGCATCACTGCGTGCGGTCGCTGCCGCTTCTGCCGGGAGGGCGCATACGGCCAGTGCCGTGCCGACGGTGGCTGGATCCTCGGCCACCTGATCAACGGCACCCAGGCCGAATACGTCCGCGTCCCGCACGCCGATCTGTCCACCCATCTCCTGCCAGGGGCCGTGGACAGCAAGGACGCGGTCCTGCTGGCCGACATCTTCCCCACCGCCTACGAGGTCGGCGTGCTCAACGGCCGGGTACGCCCCGGAGACACCGTCGCCGTGGTCGGAGCCGGGCCCGTCGGACTCGCCGCCATCGCGACGGCGCGCCTGTTCTCGCCCGAGAAGACCATCGCCGTGGACCTCGCGGCGGCCCGACTCGACGCCGCCAAGCGTCTCGGCGCCGACGCTGTCGCGACGGCCGGCGAGGAGGCCGAGCAACTCGTCTCCGACCTCACCGACGGGCTCGGCGCCGATGTCGTCATCGAAGCGGTGGGGGTCCCGGAGAGCTTCGAGATGTGCACGCGCATGGTCCGGCCCGGCGGACACGTCGCCAACGTCGGCGTGCACGGCAAGCCCGCGACCCTGCACCTCGAAAGCCTGTGGATCAAGAACGTGACGATCACCACCGGACTGGTCGACACCTACTCCACCCCCACCCTGTTGCGCATGATGGCCGCGGGCCGGCTCCCTGCCGCCTCTCTCGTCACCCACACTTTCCCGCTGGACAGCATGGAGGAGGCGTACGACGTCTTCGCTCGGGCCGCCGACACGGGCGCGCTCAAGGTGGTCCTCGGCGAGCCGCAGCACGACGTTCTGACGGTCAGGACGCCCTGACGGAAGGAGGCGAAGGCCATGTCCGAACAGACACGAACGCGCATGCCCAGCGGTACGCCGCAGGACGAGGGCGGACCCGGGGTGACGCCGGTCGCCACAGCAGACATGACGAAGACATCCCGGCCGACGGTCCGCACGGCGGCTTCGGCCGCGGCGGCACCGGGCGACATCGGACGGCGTATCGCCGCGCGACGTGAGGAACTCGGCCTGACCCGGGAAGCCACGGCCGCCCGAGCGGGCACAGCGGCCGGCTACCTCCGGTACCTGGAGGAACAGTCCACGGCGAGGCCCGGGACGAGCGTCCTGATCCGGCTCGCGGACGCCTTGGACACGACCGTCGCCGCCCTGCACGGCGGTGAATCCGACCTGCCGCCCGGCCTCGGCCAGGCGGCCGGCCACTCCGAACTGATCGAACTCGGCCCGGGGGACTGCCTTGCGCGGCTGTCGACGCACGGCGTCGGAAGGCTCGCCACCGTGGCTGAGGGCGGCCTTGTCATCCTTCCCGTCAACTACAGCGTCATCGACGGCTCGATCGCCTTCAGGACCGCGCCGGGTTCGACGATCGCGGCAGCGGTCGGATCGAACGTGGCCTTCCAGGTCGATCACGTCGACGAGGCCCTCAGCCAGGGCTGGAGCGTACTCGTCCAGGGCAGCGCCCGGGCCGTGACCGCCCCGGACGTCAGGCGCCGGCTCGACGCCCTCGCCTACAGCCGTCCCTGGGCCGGCGGCGAAGAGCGCGACCTGTGGGTACGCGTCGAACAGGACCGGATCAGCGGACGCCGGATCGCGGTGCGGTGATCCGGGCACCGCGCGGACCCCAGGAAGGAATGACCCTCTCCGTTCTCCGGAGACCAGCGAGGCCGATTGAGCCTCGGCCTCGGTCGTTGTCCCGCCACAGGCAGAAGCGTCTCTTGTGGCCGAAGCGCTGTGCGCGTGAGAGTTGACTCCGCTGATGAATCCCAACGACGGCTTTCGTGAACTCGGCATGCAGGAATGCCTGGACCGGCTCGGCGACGCGCAGGTCGGCAGGGTCGTCCACACACGGGACGCCCTGCCCGCGGTCCTGCCGGTCAATTTCTGTCTCGACGCCGAGTCCGCCGTCGTGCTGCGGACGGCGGCGGACTCCGAACTGGCCCGCTCCATCGACGGAGTGGTGGTGGCGTTCGAGGCCGACGCGGTGGACGCGGCCGCACACTCCGGCTGGAGCGTCGTCGTGACGGGGCGCGCGATGGTGGTGAGCGATCCCGCCGAGCATGATCGCCTCACCCGGACAGGACCCCGTTCCTGGGTGGCCTCGCCCCACGACGTCTTCATCCGCATCGCGTCCGAACTGGTCACCGGACGGGAGCTCGTCGGCGGCCGCACGCAGTACGGGGTGGAGCGGTATTCCTGACCTCCGCGATCGCGGGGTGGGCCGAACGGCCCTCGAACGAGGGCGTTCGGCGTCCCGCCCGGTACTGTCCGGCCCTCGTGACGGTCCTCCCCGACGACAAGTATCGAAGGTGCAGGACATTCCGAGCAGCGTGAGGGGAGACCGGCGATGACCACAACGGTGACGGCCGGAGGCCGGACGGCCGAGGCATGGCAGGGCTTTGCCGGGACGGTGTGGCGCGAGCACGTCGACGTCCGTGACTTCATCCAGGCCAACTACACACCCTACGAAGGAGACGCGACCTTCCTGACCGGCCCGACGGAGCGCACCCGAGCCGTCTGGGGTACGGTCAGCGCGCTCTTCCCGGAGGAGCGGCGGCGGGGAATCCTCGACGTCGACACCGCCACCCCGTCGACGATCACCTCGCACGCGCCCGGATACATCGACCGCGACCGGGAGTTGATCGTCGGCCTGCAGACGGACGCGCCGCTGAAGCGCGCCATCATGCCCAACGGCGGTCTGCGGATGGTCGAGAGCGGACTGAAGGCGTACGGCTACGAGCCCGACGAGTTCGTCACCCGCGTCTTCGGGACCTACCGCAAGACCCACAACGACGGCGTCTTCGACGCGTACACCCCCGCCATGCGCGCCGCCCGCAAGGCCGGCATCATCACCGGCCTGCCCGACGCGTACGGCCGCGGCCGGATCATCGGCGACTACCGGCGCGTGGCGTTGTACGGCACGGACCGGCTCATCGCCGCCAAGCGCGCGGAACGCGCCGGACTCGACGCCGCGCCGTCGACCGAGCACATCATCCGCGACCGCGAGGAACTCGCCGAGCAGATCAGGGCGTTGGACGAGCTGACCAGGATGGCCGCGACCTACGGCTGCGACGTCTCCCGCCCCGCCGGCACCGCCCACGAGGCCGTGCAGTGGCTCTACTTGGGCTATCTCGCCGCCGTGAAGGAACAGAACGGCGCGGCGATGTCGCTGGGCCGCACCTCGACCTTCCTCGACGTGTACCTCCAGCGCGACCTGGCCGCGGGCGTCCTCGACGAGACCCACGCCCAGGAACTGATCGACGACTTCGTGATCAAGCTGCGCATCGTACGGTTCCTGCGCACCCCCGAGTACGACGCCCTGTTCTCCGGTGACCCGACCTGGGTCACGGAATCCATCGGCGGCATCGGCGAGGACGGCCGCACGCTCGTCACCCGCACCTCGTTCCGCTTCCTGCAGACCCTCTACAACCTGGGTCCGGCCCCCGAACCCAACCTCACCGTGCTCTGGTCGCCCCGACTCCCGTCCGGCTTCAAGGAGTTCTGCGCCAAGGTCTCCATCGACACCAGCGCCGTCCAGTACGAGTCCGACGAACTGATGCGGCCCCGCACCGGCGACGACACCGCGATCGCCTGCTGTGTCTCCGCGATGGCCGTCGGCAGGCAGATGCAGTTCTTCGGCGCCCGGGTCAACCTCGCCAAGGCGCTGCTCTACGCGATCAACGGCGGCCGGGACGAGATCAGCGGCGAGCGGATCGCCCCCGAGACTCCGCCCCTGACCGGTGAGTACCTGGAGTACGAGGAGCTGTCGAAGGCGTACGACGGCATGCTGGACTGGCTCGCGGAGACCTACGTCAACGCACTCAACGTCATCCACTACATGCACGACAAGTACGCCTACGAGCGCGTCGAGATGGCGCTCCACGACCATCCCGTGCACCGCTTCATGGCCTGCGGCATCGCCGGCCTGTCGGTCGCCACCGACAGCCTGTCCGCCGTCAAGTACGCCCGGGTCAAGGTGATCCGCGACGAGACCGGGCTGGCCGTGGACTACGCGATCGAGGGCGACTACCCGGCGTACGGGAACAACGACGACCGGGCGGACACCATCGCCGTCGGCCTGGTGGACACCTTCATGACGAAGGTGCGCGAGCACCCCACCTACCGGGGCGCCGAACACACCCAGTCGGTCCTGACGATCACCTCGAACGTCGTCTACGGCAAGCACACCGGCAACACACCCGACGGCCGCCGCGCCGGCCGGCCCTTCGCCCCCGGCGCCAACCCGATGAACGGCCGCGACCGGCACGGGGTGGCCGCCTCCGCGCTCTCCGTCGCCAAACTGCCCTACGAGCACGCCCGCGACGGCATCTCGCTGACGACGACGATCACCCCGGAGGGCCTGGGACACGTGCCCGGCGAGCGCGTCGGCCATCTGGTCGGCATCCTCGACGCGTACACGGCCTCCGGCGGCTTCCACATGAACGTCAACGTCCTGGACCGGGCCACCCTGGAGGACGCGATGGAACACCCGGACAAGTACCCGGAGTTGACCATCCGGGTCTCCGGATACGCCGTCAACTTCGTCCGCCTCACGCGCGAACAGCAGCTCGACGTGATCAGCCGCACCTTCCACGGAACGCTGTGAAGACCATGACGACGGGCCGGATCCACTCCTGGGACCTGTCCACCGGCGTGGACGGTCCCGGGACCCGGTTCGTCCTCTTCGTCAACGGCTGCCCACTGCGCTGCCTCTACTGCGCCAACCCCGACACCTGGCACATGCGCGACGGGAAGGAGGCCACCGTCGACGAGGTGATGGCGGAGATCGAGAAATACCGGCCGTTCATCACCACCGCCGGGGGAGGCGTGACCATCACCGGTGGCGAGCCCCTCCTCCAGCCCGTCTTCACCGCCGCCCTGCTGCGCCGCTGCAAGGAGGCCGGACTGCACACCGCCCTGGACACCTCCGGCTTCCTCGGCGCCCGCGCCACCGACCGACTCCTCACCGACACCGACCTGGTGCTGCTCGACATCAAGTCCTTCGACGTCGCCGCCTATCGCGAACTGACGGGCGGCGAGCTCGCCCCCACACTCAACTTCGCCACCCGCCTCGACCGTCTCGGCATCCCGGTGTGGATCCGCTACGTCCTCGTCCCCGGCCGGACCGACGCCCCTGAGCCCATCGACGGACTCGCCCGCTTCCTCTCCGGACTCGCCAACGTCGACCGCGTGGACGTCCTGCCCTTCCACAGACTGGGCGCCGCCAAGTACGAGGCCCTCGGCATCCCCTTCCCCCTGCGGGACAACCCGGTTCCCGAACCCGCCCTGACCGAACGGGTCCGCGAACAGTTCAGGGCCCGCGGTCTTTCTGCCTGCTGAGAGCCGAGTGCCGGGTAGGGCCCTTGGCCGCTGCCGTCGGCTTCGGACATGGATACCTGCCGACGGACAGGGGCCGCGGCGGTGCAAGGCCGAGGGCGCCGCGCGATTCGTGGAACGGACCGGAGGTCTCGCCGCCACAGGAGCCCCGGACGCGGCGTACGAGATCGTGCACGGCCGGTCGGGCACCCTGATCCGCCCCGACCTCGCGGCCGGCCGGCCGGCAGGCGCGGCAACACCCTCGACTTCATCCACCACATGCATCACGACGCCCAACGGCCTTTGACAAGAGGGCCGTTCGGCCCCGTGACCGCGGACCTTCGGCATCCGCCGCCGACCGGCGGACACGGCCAGAGTGAGGGGTGTCAGACACCGACCCGAGCGCCCCTGAAGGGAATCCTGACCATGGCCGTGCACGAGCACCCTCACCGGAGCTCCGGCTTCCACCTGCCGTCGTTCCGCCGGAACCGGACCGCCCCCGCATCCGAGTCGGCCGTGTCGGCGGGCACCGCCACGCACACCGCGCGGGCCTACGCCTTCGCGTCCCTGCGCCTGCTCACGGGGTTCGTCTTCCTGTGGGCCTTCCTCGACAAGGCCTTCGGGTTCGGCTACGCCACCCCCTCCGGCAAAGGCTGGACCGACGGCGGCTCGCCGACGAAGGGGTTCCTCGGCTCCGTAGCCGCCGGGCCGATGGAGTCGGCCTTCCACTCCTGGGCCGGTGACCCGTGGGCCGACCGGCTGTTCATGCTCGGTCTGCTCGGGATCGGCCTCGCCCTGGTCGGCGGTGTCGCGCTGCGCATCGCCGCCGTCGCCGGCACCGCGATGATGGCGCTGATGTGGATCGCGGAGTGGCCGCCGGTCAAGCATCTCCCGGACGGCACGCCGAGCATGTCGACGAACCCGTTCGTCGACTACCACGTGATCTACGCCGTCGCCCTGATCGTCCTGGCCGCTGTCGCCGCCGGCGACACCCTGGGCGGGGGCAGGCTCTGGGCCAGGCTGCCCTTCGTCCGCGACCACAGCTGGCTGCGCTGAGTACCGACGGCGACGTGGGCCGATCACCCGGCCCGCCGCGCACCGCCGTGCGGGGAGCCGGGCGGTCCGGATTCGGAACCAGCGGCCCCTGCACGACGAACCCCTCGAAAACGACTCCGGAATCCGACCCCTCGCCCCAGGAGGCAGAGATCATGCTCCGCACCATCACCGTAGGTCTCGACGGCTCGCAGGAGAGCCGGGCCGCCACAGAATGGGCGGCCCGTGAGGCGGAGCTGCGCGGCCTGCCGCTGAAGATCGTGCACGTGTGGGAGCCGGTGCCGGAGCCCATGGCCGAGTCCCCGCTCCTGGGGGCCGAGACCCGGCAGCACTGGACCGAGAGGATTCCCCGGGAAGCCGCGGAGGCGGTCCGGCTGCGTCACCCCGGCGTCGAGGTGCGCACGGAGCAGCTCTCCGGCCGGCCGGGTGACGCTCTGGCCGAGGCGGCGAAGAGCGCCGAACTGCTCGTCCTGGGCTCGCGCGGCCTCGGCGGGATCGGCGGGTTCATGGTCGGATCGGTCGGTCTGTCCACCGTCGCTCACGCGGACAGCCCGGTCGTAGTGATCCGCGCACTGGAGACAGCCGCAGACGAGCACGAACTGGACCCGGCGGGTGCTCCGTCCACCGCGACGCCGTTCCGGCCCGTGGTCCTCGGCCTCGACGTCGCGCATCCGGACGAGACCCTGCTCCAGTTCGCCTTCGACGCCGCCGAACGCCGTGCGGCGTCCTTGCGGGTCGTCCACGGCTGGTACCCGCCGCCGTACTACGCGTACGGCACGCCCGTGAATCCGGCGCTGAACGAGGCACTGGCCCTGAGCGCGGCCGAGGCCGTGGCCGAGGTGCTGGGTCCATGGCGGGAGAAGTTCCCGGACGTGGAGGTCGTCGAGGATTCCCGTTACGGCAGCGCGGCCGCACTCGTCGTGGACGCCTCGCGCGAGGCCTCGCTCGTCGTCGTGGGCCGGCGCATCCGGCGCAGCCCGTTCGGCACCCACGTCGGACACGTCACGCACTCCGCCCTGCATCACTCCACCGCCCCTGTCGCCGTCGTCCCGCACAGCTGACCGAACCCGAGGAGAAGAGACCGATGAAGGCAGCGGCCGCAACAGCGTTCGGTGAACCCCCGGTCATCCACGAGGGCCGCCCCCTCGCATCCGCCGGCGACTCGGTCGGCGAGGTGCCGAGCGGCAAGGGCAAGGCCCGGATCGTGTCCGTCCTCGGCGCGGGACGGTGAGACCAATGGCTCTCCCGATCGTCGTCGGCGTCGACGGATCCGAACCCAGCCTGCGAGCCGTCGACTGGGCGGCCGACGAGGCCGCCCTGCGCGGGGCACCACTGCGGCTTGTGTACGCCTCCCTCTGGGAGCGCTACGAGGGCGCCGCTCTCCCACAGGACCTCGGCAAGCCGTCCGAGCAGGTCACGGCCGAGGGCATCCTGCGGACCGCCGCACAGCGCGCCGGTTCACGCCGGGCCGAGTTGAAGATCTCCGCCGACGTGCTGGCGGAGGAGCCCGAGTACGCGCTGGTCCGCGAGGGACGCGAGGCCGCCGCCCTGGTGCTCGGCACCCGCGGTCGCAGCGGCTTCGTCGAGATGCTCCTCGGTTCGGTCAGCCTGACGGTCGCCGCCCGTGCGGACTGCCCGGTGATCGTGCTCCGCGGCAGCCACGACGACCAGGACCGCATCCGGACGCACGGTCGTGTCGTCGTGGGCATCGGGGAGAGGACGACGGACTCCGCCGCCCTGCGCTTCGCCGTCCAGGAGGCGAAGCTTCGCCACGCGACCCTGGACGCCGTACGTGCTTGGCGATGCCCGGCGCACGAGACCACCGACCACCCCCTGCTTGCCGGGGAACCCGCGCGCCTCCACGAGCTGCATGCCGGCGACGTCCTGGACAAGGCGCTGGAGAACGTACCCGCGGATCTGGACCTGAACCGGCGCACGGTCGAGGGACCCGCCCGCAGGGTCCTGCTGGACGCCTCGGGCAAAGCCGATCTGCTGGTGGTCGGTGCGCGGCGCAACCCGGGGCACCTCGGACTCCAACTGGGGCGCGTCGCCCACGCGGTGCTGCATCACGCCGCCTCCGCCGTCGCGGTCGTACCCGAGCAGGAGTGAGAGAGGCGGGCGCCTGCTCACAGGCTCGCACCGCGGTCGGGCACGTATCTCGTCCCGTTCACACGGCGGTTCCCGGCCGCTTCTCGCTGTCGGACCACCTGCACAGCAGATGGCCGACGCGCGGAGCCGGCACCATGCCTGGATCCGCGAGCACGGCACCGACCTGCCCGAGGCCGCCGACTGGACCCGGAACCGCTGATCCGGGCGGCTGCGGAAGTACCGACCGGCCCGGCACGGTCACGTACAGCCCGCGAGCTGCGTGCCGGACAGGGCCACGCATCCGGGCCGACCCGCCAAGTACACGCGAAGGGCTCCAGGCCGCTCAGCGGCCTGGAGCCCGGATCCGTCGTGCGTTCAGCTGGTCTCATGGCTCCACCGTGGCCCCACCCGACCCCATTCCCTTTCCCACGCGTCGAGGCGGCGGCGATCGAGCTGCCACCGGGTGACCGCTCCGGCCCCGAACACGAGCCCGGCAAGGCCGGCCGCGGCCGCGGCACCCAGGAAGCCCGACTCGATCGCCGCATCGGTGGAGTTCAGCGGCGCGGCGGTGAGACGGCCACGGCGGTCCTGCCAGACCGTGACCCTTGATCCGGCCTTGAGCCCGGTGTTCACCTGGGTCCGGCCGGTGCGGGTAGAGCCGTCGGACGCCGTCCAGCGGACGGCTGCCGTCTTGCGATCGGAGGCGCCACCGATCGTCGGAGTGCTGAGGGGAACCCCGTTCAGGAGCGTGGCTCGGACGGACTGCCGCTCGGCTCGCTGCTCCGCAAACACTTCGTACGCGACATGAGCGGTCACCAGCGCGGCGACGGTACCGCCCACTGTGAAAGCCGTCCACGTGGCCAGCACCGTCCAGGCCTCGACGACGTCATCGCGTCGTCGCAGTGGGTTGCTGCGCCATCGCCACAACCGCTTCTTCGCGTACTTGACACTGGGCATCGGCCCGCCTCCTCCTCGTCGTGACACCTCCGACGGTGACAGCCGAGGCCGTGCCACGGCATGGGCCGAGCAGGTGTCACCGCAGGGCCGCTTGGGACCAACTCAACGGTCGGAAGGGGCCGTTCAGCCCAAGAGACCGCGAGATCGGCGGAGCCTTGCCCAGGATTCCGGCCCTGCGGGGAGCGAGCCGCGGCGCCCAGGTTCAAGATGGAGGTATCGGGCGATCTCGGCACTCGAAGGACAGGCCCACCGTGGTGTGCGTGGCCACTGCCGACCGCTGTCCACAGCGCAGCCGGTCACCCGCACCTTCCCCTGGAGCGCATGGAGGAGGCCTGCGACGTCTTCGCCGTACGACATGCGGAACCCTTGCTGAACCCCCGTCACCGCGTTTTTCCGGACCTTGCCGCCCTCTCCTGTTCCACGCCGAACGGCCCTTGAGACAAGGGCCGTTCGGCGTCTTTCAGGGTTCTCCCGGCTGCTGCCCGAGGCGCCGGCCCGCGAGGAGCATCGTTCGCGGAGGCCGGTGCGCTCGTCGAGCGTCGCTTCCGTCGAATCATTCAAGGAAGGGACGGGTGCAGCCATGACCTCGCACTACGTAGTCGTCGGAGTGGACGGGTCTCTGATTTCCGTAAGGGCCCTGGACTGGGCCGCTGCCGAGGCCGTCCGGCACGGCACCGGCTTGCGTGTGTTGTACGCGGTTCCCGATCGCGACGAGGCCGCACCGGTCCTGAACCATGCGGTGTCACGCACCCGTGCGCGGTACCCCGAACTGGTCGTGGAGACCGCCGCGACGGAGGAAGGGGTGGTGCGTTCGTTGGCGCGCGAGAGCGCGACCGCGGCACTTACCGTCGTGGGAACACGCGGCTTGGGAGCGTTGACCGGCCCGGCCCTCGGTTCCGTGAGTCTGAGGCTGGCCGTGCTCGCGCGAGGACCGCTCCTGGTCGTCCGCGGGGACCATCCGTGCGACGACGGGCGGGACGTGCTGCTCGGACTCGCGGACGACATGGACACACAGGCGGCGGCCTACGCCTTCCAGGAGGCCGAGCGGCGCGGTGCGAGGCTCCGTGTCCTGCATTCCTGGAGCCGTCGCCACATCACCCCCGAACCTCCCTCCCTCGTGCCGACGCGCAGTCCGGGCCAGGAACGGCTCGTCAGGAAGGCCCTGGCGGAGGAGGCGGTACCCCGTCACGCCCTCACCGAGCTGCAGGACCGGTACCCCGACGTCACGGTGGAGACCCGCACGGTCCGTGCCGCTCCCGCCGCCGAACTGCTGGCAGCGACCCGGGAGACCGCCGTGGTCGTCATCGGCGCGCACCGCCGTACGAGCGTGCTCGGACCGCGCTCGGGTCCGGTCGCCCGCACCCTGCTGCACCGGGCGCACTGCCCTGTGGTCGTCGTACCCCATGGATGACCGACTCCGCTGCGCTGCCGACAACTGCCGATGGACCCATCGTGGGCCCGACAGCCCGCGTAGCTCCCTTTGCCTACCGCCGGTGCATGGTCTCCAGGGCGGCCGCCAGTATCTGGGGGTCGTGATGGCCCTTGTAGACCCGCGGCGGATGCCTGTCCAGCTTCAGGAGCTGCGCCACCGCCGTCCAGGCGGTGCGTACGGAGTACTCGACGGTGAAGACGACGTCGTCGGGCACTTCGGCGAACTGCCCGATGAAGGCGAGGTTGACCGACCCCTTCGGGACGACTCGGGGCCGGTCGTCGCGGCTACGGGCCAGGAACTGACTGGTGATGTACGGCATCACACAGGGGACGACGGTGGAGGTCTCCCGGATCCGGGCCGCCGTCGGCTCGTCGAACGGGAGGTGGTGCAGGACCTCTTCGAGGATCTCGCGGCCCGTGCACATGGTCATCGGTTTGGGTGTCTGGTTGCCCGCCCGGCCGGGGAAGAGGCCGTAGCCCCACCAGACCCCGACGTCCTCCGGCTGGTCACGGTAGACGGGCTGGCGGTTGGCGACGATGGTGAGCAGCCAGTTGGACTCGGTGAAGGTCATCAGTCCGCCCTTTCCGGCCGGACGCCCGCTGAACTCCTCGAGCGCCTTCAGGAAGACGGGGTCTTTGGCGGTGACCGTGAACGACTCCCAGCGGGACTCCTTGACCTTCTTGTCGAAGACGTCGGGGTCACCGAAGTCGTCGCGGCCACGGGCCAGCCGGTGCCACAGCAGCCAGGCGTCCGAGCGATGCGGAGCCGGCGGAGGCACGGAGGTGTGCGAGCCGAGGCTGGAGGCGTCGGTCATGGACCCGTTGGTGACCAGGACCAGGTCCTCGGCCGAGACGGTGACCTTCTCGTCGTAGCCGCCTCGGTTCAGGTGGATGGTCTCGACCGTGCCGCTCCTGACGCCAGGGGTGAATCCGAGGTCGGTGACGTGGCAGCCGGTGTGCACGGTGACGCCGCGCTCGTGGAGCCAGGCGGTCAGGGGTCGGACGATGGAGTCGTACTGGTTGTAGCGGGTCCGGTGGATGCCCGACATGGAGGCGAACTCGGAGAACAGATGGACGAAGCGCCTCAGATAGCGGCGGAACTCGATCGCGCTGTGCCAGGGCTGGAAGGCGAACGTGGTGCACCACATGAACCAGAAGGAAGTGGTGAAGAAGTGCTCGCCGAAGCAGTCGGTGATCCGCTTGCCGTCCAGGTGCGCCTCGGGGGTGGCCAGGCAACGGACCAGCTCCAGCCGGTCGTGTTCGGAGAACCCCATCGAGGTCGTGTCGACGATCCTGCCGTCCCCGTCGACGAGCCGGGCGATGTCGTCCCAGGCGAAGTCCTCATGTCCGGCCAGGATCTCCTCGGTCACCGAGACGGCGGGGTCGTCGAGGCTGGGGATGCCGGACAGCAGGTCGTAGGTGCAGCGGAACTCGGCCTCGAACATGCGCCCGCCGCGCATGGTGTAGCCGGCGTCCGGCGTGCCGCCCGCGTCCAGGCTGCCGCCGAGGTCCCGTTGTTCCTCGAAGAGGTGAATGTCGGAACCTTTGAAGCCGCCATCGCGGATCAGGAACGTCGCCGCGGCCAGGGCCGCGATCCCGCTGCCCACCAGATATGCCTTTGCCATCTCACAACTCCTCGTTCTCGCTGGTCGATCGGTACCGCGACTCCCACGGTTTCCTGCCGCCAGGTCCTGTGTCAGCGGGCCGTTGGTCACCTCGCCGGTCCGGACGGCCCGCGGGGCCGGTACCGGCGAGTCGTCCACAGGCGGCGGACAGGCCCGGTCGGCGGACTGTGACCGACCGGACCTGTCGTGACCGAGGGATCACGCGGTGGTGGGGGAGTCCTCCGCCGCGCTGCCGGGCTCCGCGGCGGCAGACGGCCGCTCGGTTGCGTCGCGCCACGGCGGGGCCGTCGTCCGGTGCCCGTTGTCCCGGATCTGGGAGGCCTTGTCGGTCTGGCGGCGCAGCCGGTCCTGGAGCCGGTCGACGACCTCCGTTCCGGTAGCCTCCTCGGCCGCCGCCACGACGTGACGGCCGCCGATACGCAGGTCGGCCGTGGCCGACCACGGCCGGCCCGAGTGGTGGGCGGCCGCTCGCACGATGTGCACCTCGCCGGTGACTACGGGCAGGCCCGGCCTGCTCACGACCACGTCGATCTTCGTACGGGCGTAGGCGAGGGTCTCCTGGTCCACGGCGCCGTCGGAGCGCAGCCGGACCAGGGGGGTCTCCGGGGCACTGTGGGTGGTCATGGGGGGTCCTTTCATCAGGCGTCAGAAGATGTGCTGGGGTTCAGGCCGCGGTGTCGGGCAGCCACAGATCGGGTCCGAAGACCTCGTAGCGGATACGTCGCGCGGGTACCCCGGCGCCGAGCAGTTGTCCGCGTACGCCTTGCATGAAGGGCAGTGGACCGCACAGCAACACCGTTGCCTCGTGCGGGAGTTCGATGCCGCTCAGGTCCATCAGGCCGGTGCGGGCGTCGGGTTCCTCCGGTCCGGGGTGCTCGTACCAGAAGACGGCCCGGGCGCCCGGGAGTTGCCCGACGAGGTCGTGTGTCTCGGCCCGCAGGGGGTGGTCGGCGGGCGAGCGGTCGGCGTGCAGGACCAGTACCCGGCGGATCGAGCGGAGGGCGGCCAGGTGGGCCAGGATGCCGGTCATGGGGGAGCAGCCGATACCGGCCGAGACGAGCACGACGGGGGTGGTGGTATCCACCGGATCGTCGAGGAAGACATCGCCGAACGGTGCGGACAGCAGCAGTTCGTCCCCCTCGTGGACGCTGTCGTGCAGCAGGGTGGAGACCTCACCGTCCGGTCCGGCGGCGTCACCCGTGACGCGCTTCACGGTGATCCGCCTCAGTTCTCCGCCCGGGTCCGAGGACAGGCTGTACTGGCGCAGTTGGTGCACGCCGTCGGCCATGCGCACCCGAACGCTCACGTACTGGCCCGCGTGGGCCCGCGGCATGCGTCCGCCATCGGCCGGGCGGAGCAGGAAGGACACGACGTCGGCGGTCTCGGCGCGGCGTTCGACGACCGTCCAGGGCCGCAGGCTCCTGCCGGGCCGTACGTCCGCGTCCTGGTAGAGGAGGGCCTCCCGGCCGATCAGGGCTCCGGCCATCAGCCAGTAGACCTCGTCCCAGGCGGCCGCCACCTCCGGTGTGACCGCGTCGCCGAGGACCTCCGCTATCGCACCGAACAGATACTTGTGCACGATCGTGTACTGGTCGTCGGTCACGCCGACAGCGGCGTGCTTGTGGGCGATCCGGGACAGCAGGGCGTCCGGGCGCGCGTCGGGATTCTCCAGCAGCGCGACGGCGAATCCGGCGATCGAGCCGGCCAGGGCCCGGCGCTGGGCGCCGCTGGCCTGGTTGCCCCGGTTGAACATCCCGTCGAGGAGTTCCGGCCGGTCGTGGAACATCGTGGCGTAGAAGCGGGTGGTGATCTCGTCGAGCGCTCCTGCCACGGCGGGCAGGGTGGCCCGGACGAGGGCGGCGGACTCCGCGGACAGCATGGATCCTCCTGGGAAGGCGAGGTGAAGGGCAGGGAAGGGGGCGGGCTCGGTCAGGCCGTCTCAGTTCGCCGGAACGGTGCCGCCGGTCTCCACGCCATGGCCGTAATAGGCCGCACGCATCAGTTCCGCCATGTCGTCGAGCATCGGCATCCGGGGGTTGGCGGGCGCGCACTGGTCCTCGTAGGCGTTGAGGGCCTGTTGGGGAAGGGCGTCGAGGAAGGCGTGCTCGTCGACGCCGAGGGACTGGAAGGTCGGCTCGATGCCCACCGCGTCCCGCAGTCGCTCCACCGCCGCGGCGAGCGCTTCGACTCCCTCGGCCGGGGTGGCGGCGGACAGACCGAGGGTGCGGGCGATGTCCTGGAAGCGTTCGGGGGCGCGGTAGCTCTCGTACTTCGGCCAGCCGGTGAGCTTCGTGGGAATGGTCCCGTTGTAGCGGATGACGTGCGGCAGCAGAACGGCGTTGGTCCGGCCGTGCGCGATGTGGAAGGTGGCGCCGAGCGTGTGCGACATGGCGTGGACGATGCCGAGGAAGGCGTTGCCGAAGGCCATGCCGGCGATGGTCCCGGCGTTGTGCATCTTCTCCCGGGCTTCCGGCCGGGCCCCGCGGTCGTTCACCGCGGCCTCGATGTTGTCGAAGATCATCCGGATCGCGTGCAGGGCGAGGCCGTCGGTGAAGTCGTTGGCGTAGACGGACACATAGGCCTCGATGGCGTGGGTGAGGGCGTCGAAGCCGCTGTCGGCGGCCAGCGCCCGGGGCAGCGCGGTGGTGAGGAGCGGGTCGATGATGGCCACGCTGGGAGTGAGCGCGTAGTCGGCCAGCGGGTACTTCTTGCCGGTGGCGGGGTCGGAGATGACGGCGAACGGGGTCACTTCGGCGCCGGTGCCGGAGGTGGTGGGGATGCACACCAAGTGGGCGAGCCTGCCGAGGACGGGGAAGCGGAAGGCGCGCTTGCGGATGTCGGAGAACTTGTGCCGCATGTCGGCGAAGTCGACGTCCTTGCCCTCTGCTTGCTGCTCGTACAGCAGCCACATCACCTTGGCGGCGTCCATGGGGGAGCCGCCGCCGAGGGCGATGATGGTGTCGGGGCGGAAGTCGCCCATGAGGCGGGCGTCGCGCCGGACCGAGTCGATGCTGGGCTCGGGCTCGACGTTGTCGATGACCTGGATGGTGACCGGCTCCGCGCGCCGCCGCAGCACGCGTTCGACCCGGTCGACGAGGCCGAGGCGGGTCATGGTCGCGTCGGTGACGACGGTGACGCGGTGGACGTCCGGCATGGAGGCGAGGTAGCGGATGGCCCCCGGCTCGAAGTAGATCTTCGGCGGGACCTTGAACCACTGGAGGTTGTTGTGGCGGGTCGAGACCCGCTTGACGTTGAGCAGTTGAGCGGCGCTGACGTTGTTGGACACGGACGTGCTGCCCCACGAACCACAGCCCAGCGTCAGCGAGGGCAGCAGGCTGTTGTAGATGCCGCCGATCGCGCCTTGGGACGAGGGGGCGTTGACGATGATCCGAACCGTCTTCATGTGCTTTCCGTACGCCTCCGCCAGCGCGGGGTCCTCGGCGTGGATGACGGCGCTGTGGCCCTGTCCGTGGAAGGCCACCATGTCGGCGGCGAGGTCGAAGCCCTGCTGTTCGGAGTCGGCGCGCAGGACGGCGAGGACGGGACAGAGCTTCTCGCGGGTGAGCGGTTCGTCGGGGCCGACCCGGTCGGCCTCGACCAGGATCAGTGACGTGTCCGCGGGGACGGAGAATCCGGCCTGTTCGGCGATCCAGGCCGGACTCCGGCCCACGGCAGCGGAGTTGACCTTGGGCTCGCAGCCCGAGCCGGCGGCGCCGACGGGGAACAGGAACGCCTCCAGCATCGCCTTCTCCTCGGCACTGGCCAAGTGGGCGTGCAGGGTGCGGAATTCCGCCAGGACGGCGTCGTAGATCTCCCCGTCCAGGATGACGGCTTGTTCGGAGGCGCAGATCATCCCGTTGTCGAACGACTTGGACAGCACCAGGTCATTGACGGCGCGGCGCAGTTTGGCGCTCCGGTGGACGTAGGCGGGGACGTTCCCGGCGCCCACCCCCAGGGCGGGCTTGCCGGCCGAATACGCGGCCCTGACCATCGCGTTGCCGCCCGTTGCAAGGATCAGTGAGACACCGGGATGCCGCATCAGGGCGCCGGTCGCCTCGACGGACGGGGCCTCGATCCACTGGACGCAGTGCTCCGGCGCGCCCACGGCGACCGCCGCGTCGCGGACGATGCGGGCCGCTCGGGCGCTGGAGCGCTGGGCGGACGGATGGAAGGCGAACACGACCGGGTTACGGGTCTTCAGCGCTATCAGCGCCTTGAAGATGGTGGTGGACGTCGGATTGGTGACGGGCGTGATCGCGCACACCACACCGACGGGCTCCGCCACCTCGATCATGTCGTCGATGTCGTCGCGGGCGATGACACCTACCGTCTTCATCGGGCCCATGCTGTGGGTGACGTACTCGCAGGCGAACATGTTCTTCGCTGCCTTGTCCTCGAACACGCCGCGCCCGGTTTCGTCCACCGCGATCCGCGCGAGCGCCGTGTGCTGGTCCAGGGCCGCCACCGACGCCTTCTTGACGATGAGATCGACCTGCTCCTGATCGAGCGCCTCGTACTCCGCGAGCGCCTTGAGCCCGTTCGTCACCAGCCGGTCCACCGCGATGGCGATGTCGGTCGGCGGGGCGGCGGGCTCGGCGGTCGCGCGGGGATCGTCCTGGCGGGTCATGTGAGCAGGCCTCCGTCGTCGAGAGGTCACCGCCGCGTGAGCGACGGTGCGTGAAGGGAGTTGGCACGATCGGAGACCGGTGCGGCTCCGAGCATGAGCTTCTCGCTTCCCGGGGCCTTTGACCCAGGAGCCATTGGTCCCTCTGCGAGGCCGACCGGCCCCGGATCGGCGCCGGTGGTCAGACCGTTGACGACACCGATGCCCACGTCCACGGAAACGCCTCCGCGCCGGGCGTGGCCACGCCCCTTACGTCTCGTAGCCACCAGTCGCCGTGGACGGTGACTGGTGGCTACGAGACGTAAGGGCTCGGTCAGGGCTCCAGCTGGATGTCGATCTCGGGAGGCTGACGCAGGCTGTTGTGGACGGTGCAGTGCGAGACGACGGCCAGGTCGGCGGCGGCCGAGCGGCCGACGAGCACCTTGCGGGCCGATCCCTCGATCGGAGTCCTGCGCAGCCGTACCGTGGGGTGCTCCGCCGCCGTGTCGGCGACCAGGGTGTCGAGCAGGGCGGAAGCCCGCTGCTCATGCTGGTGCGCCGGATCCGCGGCCGACGCCCGGTCGTCGGCCGTCTCCCGCGCGGGGCGGCGCCAGGCGCGGACGACGTCCGGCTCACACCCGCGTGCCTCGGCTTCCCGGAACGCGAACCGGACGGCCTCACGGCTCGACTCGGGGTCCCCGGCGCCGAGCAGGACGCGCCCGTGCGAGCCGGCCAGAGCGGCCTTGTCACCCCTGACGACGATGACCGGGCAGGACGCGCGGGCCGCGACCGCCAGTCCCACCGAGCCGAGCAGCGTCCCCTTCAGCTCACCGCGGCCTCTCGAACCGGTGACCAGGGCGGCGGCATTCGTTCCTTCGTCCAGGAGCGCGGACACGGCCTCGGCGGCCACCGCCGCCGTGGAGACCTTGAGATCGGGGTTGTGCCGGCGGACGCGTTCCGCCGCCGAGCCGACGATGTGCTCGGCCAGCACCTTCTCGGAGGTGCGCTCCCGGCTCATCGTCGGCAACGCTCCCTCGTACCGTTCCCACAGCGAGGCGTGGACCAGCCGCAGCGGGAGCCCGTTGCGGGTGGCCTCGTCCACAGCCCAGTCGATGGCCAGGAGGCTGCCGTCCGATCCGTCGACGCCCACGACGAGGGGGAGAGCCGTTGTCTCCACCTCCTTCTTTCTTGCTGCGATGTCGTGCGGGGTACCACTTTCACGATCGTGCCCGGCGTCCGGCGCCGGCAGGGGCCGTCCAGCCCTTTCCCGGGACTTCCGGCCCTGGCGCCTGGATCCGGATACCGGCCCAGATCGGGGAGGGCTACCGTGATTACGTCCGCGATCGGGCCCGTACGCCGACCGGGACACACAGAGAGAGGCCGGGAGGGACGGCGTGGGAACCCCGGACGAGCTCCGCGGACTGCTGCCGCAGCTGAAACTCGACGAGTTGCTGGAGGAGCTGCAGACCAGGCTCGACGCGGCCCGGAGCACGCGTGACCGGGTGCAGAGCCTGCTCGAAGCGGTCCTCTCCGTCGGCCGGGAACTGGACCTCGAACAGGCTCTGCGCTCCATCGTCGAGGCGGCCGCGACGCTGGTCGACGCCAAGTACGCGGCGCTCGGTGTCATCGGATCCGACGGCACGAGCCTGTCGGCGTTCCACACCATCGGCGTCAGCGATCAGCAGATCTCCGGCATAGGCTCTCTCCCGGAGGGGCACGGCATCCTCGGCGAGCTGATCCGCCACCCGGAACCCCTGCGTCTGGAGAAGCTCTCGCGGCACGCGGCCTCATATGGCTTTCCGGCCGGTCATCCGCCGATGGACAGCTTCCTGGGCGTTCCGATCCGCGTGCGCGACGAGGTCTTCGGCAACCTGTATCTGACCGAGAAGCGCGGCGGGGCGCAGTTCGACGAGGAGGACGAGTCGTTGCTGTCCACGCTGGCCGTCGCAGCCGGCGTGGCGATCGACAACGCCCGCCTGTACGAGGACTCCCGACTCCGCGAGCGCTGGCTGAAGGCCAATGCGGACATCAGTCACAGCCTGATGTCCGGCAGCGAACGTGCCGAAGCGCTGAACCTGATTGCCGAACACGCTCGGGACATCTCCTGCTCGGCTCTGGCGGCGGTCGCCATGCCCGTGGAGGGCAGCAGGTCACTCAGCGTGGAAATTGCCGTCGGAGTGGACGCGGAAGCGCACCGGGGACTGGTGCTGCCTCTGAAGGAAACCCTGGTGGGACTGGCGTTCTCCACCGCCGCCCCGGTCAACAGCGACGACGTCACCCAGGACGAGCGGATTTCCCCCGAACCACCACGCTTCCAGGGGCTGGGTCCAGCAGTGGCCGTCCCCATCGGTACGGGCGTCGGTGATGTACGAGGAGTGGTACTGCTGGCCCGTAGGTCCGGCCGGCCGGTCTTCTCCTGCAGGGAGACCGCGATGCTGCAGGGATTCGCCGTCCAGGCTGCGATCGCGATGGAACTGGCCGAGCGACGGCAGGACGCCGAGCAGATCGCCGTGCTGCAGGACCGCGACAGGATCGCCCGTGACCTGCACGACCTGGCCATCCAACGACTGTTCGCGACCGGGATGACGCTGCAGAGCGCGGGCCGGTTCATCACCCACCCCGAAGCCTCCGAGCGGGTGCTGCGGGCTGTGGACGACCTGGACGAGACCATCAAGATCATCAGGTCGGCCATCTTCGGCCTTCGGGCCCGTGAGAACGACGCGACCGGCGGCGGACTGCGGGCCGAGGTCGCCAAGGTGGCCGACGAGGCCAGGTCGGGACTGGGCTTCGCGCCCAGCGTGCGCATGGAGGGTCTGCTCGACACCGACGTTCCGCGCGAGATCGCCGGCCATGTCGTCGCCGTACTCGTCGAGGCTCTGACCAACATCGCCCGGCACGCCCACGCCGGCCGGGCCGACGTGGTGCTGACGACCGACGGCCGTGAGGTACGTCTGAAGGTCTCCGACGACGGGGTGGGCATTCCGGCGGACGGCCGCCGCAGCGGACTGCGCAACCTGGCCGAGCGGGCCGAGCAGCTCGGCGGGCGTCTGGAGGTCTCCGCTTCCGGCGCCGGTGGTGCCTTGGTCGACTGGCAGGTCCCGCTGCCGGTGAAGTAGCGAGTGCCCACGGCGCGGGGTCCGAAGGGGTACGTTTCGGGCCCGCTCGGCCCATGGCGCGGACGGCCCGGAGACCCCAGTCTGAAGATGTCTCGTGACAGCGGCCGAGCCTTTGGAGGACGCCATGAGCGGCACTCCGACCTTCGTGAACGACGTGATGGCGAAGCGGGTCGTCAGCCTCCGTGCTGGAGCCGCCTTCAAGGACATCGTGAAGGCCATGCACGGATGGCGGGTCGGCGCACTTCCCGTGCTGGACGACTCCGGAGTGGTCATCGGCGTCGTCTCCGAGGCCGATCTGCTGCCCAAAGAGCAGTACAGCGACGGCGGCATCGGTCCCTACGGCCAGGTGGAACATCTCTCCGAGGTCCGCAAGGCCGACGCGGTGACCGCGGGAGAACTCATGACCGCCCCGGCTGTCACCGTGGCGCCCGGCACCACCCTCGCCCACGCGGCCCGCGTCATGGCCCGCAGCCGCGTCAAGCGGCTGCCGGTCGTCGGCCGCGACGGCACCCTGAAGGGCATTGTCAGCCGCTCCGACCTGCTGAAGGTCTTCCTGCGGGAGGACAAGGACATTGCCGAGGAGGTGCGCCGGGAGGTCGTCGTACGGCTCTTCGGTACGCACACCGCGACGATCCGGGTCGAGGTGCACGACGGTGTCGTCACGCTCGCGGGCCGGGTCCACGAGACCGCCCTCGTTCCGTCGGCCGCACGGCTTGCCCGGGCGGTGCCCGGAGTCGTCGACGTGCGAAGCGCGCTGGCCGGGCCGCCCCGGCACCCGAACCTCGACCCCGACCTCCCCGAAGCCGACCGCCCGGCACAGAGCGAGGCGGAGCCGTCGGTACGGCGCAGGGGGCGGTGACGATGGCACGGACAGCCTCCGGCAAGGGGACCGTCGTCAGAATGTGGCGCTGGCGGAGCAACCCGCTGCGTCGGCACAGCGACGTCATCGAGGCCTGGATCGTGCTCGTCACCTGGACGCTGGCGGTCGTCTTCGGACTTCTCGCGGGCGTGGTGGCGGCTCGGGCGGTCGGCACCGGCCTGTCGGCACAGGCGGCCCGAGCGCACGCGGTGCCCGCCGTCCTCACCGTGGACGCACCGAGTCCCCCGGCCGCCGTCGGAGGCAGCGGCGGCGAGCGGGTGTGGGCCGCCGTGCGATGGACCACCTCGGACGGAACGGTCCACGCCGGCAAGGCCAAGGTCTTGCCGGGCGCCCCGGCCGGCACGCGTGTCACGGTGTGGACGGACCGAACGGACCATGTGGTGCCGGCGCCGATGACCGGTACCCAGGCGACGCTGGAGGCGGCCTTGGCCGGCGCCCTCGTCGCTTCCTCGGCCGGTGCCGCGGTCTGGGCCGCGGGACGGGTGGCCCGAACACGGCTCGACCGGCGGCGCATGGCCGAATGGGACGCGGAGTGGCAGCAGGTCGGTCCTCAGTGGGGGAATCTGAGCGGAGGAAGGGGCTGACCACCGAGCCCGCACGGCCGACAGCATCGCCGCCGGTCGCACCGGGCCGCGACTTCCCGTTCCACCAGGGCCGATCGGCCCTGGTGGAGGTGAAGGCCGTTCCCACGGCGGGAAGTCGGCCGACATCGCCCGCCACGCGAACGGCCGGAGCGCACCTCGGCGCGTCGCGGGGGCGCGCTCCGGCAGGGGCAGAGAAGATCGGGTCATGACCGACGCGACAAAAGCAGTTCTTGAGGGTGGCCCTGACGATCTTCCTGAGCGGATCGTCTCGGTTCCGGCGCCCGACCTCGACATCAAAGTGCCGTTCCGTGGAGGGTACGAGCACTTCCGGGCCACGACGCGTCAGCAGGAGACCGGGCAGGGTCAGTTGCCCGTCTACGAGTGGTGGGAGCGCACGGAACTCCCCGGGTAGCCGGCCGCGCGGAACACGCGACCGGACGGGCGTCGTCAGGCGACGCGGCGCACGCACTGGGGGCCTGGCCCGTCCCCACCGCTGAACGGGTGACCGGCTCACAGGGCGCGGGCTCGTTCCGTGTCCCATCGGTCCGAGGCGTGAGGGAGCGGGCACAGGTCCTGACGCGTTTGGCGCATGCCGTCAGCTCACCCGTCAGCTCACCCGTCGGCTCACGCGTCGGCTCACGCGTCGACTCACCCGTCGGCCCCGACCGGACTGGCATCGGCCGGCCCCGGCCGCCGTCACGGTCCGGCAACGGGGCCGGATCGTGTCCGTGGCAGGGCCGACGCCGGATTCGTCCGTCAGCCGTTGCCGTGCCGCGTGGCCGCCTTCGAGTAGTTGTCGTGCCAGGCGGCTTTGGCGCCCGAGTCGCCGATCCGGTAGACGTCCACCACGGCGCCGACCGCGACGGCGATCGAAAGGATCGCGATCGCACCCCGGACCAGTACCGGGAGAGCCCGTGAGGCATCCGACGTGCCGTCCGCCGCGGGCGCCGCGCGGCGGGCCGTCCACCAGACGACGGCCGAGATCACGAAGAGACCCAGTGCCCAGGGCAGCAGGCCGTCGCCGAGTTCGGCGTGCCTGCGCACCAGCGGGTCGCTGCCGACGTGCTGTTCCAGCCACTCACCCGCGTGTGTGGACACCGGCACGGTCACCAACGTCACGAGCGTGAGGACGGGCAGGATCAGACCGAGCCGCCGGGCTGCGCCGGGCCACACCGCGCACGCTATGAGTGCCAGGGCGCTCAGCGGCACGAGCACGATGACGAAGTGCACGAACAAGATGTGCGCGGGCAGTCCGTTGACGATCGTGAGACTCATGTGGGTTTTCTCCATGGGGGCGGTCGGACCCAAAGCGCGGGCTGGATCTTCGGAGGAACCCGCGCACCTTTTCACAGGGACTTCTCAGTTCCCTCTGAGCCTCACCAAGATCACTGCTGCAAGCGGACGCGCAGGGGATCGAGTTGTCCCGGTCCCGAAGCCTTCACTTTTATCCCTTCTTGCCCGAGAACGCAGGTCGGCGAGTGAGGCGCGGCCGGACGCGGCACCGAGAACGCTCAGGTGGCTGTCCAACCCGAGGATGCCCCGGCCCATGTCACGCACAGGCCTCGCGGCGCAAGGGCCTTTCATACCCCAGTTCGTTCCCTATGGCTCATGTGCCGTGATTCCCGGCGGAGTTGACTGGAGCCGAAGGGGAACAACGACGACTCGGAGGGAGTGGGCACCGTGGGTACGAGTCTCACGCCGGAGTTCTGGACGATGTTCGCGGTACTTCTCGTTGTTGCCACGGGTGTCACGTTCGTCGCCACGGCGACGCTCGACGCGCTCGCCGTACGGCTACTGCGCCGTCACGTACACAGGGCACCGGTGGTCGCCCCGTCCCGATCGGCGGACGCGCGCACCCGCGCAGCCTCGCGAAGGACGGTGGGGAGATGAGGCGCGGCGGTGTCGCGGGTGTTGACCGATCGG
The DNA here is from genome assembly GCF_042888885.1 of Streptomyces sp. NPDC002742. Taxonomy (NCBI): domain Bacteria; kingdom Bacillati; phylum Actinomycetota; class Actinomycetes; order Kitasatosporales; family Streptomycetaceae; genus Streptomyces; species Streptomyces sp. NPDC002742. Next base: position 95,450 of record NZ_JBIAQF010000001.1, read on the forward strand.
ATTCGACCCGTTCCACCGTTGACTCGGCGGTGGGGGAAACGGCGAGACCCGGTGTCGCGATGCGCCTGATCGAACAACTGCGCCGCGATCGCGGAACCAGCCCGTGCCCGCAGGACCGATCCCCCGACTCCGGAGGCGGAGCAAGGTGAGTGTCGTTACTCCGGCGCAGCCGCCGGCGCCCGCGCCGGGGGTGATGTCCGCTGCGGTTCTCCCGGCGGATGATGTCCTTCGTATGTTCGACGTCGTCGCGGGGGAAGGCCTCGGTGACGCGGAGGTTCTGCGACGCCAGGCGAGGTTCGGCCCCAATGCGGTGGCTACTCATCGTGCCCGGGTGTTCCCTGTTCTGTGGCATCAGCTCCGCTCACCGTTGCTCGGGCTGCTGGCGGCAGCCGCTGTCGTGTCCTTCCTGGTGGGAGAGCGAAACGACGCGGTGATCATCGGGCTGATCGTGAGTGCGTCGGTGGGACTGGGATTCGTCAACGAATACCGGGCCGAAAGGGCGGCCGAGGCACTGCACTCCCAGATCCGCCATCAGACCGTGGCCTTGCGTGACGGCAGGGCGGCGCTCGTGGATGTCACGGCGCTGGTCCCCGGTGATGTGGTGGAACTGCGGCTGGGTGACATCGTGCCGGCCGATCTGCGGCTGATCGCGGTCACCGGCTTGGAGTGCGATGAATCGGTGCTGACCGGAGAGTCGCTTCCGGTGGACAAGAGTCTCGCTGCGGTCGCGGTCGGGACTCCGCTCGCGGAATTGTCCGGGTGTGCCTTGATGGGTACGGTCGTTCGTGCCGGCGCCGCTCGTGGGGTGGTGGTGGCCACCGGAGCACGTACCGAGTTCGGCAAGATCGCTGCTGGGCTCGACACCCATCCGCTCGACACCGAGTTCCAGGTCGGCCTGCGGCGCTTCTCCATGCTGTTGGTCTACGTCGCGGGCGCGTTGACGACCTCGATCTTCGTGATCAACGTGGCCCTGCACAAGCCGATCATCGACGCGCTGCTGTTCTCACTGGCCATCGCGGTGGGCATCACCCCGCAGCTTCTGCCCGCGGTCGTCTCGACCAGTCTGGCCGCGGGTTCGCGGCGGATGAGCCGACGCAAGGTGCTGGTCAAACGGCTGGTGTGCATCGAGGACCTGGGCGATGTCGATGTCCTGTTCACCGACAAGACCGGCACGCTCACCACGGGCCGGATCGAGTACATGCGCGCTGTACCGGCCGACGGCCACGATGCCGGGGCGGTGGTGCGGTGGGGACTGCTCGCTACGGAGAACGAGGCGCGCGACGCCCAGGACGTCGGAGGAAACCCGCTGGACCAAGCCCTCTGGCGATCCCCGGCCACCGCCGACGAGCGGGCCGGTCTGGACGGGTACACGCAGGTCTCGGTGCTGCCCTTCGATCATGAACGACGCATGGTGTCCGTTCTGCTGCGGGACGGCGACGGCCGCGTCGGCCTGGTCACCAAGGGAGCTCCGGAGACGGTCCTTGACCGCTGCGTCGATGTCCCGCCCGCAGCCCGTGACGCACTGGCGGTCGAGTTCTCCACGGGCAACCGGGTGGTCGCGGTCGCCACCCGGTCCGATGTCACCGCAACGCAGGGTGTCGGGCCTGACGACGAACGGGGGCTGACCCTTGTCGGCCTGCTGGTGTTCATGGATCCGCCCAAGCCGGATGCCGCCATCGCGCTGCGCAGGCTGTCCGGGCTCGGCGTCGCGGTGAAGGTCGTCACCGGCGACAACGCCGCGGTCGCCGCGAAGGTCTGCCACGACCTCGGTCTCCCCGACTCGGGAGTGATGACCGGCAGCGAGGTCGACGCCCTGGACGACGGACAACTGGCCGAGGCGATCGCCGACACCACGGTGTTCGCCCGTGTGAGTCCCGAGGCCAAGGCACGCATCGTGCACGCGCAACGGCTCAGCCGCGGGGGCGTCGCGTTCCTGGGCGACGGGGTGAACGACGCCCTCGCTCTGCACGCGGCCGACGTGGGTATCTCCGTCGACTCGGCCACCGATGTGGCCAAGGACGCGGCCGACGTCATCCTGCTGGAGAAGGACCTGAATGTTCTCGCCGACGGTGTGGGCGAGGGCCGAAGGATCTTCGCCAACACCATCAAGTACGTGCTGATGGGCACGTCGAGCAACTTCGGCAACATGGCCTCCGCCGCGGGAGCGTCGCTCTTCCTGTCGTTCCTGCCGATGCTCCCCTCACAGATCCTTCTGAACAACCTGCTCTACGACAGCAGCCAGTTGGCCATCCCGACGGACAACGTGGACGAGGAGCAACTGCAAAAGCCCTCACACTGGGACATCGCGTTCATCCGCCGATTCATGATCACCTTCGGACCGCTCAGCTCAGTGTTCGACTTCCTCACCTTCGCCGTCATGCTATGGGTCTTCCACTCCGGACCGGCCCAGTTCCGGACCGGCTGGTTCGTCGAATCGCTGGCCACGCAGACCCTGGTGATCTTCGCCATCCGTACGCGCCGCATCCCGTTCTTCCGCAGCCACCCCAGCCTGCCGCTGACACTGGCCGCGCTGAGCGTCGTCACGATCGGTGCGCTGCTGCCGGCCACGCCGCTCGCCCATACGCTGGGCTTCCAGCCACTTCCCATGGCGTTCTTCGCCACCCTGGTCGGCATGATCGTCGCCTACCTGGCCCTCATCGAAATCGGCAAGCGGCTGTTCTACGGCGCCGCAGCCACCGTCTCGCCGACTCACGGGCGCTACGCGGGCCACCGGCACCTGCGGCGCCGCGCATCCCACTTCAGCACGGCCGCGCCCCGCACCACACGAGGTGACGGGGCGCGCTGATGCCGGGCTTCCGGTCCAACTGCCGCGAACAGGTCCTCGTGCCGACGACGGAACGTCCAGGCGTCGGCCGAGGCGAGTCGTTCCGGAACCTGCTCCATCCTCAGCAGGCCTGCGTCGACGGCAATCTGAGTGGCTGTTCCCTGTCCGGCCGCGCGAGAGCGGACAGAGAACAGCCGCTGAGAAGGGACTGTCTCCGATGCGGACCTATATCGCCCGACCTGTCCCTCAGCCCACCGTCCACTTCTGGTTGGCTCCGCCGCCGCAGGTCCAGATCTGGAGCCGTGTGCCATTGGCCGAGTTGTTGCCCGTGGCATCGAGACACTTGTCGGCCTGCGGGTTCACGATGTCGTGAGCCGCGGTGACCGTCCATTTCTGGTTGGGGCCGCCGGTGCAGTCCCACAGCTGGACCGTCGAGCCGTCCGCCGTACCGTTGCCGGTGACGTCCAGGCACTTGCCGAGCGCGCGGATCGTGCCGTCCGAGGACACGGTCCACTGCTGGGCGCCGGTGCCGTTGCAGTCGTAGAGCTGTACGGGCGTGCCGTTGGCCGAGTTGGCGGCGGCCACGTCCACGCACTTGCCCGCGAGGCCCTTGATCGGACCGGCGGTGCCGCCCGGGCTGTCGCTCGTCGTCACCTTCACCTCGTCGACGACGAGTTGCTGCGGGAAGACGGTGGAGCCGTCGGGGTCGCCGGGCCAGTATCCGCCGACCGCGAGGTTCAGGATCAGGAAGAACGGCTTGTTGAACACCCAGGTGTTGCCGCCCACATCGGCGGGTGTTCGCGTCTGGTAGACCGCGCCGTCCACCGACCAGGTGATCGAGTTCGGTGCCCAGTCGACCGCGAAGGTGTGGAAGGCGTCCGCGAAGGCCTGGCCGTTCGGCAGGGAGTACCCGGCGCCGATGCCGGCGGACCCGGAGTACCCCGGACCGTGGATCGTGCCGTGCACGGTGGACGGCTCGAAGCCGACGTTCTCCATGACGTCGATCTCACCGGAGTTCGGCCAGCCGACCTGCCCGATGTCGCTGCCCAGCATCCAGAACGCCGGCCACATACCCTGCCCGCGCGGGATCTTCATCCGGGCCTCGACATGACCGTAGGCCGTGGTGAACTTCCCCGAGGTGTTCATACGGGCCGAGGTGTACTGACAAGTGCCGTACCAACACTGGTAGTTGGCCGGATTCTCCTTGCGGGCCGTGATCACCAGATGGCCCTGGCCGTCCAGCGCCGCGTTCTTGTTGCCGGACGTGTAGTACTGCCGCTCATGGTTGTTGACGTTGTCGCCGGTCTCCATCTGCCACTTGGAGGAGTCGACGGCCGAACCGGCGGGGCCGTCGAAGGTGTCGTCGAACGTCACGGCCGCGGTGGCCGCCGCCGGACCCGCGTGGGCGGGAGCGACGACGGCCGAGGCGGAGGCGACGAGCGCGGCGGACAGCGCGGCGAAGAGGCATCTTCGGAGCAGGCGTGGGGAGTCCATGACTCTCATTTCCGTACGGCTGCCCTGGGAGGGTCGGCCGACTGAGGTGGGGGGTGCATGCTTCGCCTCTTGATTTAAGGAGTGAGGTAACGGAGTGTCAATACTTTGGTCCGGACCAACAGTTGAGGGATGGTCAGGCGCGAAGACGCTTCTTGGGGTGCACCGCCCGGCCGAGCCGCCGTCCCAGAAGCAGGTAACCCACCAGCGCCCCGGTCGTGTTGAGGATGACGTCGTCGATGTCGAAGGAACGCCCGGTGATGAGGGCTCCCTGAACGAGCTCGACCAGGAGCATGACCACGGCGGTGAGTGCGAGGACGCGCAGGATTCCGCGGGTCCTGGGGAACACCACGGGCAGCAGTACTCCGAAGGGAACCCCCAGCACGAGGTTGCCGCCGATCTGCTTGACGGCGTCGCGCAGTTCCGGCTGGTCGAGATAGGCCCGCAGGGAGCGTCCGGGGTGGAGGTTGTTGTGGATCAGCGCCGCGGACGCCGGTGAGGGCTCCAGGGTCAGCCGCGCCAGCGCGACGGCGAAGGCCACCATGGCCGCGAAGGCGATCAGCACGGCCAGCAGCCGGAAGGGCAGCGCCAGCACCCCGGGCTCCCGCGCCTGCGCCGGGGGCGGTGTCCTGCGGCCGAAGAGCGACCGCGACTTCTCCGGCTTCCCCGGTCCGGACTTCGACGCCGGCTTGCTCCGCTCGGCCTTCGAAGCGGGCTTCCCCCGGTCCGATCCCGACTTCGGCGCCGGTTTCCGGCGACCGGCCTTCGCGGCACGTGCGCGCAACGCGGTGCGGACCATGAGACCCTCCCCTTTTCAACTGCCCTCTGGTGCAGCCCGCATACCCCCGATGGGGCCGAGGATGCCCGGGGCTTCGGTGAACGGGAGGGTTTCGCGGCAACAGAGGGAGCTTCTCGCCAAGCGGGGCTTCGGCGTGGTCCGAAACGCGAGAGGGCGGCGGGGCGGGCCGACCGGGCCGACCGCCTTCCGGGTCGACCCCGCGTCGGCGTACTGCCCCGCCCTGCCCCGCCCCGCCTTGCACTGCTCCGCCCCGGCCCGCCTCACCTCGGTCGACTTAGGTGCGCGGCCGGGGTGTCCCACTCTGCGGATGAGGAGAGTGTCCGTTCGCCCGGTGAGCGTGTGCGGATGGTCAGGCGTCTTTCGCCTTCGCGCCGTCGTCCGTGCTGAGGTGCGTCCGTCCCTGGACCACAGGACGGACGCGGGCGTCGTCACTACGTGGGCACCGTCCGTAGCCGGCAACGTGGGCGCCGTCCGGACTCAGGCACCGTAGGTGACCGTCACCTCCTTGAAGCCGAGAGAGCGCAACAGGCCTTCGAGCATGCTGGTGGTGTTCTCCTCGGCCCGGGCGGTGAGGCGGCTGTCCTGCGCGGCCTTGCCGATGTGTTTGGCCGCGAGACGCTGTACGGCCCGCTCGTCGTTCGGGTTGTCCGAGAAGATGTCGCCGATCCGGTCGAGGAGACCGCGCTGCTTCGAGACGGCGTAGGAGTGGTCGGGGTCGAGGGCGGGTTTGCCCAGTGCCGCGTGCGGCAGACGGAGCGTGGCCGACGTACGGTCGCCGTTGACCGTCACGTCCTTCCGGCCGATGCGGCCGAGGTCGACATAGGCGTCGACGGTGCCGGCCCCCACGTACAGCGTGCGGGTGCCGCGGATGGCGTCGGGCAGATACTTCGCGTCCTTCTCCAGGTCCACGACCACCTGGAAGTTGCCCGACGCGGCGTCGTAACGGCTCATGTCCTGGATGGACTTGAGGAGTGCGGGGCCCGAATTGTCGCGGGTCTCCGTGCCGAACACATCGCGCAGCCCCGGCAGCACGGCCAGTCGCAGCCCGGCGAAGAGCACCACGAGCACCAGCACGAAGGCGGAGACCACCTTCGCCCAACCGGGCATGCGTTTGATGGACGTCGTCATGTCGACGGTCCTCCTTTCAACCGTCCGTGTACCCTCCAAGTCCCCTGGCAGGCCGACCGGTTGGCGTGCCGTCTGGATGCGTGTCCCCTGGGGCCGGTGGCTGAGTTCCGCTCATCGGTGAGTGGGGAACACGCTTGATGGGCCGATTTTCGAACGAGGTCGGACGGTGGATCGGAGGGCGGCTCGCCATCGAGGCGGCGGAACTCCAGCGTCGCGCCGGTGAAACGGAATACGCTCGGGAGACAGCCCCGCGGAGGCGGGAACCGCCTTCGCCGCGGCGTCCCGCATCGGTGGACCCGAGATCAAACGCATGTACGCCTCCGCCAGGCCGTCGCGGAGTTCAACCCCACAAGACGCGGGGTTCGTATGGCGAGAAGCAAGTGCGTCTGCTTAGCGCGGAGGCCGTGTGTGACGTTCCAGTTCTCGACAAAAGGTCAGCGGTGAAAGACAGTTGGAACAACGTCTGCCGCACGACGGGGGGAAGCCGTGGTGGATGGTTCGTCGCCTACGTTGATCGTTTCTCCGGTGCTGAGGGAGCAGAACCAGTCTGATGCACTGGTTCGGTTGCGCGCCATGTCGGTGTCGCACAAGAGGGCGCAGCGCCTCGGGGCGCTGAGCGCCTGGTGTTCTGTTCTGCTCGCTGCCGCCGGTTGTGCGGCATCATTCGTGACGAGCCTGGTGGGCGTGGTCGCCATCGCAGGTTCGGTCTGGGCTGTTGTCTACTCGGCGGTGTTCTCCTCGTGGGTGGATTCTGCGGCAAGGCGGGCGGCTTACGTCCAGGAGTTGTTGGACGTCCGGCTTTTTCGTCTGTCCTGGAATGCGGTACTCGCGGGCGAGGAGCCTTTGTCGCATGAGGTGAATGCGCTCAGTAGACGTTTCTCCGGGAAGGAAGAGGAGGTCCGTGACTACTATGAGATTCCAGATCTGCCGTATCCCTATGACGTGATTGCTTGTCAGCTTCAGAATCTGGGGTGGGGTGCACGTATTCGCCGCCGCTTTGCGCGGGCTGTGATAGGGGCGATCTGTGTCTGGGGTGCCGCTGGTCTGGTGGTCGCCTTGTCTGCGCATTTCGACTTGGGCGAAGCCTTGGTGAGATGGTACGTGCCGTCCCTTGCCGCATTGCTGTTGGGAGTCACCACCGTGCGCACTCAGTGGTCTGTCGCCGCCGAGCGGGAGCGTGTGCTGTCCTTGGTGCGAGGCCGCATAGCGGCGGGTGGCGGAGAAGCTGACTTGCTGAGGCTGGCGCGGCAGGTGCAGGACGTGATCTTTCTTTCGAGACAGACCTACACCCGGGTCCCGAACTGGTTCTTCCGTCAGTACCAGGAATCCGATCGTGCCGACTTCCTGGCGGCGATGCGTGAACTGCGTGATCAAGTAGGGCGATAGTGGAGACCGTGGCTCCGGACATGCCGGAGCGTGGTGGTACGCGACTGAAGTGTTCGCGTGAGGCAGGCTCCCATCGCCTGCGGGTCCCTCTTGTATTGGGTGGTGCGTGACGTGGTTACGGGAGGGCCGCGTGGCCGCGTTCTCTGACAGTTCGGTTGTTACTGCCAGGCTGGGCAGCGGCGTTGTCCGAGGCCTGCTCGACTGGGCTGAACTCAACGATCTGTCGGTCGATTTGAGTCTGCCGTCCTGGTCCCCGCCCGGCAGGGGCTATACGGGTGCCATTTTGGAGGCGTTGGAGGTTGCCCCGCCTGCGCGCGTGGTGATCCTGAAGGTGTTGCCGGCAGGGCCCTATCGGGGGGAGCCAGGACGTCACACTCGTGCCCTGCGGACATCTCCGCCGGCCTTCGCCGAGAAGCACCTGGTTGAACTGCCTTTCGCGCCGTATCCCCTGGAGGGCGGTGGCGCGCTGATGTTCCAGGGTGTGGCGGGCGACGGGCTCCGCGACATGGCACCCATGCGCGTGTTGGGCGGGGACGAATTTGCGCTGGCGTGCAAAGACGTGGTGCGGGGGCTGCTCACCGAGTGGAACGCGGCGGTAGGGCGCCCACAGCGGATGCGTGCATCAGCCTTTCTTCAGTCGGAGTTACGAGCTGCCTGGTCGGATGGGGCGTCGCTGGCGCGGGCGCGGGAGAGTGCCGGGCTCTCGGGTTCGGACGTTCCCTGGTTCGAAGCGGGTGGGCGGCGTTTGCCCAATCCGTTCTTGCTGGTCACCGGTGGCCACCCGGAGTTCGACGATCCTGAGGTGTCGGTGCTCAGAGGGCTGACCCACGGTGATCTTCATCTGGACAACGTGCTGGTCCCCAGGCGCCGAGGCGTGCTGCTGCCACAGGAGTACCGCCTCATCGATCTGTGCGGCTTCACCTCGGACGGTGCTCTGACGCGAGATGTGGCCATGCTGCTGCTGTCAGCTCTTGTGCCGGTGCTGCAGGAGCCGTTGTCGGCTCATCAGGAGTTGTTGCTGCTCGACTATGTTGTCCGTCCGCAGGAGGCTCATCTTTCGCATCTGCCGCGTGGAGCGGCTGCTCGGGTCGACTGTGTGAGGGACACGGCCGCCGGCCTGATGGGCGGCTGGCGCGAGCCGTGGGCTGATCAGTTGCTCCTTTCTCTTGTCGCAGGAGCCCTCGTTTTCACGACATTCACGAGCCTTGGTCCAGGGGTCAGGCAGTGGTACCTGCGTCTGGCCGCGCACGCGGGGGGTGAGCTGCTTGAGTCGCGCGCGTTCCCGGACGCGAAGCAGCCGTCCGTCGCGGGGAGCCCGCCACCGCCATCGGCGGCTTTGCGGCGCGAGGAGCCTGCGGCCGACGAGAGCACCGCTATCCGGCCGATTGCGGCGGTGCGACGGGCGGGTGGCCGGCTGGACTCGGAGGGGCGCAGGGCCCTCGTTCTGGCTCTCGAGGCTGTCCCCGCAATGGCTGATCCCGGTTCCCGAGCGGCAGTTCTGCGGATGCTGCCTCCCGAAGTGGCCACGAGTATCCCGAGGTCTCCGATTACGAGGGTTGAGCTCTTGGGCGTTGTCGAGACATGTCTGGCCTTCCCGGAGGGACTGGCGGAGCTGTGGGAGGCGATCAGTACCGTGGATGCCGGGACGCGCAGCCTTGAGGCGCTCCACGGTGTTCTGGAGCGAATGTCTGCGTTTCGAGGGGTGACGGAGAACGGCCATGGCTGAGGGCCCGTTTTCGACGCGGGGTTTCCGGTCATGCGGCACTGGGACATCATGAAGGCGCAGGCAAGGGCCGTCAGGCCCGCAGAAGGGAGAGCCGCGGGGCATGGATCAGACAGCGTCAGCCATTGAGTCGGAGCTATTGGATCTTTCGCAGTTGACCTTGGGGGATGTGTGGACATGTCGGCGCGGCGTTGAGTGGCAGGAAATGGAGCGGCGACTGCTGCACGAGTTCGCCAACCCGTCTGTGTTCGCGGGTGACCCCAAAAGCAGTGCTTCCATGTGAGGCCGAGACTCGGACTGTGATCATGGAGGCTCATCGGTGCGTGGCTTCTCTGTGCCCTCGGGCTGGCCGGCAGACCGGGTCCCGCGGCATGGGCTACCGCCGCGACACTTTGATGCGCTTGCTGAAGGGGGAGGCGGTAGCGCCGTCCTCGCGCATCTGTGGGATTCCGAGCGGAGTCACCGTTTGGTGCTTCTCGGCCTGCTGACCGCCGCGGCGGGGCGGCGGCCGGACGCCGGTGGTCCGCTGTCGGGGATCGACGAGGCGTGGGAGCTGCTTGTTGCTTCCGAACGGCGAAGCAGCACGGTCGCCGACGAATTGCTCTTGCTGCCGGAAACGGGGCGCTGGCTTCGGCATTGCCTGCAGCGCCTTCAGGAGCCCCCTCGTCCGCGGGAGGATGACGAGCCTCCATTATGGGTGGATGTCGGGCACCTTCATCTGCTTGCCGCGGTAGCCGCGGTTCGCACGGGGCTGTCGTTCAGTCTGCAAGTCCCCGCTCGCTACGGCCGGATCTGGTTTCCAACGCTTGGATGTGCCTCGGTCCGTGGTGAAGTGACGTCGTGGCAGGTCGCGGACGCTCTGTACGAGGCTGGGACGTTGTCCGTCGGTCTTGCCGGGGACGCAGGCAAGGGACAGGACCCGGTTCTGGTCAGGTCGGCGGAGAGCAGGTCCGATACTGACTGGCATGAGCCCAGGTTCGTGTCGGTGGACCTGCCGGACGGGCCACGGCGGATTCTGTTTCATGATCTGGGTCCCTACCGGATGCAGCCGGATACCGAACGTTTGGCGTTCGGGGCGACTTCCGAGGGCGAACTGGGGCGCTGGCGCGATCTGCTGCAGCGGGCCTGGCCGTTGCTGGCGCGGGTCGATCCGAGAGCCGCCGAAGATGTGAGTTCGTGTCTGCGTTCCATCGAGCCGTTACCGTCGGCGCTGCCGTTTCGCTGGTACAGCGCCACCATGGAAGACGGAATGGGCGGGATGGCGGCGTCCGAGCCGACGGGAGCGGAACCCGCGGCCGCCGCTCAATTCGCGTCGATCCTCACTCATGAAATCCAGCACAGCAAGCTCAGCGCGCTGCTGCACATGTACTCGCTGCATGCCCCCGACGCATCGCGTGGTCTCTATGCCCCGTGGCGAGACGACCCGAGACCTCTGCGCGGGATGCTGCACGGCGTGTACGCCTTCACGGGAGTGGCCCGCTTCTGGCGGGGCTATGTTCTCAACGGCTGCCCCGCCGAGGAGGAGGCGTTGGCTTCCTTCGAGTTCGCGCTTCGTCGGTGTCAGCTACTGCGGGTTCTGCCAAGGCTGAACGAAGACGAAAGGCTGACCGACCTGGGCCGTCGGGTGGTCGGTCGGCTCCTGGAAGTGGTTGAGCAGTGGCAGGGCGAACAGGTGAGGGCGGACAGCCTGGAGCAGGCCGCAAGAGCTGCCGATGACCACTGGATGAGCTGGCGGGCCCATCACTTTCTGCCCGACGCCCGGTTCGTGGCAGCCCTGGCCGATGAGTGGGCGAATGGCGATCTCGATCCTGCGACGGTCACTCATGGGTGGGCTTACCCGGAGCCGGAGTTGCGGACGGATCCAACCGCGCGTCATTTGGATGCCCGGGCGGTGCTGATGCGGGTGCGGATGATGCGAAGTACGGCCCGGGAGCTCTCGGTCGGCGGCGTGGAGGGCCTTGTTCGAGGTGCGCGGCGGGGTGATCTGCACTTGTTGAGTGGCAATAACGATTCTGCCCAGCGTCTCTATACGGCTGACATCGCCGGAGTGCCCCTGCCGGCCCATGCACCTGGAGTGGTGTGGGCCGGGCTGGGGCTCGCTCTGGAGGGTCGGTCCGACCGAACGTGGGCTGCGCGCGCCCTGTCGGTCTTTCCGGAACTGGTTCGCCACGTCTATGCGGCGATCGGCACCGGTGATGAGTCGCGGCCCGATCCGGCTGCCGTGGCTGACTGGCTGGGGCGCACGGTGACGCCCATCCCCAGGGCCTGACCAGGACCGCTTCGGCCTCTATGGCATGGGATCGGCGTCGCAGTTGGCGCGGCGCCAGGCCTCCGCGTTCGCGCAAGCGGGGTGGTTCGGCCCCAGCCTTGTTCGGAGGCCCTCCAGCGCTGCCGCATGCATCACATCGGCCTCGTCGATGCGGCGCAGGGCACGGAGGTCGCTGCTGATGTTGCTCATCAGCGCCAGCGCGGTGGGGTGTTGCTCCCCCAGAGTGGCATTGACCCTCTCCAGGGTGTGCTGGTCGAGTTCGAGGGCGGCGGCGGCGTCTCCCTGCGCGTACAGGTCGCTGGCGAGATTGGCCGCGCAGACGAGCACCGTGGGGTGGTCGTCACCGAGTGCTGCTCGCGCGCGTTCGAGTGCGCTCTCGTTGAGCGAGCGAGCCGCGTCGGCTTGATTGACCAGACGCAGAGTGATGGCGAGGTCGATGTCGGCTGCGACAGTGTCGGGGTGACGGGAGCCGAAAACCTCGACGTACAGGTCGCGGGTCCTCTCGCCGAGGCTGAGGGCCTCTTCCAGGTTGCCGAGCTGCCTCAGGTCGACGGAGAGGTTGAGTGAGGCGACCAGGGAGTCGGGGCTGCGCTCGCCGTAGCGGTCGGTGAGCGCTTTGCTTGCCTGGAGGCTCAGTTCGTAGGCAGATTCGTGGTCCCCGGCCTTGCGGCGCGACACGGCCAGTCGGGCCGCGGCCCGCAGGGTGTGTGGGTTCGTTTCGCCGAAGACGGTGCGGTACTTCTCTACGATCTCCTCGAACATCCGCGCGCCGAGTGCGTAGTCACCGGCCTCGCGGCGGTCGAGCGCCAGGCCCATTTCGGAGAGCAGGCTGTCGTAGGCTTCCTCTCCGTAGATGAGGACATTGCGCCGCCAGGTTTCCTCGTCGAGTTTGAGCGCCTGGTGATAGAGGCCGCATGCGCGAAGGGCTACGGCGAGATTGTGCGTGTGGTCGAGGGTGAGGGGGTCTTCCTCGCCATAGGCCTGCACGGCCTTTTCGTGAACTTCCTGGGCGATGGACAGCGCGCCGAGAAAGTCGCCATGGGAGCGACGGTCAATGGCTACGGACCCCATTGTGGACAGGAGTTCTTCCTCGGCGTCCGAACCCAGCTCTCGGACCGCTGCCAGCATGCGCTGGCTCAGTTCCGCCGCCTCTCCGTAGCGTCCCATGCGCCAGAGGACGTACCAGAGACCGCGGCACAGGAGCAGCGTCTGCTGATCGCTTTCTCCGTACTTCTCCACCCACTGCTCGTAGGCCCTCTGCCCGAACTCCCGGGCGCTTTCGTGGTCGCCCCAGAAGTAGAGGTACTCGGCCGTATTGATGATCAGCTGGCGGACGTTGCCGACCTCGGATTCGATGGCGCCCGATTCCACCACATGGGGGTACAGGTCACCGAAGCGGGCCCAGTGGTCGGGGTCGCGCGGATCACGTGGGGCATTGGCGGCAAGGAGCAGGTGCGCGCCGTTCCGCATACGCTCTCGCTGCTCTTCGGTCATACGCGCAACCAGTACTGCTTGCACCAGTCGGTGCATTTGGATGCTGTTGTTGCGGTGGTCGATTTTCGCCAGGGAGTACCGGTTGATTTCCCGGATGGCTCGGGCCAGCCGCAGTGGGTCGGTGAGAGCGCGGTCGAGGTCGGGGGCGATGGGTTGGACGGGGGCCCCGGAGAAGAGTGAGCGGGCGATCGGCTCGGGGGCGAAGTACGCGCAGATCTGCAGTAGCTGCAGTGCGGCTGGGTTCTTGCTCGCCAGGTGGTCCAGGGAGACGTTCCAGGCGGTTGCCACAGTCTGCTCGTAATGCGTTGGTGGGGATACAGTCATTAGTTCTGCACGTTTCTCTTCGAACAGGCGTAGATACTCGGCTGCCGGCATGCCGGTCTCGGCTCGCCACGCTGATGCCTGCTCGACCGCCAGCGGCAGGTCGCCCAGGACGTGGGCGAGCTGGTCAGCCTCGGTCTCGGACAGGTCGGGATTGCGGCGTTGGAGGAGCTGGATGCTCTCCTCGCGTTCGAAGACATCTACTTCCAGGGGGCGAGCCAACGTGTTCCACTGTGGGTTGCGGGAGGTGATGATGATGGAGCCCGTCGGGCCGCTCTCCGCGCCGCTGGGGAAGAAGTCCTGGACGGCTTCCGGGCTTTCCGCGTTATCGAACACCAGTAGCCATTTGCTGAATGGGGTACCGGTGCGGAGAGCTTCGAGTACGGCCGGCACGGCAGTGATGGCCTCACTGCTGACGGGCAGGTGCAGGCGGTGGGCCAACTCGACAAGTGCCTGTGAGATCTGTGTGGGGCGTTCCGCCGGGATCCACCAGACGATGTCGTACCGGCTTGCCTGGCGGTATACGAATTCTTGCGCGAGCTGCGACTTTCCTACGCCGCCCAGTCCGTGGAGGGCGTGCGGAAGTACCGCGGTCGGGCCGTCGCGGAGTTCCCGCTCCAGCCGGTTCAGTAGATCCTCGCGTCCGGTGAAGACGAGATTTCGCGGTGGCATATTCCCCCACACCGAAGGCCGCATGGGTCCGGGCGGCTTGGAGCGAGTGATGTCAAGATTCAACCGCGGTGCGGTAGCGGGATAAGTTGATACCACTGGCGCCTCTCCGGGAGGTGTGCCAGTCTCAACCGGACCGATCTCGGTAAGGACGGGCGCCTCGGGGATATTTGATTCATTCACTATGCCATAGCTTTCCGTGTGCGTGGTGGTTGGAATCTCGCCGCGTGTCGATTCGTCCGTGTGTTGATCCGAGTTTTCATGCGCCTGGATCAACTGTCCAATCAGTCGCGCCCGGCTGATGTGGGATCCGGAGAGTGATTCGAGGACCGCGCGTTCAATCTCGCGCTGAGGCAGGTTCTCCTGGTTCACTTCGGGCCTCGCAGTTGTCTCCCCTTCGAGGTAGGCGAGCATCTCCGCGGCAACGTCGCTGTGCGGGGCGAGTAATTCGGCCGCTGTCCGTGTGGCGAGTTCGGTTGCCTGGCGGGTGCTCGCAGCCAGTACTTCCTCGCGGACACCAGGGTGAAATGAGAACCCCGCGGTCGGCCCTGAAGCGGGCTTCACAAGGTCGCTCATAAGGAATTCGGCCATTTGCTCCGGGCCCGTGCGCGGAAGCGTGCGCTGTTGGAGTGATTTCATCAGCGCGAGCTCTAGGGGTGCCGTCGCCAAGCGTGTGGCGAGGCGGAAAGCGCCGGGAGAGGCCCAGGCTCGGAAGGTGGCCACTCTCTCCGCCGCGCTCCGTTCTGACGGCTCACGGGGGAGTTCGTCGGTGCGGGGCGCGCGTTGGTGCAATGAGACTACGACGGCGGGCACATCGGTGCTGCGTGGTCCGTCGTCCGCGACGAAGTGTGTCCACGGGGCCAGCCAGTCACCGGACAGCTCCAGCATGGGGACCGGGGTCTGACCCGGTTGCTTCCGGGGGGCGCCAAGAGGTTCGGCGTACTCCCAGGGCATCCCGGCATGCCAGGGTCCGGACGAGCGCAGTCGCACCCGTTGTGCGTTCAATGCCGTGCGGTGCCACAGCCGCTGCGGCAGGACGTTGAGAACCGCGGTGGGCTGATGCCGGCACCAGGTGGCCAGATGGGGGTGCATGGCAGATTGCCAGACGGGGGTTAACCCGTCCGTGAGGACGAAAATCATCGTGCGTCCGCTGAGATCCACCAGTCGTCGGGGCGAGTGCCGGGACGCTGCTGCGTTCGGATCGCGGACGGTTACGTCTTGAGGCGACGGGCCGGGGGCGTCGAGGTGCACGACCTTGAACTTCCCGAAGCGGCCGTGCCGGTGCAGCAAGGACGCGAAGCGTGAGACCGCGTGGCGCCAGACCGCCATGCGGGGT
Source organism: Streptomyces sp. NPDC002742 (assembly GCF_042888885.1). Classification (NCBI taxonomy): domain Bacteria; kingdom Bacillati; phylum Actinomycetota; class Actinomycetes; order Kitasatosporales; family Streptomycetaceae; genus Streptomyces; species Streptomyces sp. NPDC002742. The sequence goes on from NZ_JBIAQF010000001.1 coordinate 110,851, forward strand.
GAGACGTCCAGAACCAGAACGGCGTCCCAGCGTGGCGCCGGTCCGGGCTGCATGACCGCGGGCAGGCCGGGGTCGAACGACAGTCGTTCGGCTGTGCCTTGCGGGTCGATCTGCTGGGCGCGATAGGTCATCGCCGGACGGCGCAGTGGCTCCAGGGCCCGGGCGACCGCTGCTGACTCGAGTCCGGTGGGAGAGAAGGACCGGGATCGTGGGCGTGCCGTCTTCCGCTCGCTGCCACGGGTGGGCAGAGCCCGTGGGGGAGCGTCCTGAGCCGGGCGTTGTGCGGGCACTTGGGCTGAGTGGTGGTGTGGCCGGTGCTCGGAGGCTGGGGTGTCCGGGGAGTCGTGTGCGGGGGAAGGGGTCGATTCCGCGCTGCGCGGCTGCTCCGTCGGGGGCGGAACCACGGTGTCCGATGTCGGCGCTTGTCCTGCGTCCGTGGGGAGCGGCGGGAAGTGCTGCTGCGCTGATCGGGTATCGGGTGCCTCGTCGCACCCGGTGAAGGCGGCGACGTCCGAGTGGTGTTGGGCCAGCCACAGTGCGTCGGCGATTTCGCGGGCGTGCAGCCGGGTGACGGACATGGGTGTGCCGTCCGTGGCCGGCGCCGGATCACCGTGTCCGCCGTCCGCCGCGCGACCGTTGAGTTTCGGCGGTCGGTCAGGCACCCCAGTCTGCTCCGTCTCCGTTCAGCGGGTGCCAAATGGCCTCCAGGACAGCCTGCCACTCGGCACGGTCTTCTTCACGGTAGGAGTAGGCGCCCGATGTGACCAGGTGTGCGGCATTGAGTAGCTGGTCGGCGGCCAAGCCGTCGACCTGCGCGCTGCGTGTCATGAAGTCCTGGACGAGCCTTTCCCGCACATCTCCCAACCGGTCGGCGAAGTGCGCAGCGACCAACGCGCCCAGTGCCTCTGGTCCGGGCTCCGGTATATCAAGCCGCAGGCAGCGACGCATAAACGCCTCGGGGAATTCCCGCTCACCGTTCGAGGTCATGATCACGATGGGGAATGTTCGAGTTTTTACGATTCCGTCTTGAATTGAAGCGGTTCTGCCCGGATCCGCCGTGTAGACGGTGACGTTTTGTGCTTGACGCTTCACTCGAACGAGAGGCTGAACGGCGAACCAGGCGTCTTCGAAGAGCGTGAGCAGATCGTTCGGGAGATCGCTGTCGCCCTTGTCCAGCTCATCGATGAGCAGCACCCGCGGAAGTCGATGCGGTAGCAGGGCGGTTCCCAGCGGACCCAGTTGGATGAAGTCACCGATGTCCAGGGGGGTGGGATGGTCCGATGCCGCCGAGCCGGTGCCGTCGCTCGGATCCGCGGCCTTGTGCTGAGCCGCGTACCAGGCCTGCCCGGCTTGGGCGCGGCCGATCACGTCATACTCGAACAGGCCGGAGGCCAGAGTGGTGCGGCTGGTGACGGGCCATTGCAGCACGCGGCCCAGCCCCAGCTCACGTGCGATGCGATACGCCAATGTCGACTTACCGACTCCTGGCCGCCCCGTGACCAGCAGAGGGCGCCGCAGAAGGATGGCGGCGTTCACCATCCGGATCTCCGCAGCGAGTGGACGCCTGACGGGTTCCGCGGGGCCCAGGCGCCGATCCGCCTCCGCGTCATCAGGTGGCTGCGGCTGTTCAGGCCCTCCGTCAAAGGTCCGCCAGCGCGGGCCCGGTGGCCACTGCCGTTCTCCGTAGGGTGCCGCTCCGGCCGGTGGGACGCCGGTGCCGCTGTACAGCAATCCGTTGGACGCGGTGCCATTGGAGGGGCGTAAGTTCCTGTCGGGTCCGCTCATTCGATACCCCCCACGAATGAGGCAGGTGCACTTGCCCCGCCGTCCAGCAAGTGTTCGGGGTCGTCCCAGATCAGGCTCATGTGCCGAACCAGGGCGTTCGGAACGCTACTTCCGCGAGTTGCGGAACTGCCCTTCCACTGTCGGGCATAAGTGGGAAGCTTGGCCAGACCGCCTTCGGCTAGCCCTTCCCGCACCACGCTGCGGAACTCCTCTGTCACGCTTTCCCGGTGGTGGATGAAGACCGGAACACCCAAGTCCAGCCCGATGCGAAGTTCGCCCACTCCGGCGGCATTGCGTGGCAGCGGGGGTTCGCTCAAGACCATGGCGACGACGTCGTCCTGCTGACCGATCTGCGCGTCCAGGAACTGCAGGTGATCGCCTATGCTGCGGCCCTCCTCCGGTTCGCACCAGTGGACGCCGGCGCTGTCCGGATCGCTCTTCCACCGGGCCCAGCGAAGGCGCCATCCATGATGGAGATCCCGGCGCTGCAGGCGCTCCAGGCTGTGCAAGAAGATCTCCGGGTACTTGCTGAACAGGGGATTGGGGTAGGGGCGCGTGGGATCTCGGTCCCACCACTCCACCGGCTCGTTGAGCAGTTCCGTCGGAAGGAAGAATTCCAGGACGACGTCCTCGGCGCGATCCCGCCACAGTGTGGCCATGCGCGTGAGCAGCTTGGCCACTGCGGCCGGTAGCTGTGACCTCGGTACCGGCTCCAGCCCTTCACCCTCGTCCTCGTGGTGGAGACCGGCGGACTCGGCATACCTCACACGGGAAGAGATCCAGTAGCGGTGCCCTCGGCGGACGTTCCGCCTCCCGCTGCTCTCCGCGGGGGCAAGGTCCGGCGCCAGTTTGATGTACATCCTGATCACGGGACGAGTCGCCGACGCGGGCACCTTCTCCAGGGAAAGCCCGGCCGGTCTGGGCGCACGCGAATGGAACACATCGGCGAGGGAGCCTTGCGCGCTCAGGGATTCCCGTAACTCGCGGAGGCCCCCTTCAAGATCATTTAACTCCCACATCTCAGCGAAATGGTCGTTCCACGCGTAGAACTCCCCGACAGATGAGGCCAGATCCGCATGCAGCGCGAGATGCTCAAGGAGCACCATGCCGGGCGACAGCACCGTGCCCGGCTGGGCACTGCGGCCTGACAGATGGACAAACGCGCGCCAGGCGGTGTCGCAGTAGGCGGGCAGCCGGATCCTGTCGCCCATGATCAGGGCGACTGTCGCGTTGAGTTCGTGCACCGGAACCTGAAGAGCGGAACGCAAGGGTTCCCAGTCCCGGCCGCCGTAGAAGTCCATGGCGTGGACCTCTTCCGCAAGTGGCGCCAGACGATGCCGGGTTGCCGGCGCCACAAGGGAAGTGGCCTCCACGAGTGCGTCGAGGCCACCGACTTGTCTCGCACAGAAACGAGTGGCTTCCACGAACTCCTGCTGCGCGGTGGCGAACTCGGCCCACTCGTCTCCGTCCAAGAGCTCAAACAGCTCACGGCGCCACTGGAGCCGCCCCTGACTGTCTCTCAGTGCGGCGGCCTCCGCGAGGACCCTGACGACCTCCCGCAGGATCCGCTCCCGCGGTGAAAGAACCACCGACTGTCTCTGTGGCATGCACCCCTCCCCCCGTACCGCAGCGAATGGCGCGACATTCCTGCGGCAACACTGGTTCAGGGTAGGGGGACTTGGGCCTCCACCCAATGAGATCGACGATATTCGGCAGGCAAGGCAGAGGCGGCTTGAGAGTGGCGGTCAGGCGTCAGGCAGGTCCGACGGCCCGCATCGTGGCCAGGGCGCCGAGGGATGATCCCCGCAGGGGGCGGAGCCGGCGTCGGGGTCCGTGCATGCGTGGCGTCAACGGGGGATCCACCTGACGGCGCGGGTACCCGCGGGTCTTGCGATCCTCGTCGTACTGAAGTTGTCCCGCACGCGGGACAGCGAGGGCACGAGAACCGGGCGGCGTACTTCGCCGGACGCGCGATTCGCCCGTCCGGCCGACCAACCCCTCGCCCGCTTCGGCCGACGGATCTCCGGCGAAGGACACTAGCGCACCGCCCTGACCACCCTGTCTCCCGACAGCCGGGACCACCAGACGCCCTCGCCGTGTGTCAGCCCCGGCAGCCGCAGCTCGATCTCCCGCACCTTCCGGGCGGGCAGTTCGCCGGTGAGCACCCAGGTGTCACGACCCCCGGTCGTCTCCTTGAACTCGGCTCGGGCGGAGGCGAGTTCGGCCGTCACCGGGGCGAGCGCGTCGGCCGGGATCTCCACCTCGAACGCGTGGTAGGGCTCGTACACGCGCGTCCCCGCCCGCTCCAGGGCCTGCAGCAGCACGACCGGGGTCAGTCCGCGGAAGTCCGCGGCGGTGCTGAGCGGCGCGGCGAACCCGGAGCGGATCAGGGTGACGCGGTAGTCGGTCACCGGCCGGCCGTGCGGCCCGTTCAGCAGGGTTGCGTGGACCGTGTCCTCGATCGCCTGGTGGAACGCCCGGGGGAGTGCGCCGAGTTCGGTCTCGTACGCGAAGACGCCACCGGAGCCGCGCGGCCCCGGCTCGACTCGTAGGCCCACCGTCGCCCAGAACCCCGTGTGGCCATGCCGCTGGATCTCCTCGCATGCCTCACCGGTCCCGTCGGGCCGTTCCAGCAGCCGCACCCGGCTCGGCTCGAACTCTGCCTCGATGCCGAAGTCCTGTACGAGCGTGGCCGCGAGGACCTCCTTCTGGACCTCCCCGTAGAGCAGGAGCGCGGTGCTGCCGGAGACGGCCGGCCTCGCGTGCAGCAGGGGATCCTGGTCGGACAGCGTGAACAGGGCGGTGCGCAGTGCGGCCGCCTGCTCAGGGTGCTTCGCCCGTACCAGTGTCTCCAGCGTGGGCGCGGCGAACTGCGGTGCGCGGTCGGTGACTTGGCCGAGCCGGTCGCCGACCCGGACGCCGGGGATCCCGCGGATCGAGGCGATGTCGCCTGCGGTGAGGGATGCCGCCCCCGGGCGGCCGATCACCTCCAGATCCCGTGCCCGGCCCGGTACCTCTCGGGTTCGGCCGTCTGCCTCACGGCGTACGAGGGACAGTCGTTGACGGTGCGTCACCTCACCCTCGTACAACCGCAGATAGGCCGTGCGCTCGCCGCCCGGTGCGGTCCTTACGGCGAAGACCGTGCCTCGCGGGGCGGCGTCGGCGGGGGAGAGCGGTCGGGGGACCAGCCGGGTCAGCCCCTCGGCCAGCGCGGCGACGCCCTGGCCGCCGATTGCCGACCCGAAGTAGACCGGGTGGACAGATCCGTCGCCGGTACGCGCCGTCAGCGCGGTCCGCAGATCGTCCTGGGTCGGCGACGGTCCGTCCACGAGGGTGGCCAGGACGTGAGTGTCGACCTCGGCGAGGGTGACGGCCGCGAGGTCGTCGAGGGGGCGCGGCAGCACGCGGGCTGCCTTGGTGCCGATGCCGGTCACTCGCGAGAGCGGGATCGCGTACGGCGTGAGGAGGCGCCGGATGTCGTCGAGGAGCTCTTCCTGTCGCGCTCCCGCCCGGTCGATCTTGTTGACGAGGATCAGCGTGGGCAGGCCGAGCCGCCGCAGGGTCTTCATCAGGACGCGGGTCTGCGCCTGGACGCCTTCGACGGCGGAGAGCAGCAGTACCGCCCCGTCCAGGACCTCCAGGGCCCGCTCTACCTCGGCGATGAAGTCGGAGTGCCCGGGGGTGTCGATCAGGTTGATCTGTACGTCTCCGACGTGGAACGCGGCGACGGCGGAGCGGACCGTGATCCCGCGCAGCCGTTCGATCACTCCGTCATCCGTACGGGTGTCCCCGGAGTCGACGCTGCCGAGCCGGTCGATGGCGCCACCGTCGAACAGGAGTCGCTCGGTGAGGCTGGTCTTACCCGCGTCGACGTGGGCCAGAATTCCGATGTTCAGGGTGTGCATGCGTAGTCGATTCCTCGAAGCCGGTCGTCCGGTGGGGGCGCTGAGGCATTCCGAGGAAACGGCGCATTCGTTCTCCCGTGATCGAGGGGCACCCCTGGTGAGAGGTGCTGGTCGCGACATCATGGCGCGACCAGGGCGGTGGTCCGCAACTGGTTTCCTTCCCCGGTCGAGGGTCCGAAAGGTGCCCAGTAGCATGAGGTACGCACTCCGGGCCGATCTTGCCAACCGGCGACGCAACCCGGTTCGATCATGCGAGGAGCGGTCGTGCGTGACATCGCCGTGTTCAGCGGTAGTGCCCATCCCGAGCTCGCGGCCGAGCTCTGCGCGCACCTCGGTGTGCCCCTCAGCCCGACCCGTGTGAGCCGGTTCGCCAATGACTGCCTGGAGGTCCAGCTCCAGGCCAACTGCCGCGAGCGTGATGTCTTCCTGGTGCAGCCTCTTGTCACTCCGGTGCAGGAACATCTCGTCGAGCTGCTGATGATGTGCGACGCGGCGCGCGGTGCCTCCGCGGGGCGGATCACCGTGGTCATGCCCCATTATTCGTACGCCCGTTCGGACAAGAAGGACATGCCGCGGATCTCCATGGGAGGCCGGCTCGTGGCGGATCTGCTGGTGGCGGCCGGCGCCAGCCGAGTCCTCGCGATGACGCTGCACTCCCCGCAGGTGCACGGCTTCTTCTCGGTGCCGGTCGACCATCTGCACGCCCTTCGCGAACTGGCCGTGCACTTCCGGTCCAACGACCTGTCGCGTACGACGGTGGTCTCGCCCGATCTCGGCAACGCGAAGGAGGCCGCGGCCTTCGCGCGGCTCATCGGGGCCCAGGTGGCCGCCGGTGCCAAGCAGCGGTTCGCCGACGACCGGGTGAGTATCAGCTCCGTCATCGGTGAGATCTCCGGACGCGATGTCATCGTGCTGGACGACGAGATCGCCAAGGGCAGCACGGTTCTCGAACTCCTGGAGCGGCTGCGCGAGTTGGGGCCGCGGTCGATCCGGGTCGCCTGCACCCACGGGCTGTTCGCGGCGGGCGCGCTCAAGCGGCTCAGCGAACAGCCCGACGTACTGGAGATCGTCTGCACCAACACCGTGCCGATCCCGGCGGAGGAGCACACGGAGAAGCTGAGCGTGCTGTCCATCGCCCCGGCGCTCGCGGAGGCGGTGCGGCGCATTCACAACGGTGAGTCCGTCAGCGCACTGTTCGACGCGCCGCGGAACGAATAGACAGGAGGGAGCGGAACTTCCCTCCCCACCGCTCGGTCACCAGGAGCGGCTGCCGCGCCCGGCCGGGAAGCCGCGGAGCAACGCTCGGTGTCACCCAGGTGATCAGGAGGGCTCGCAGTGGCCAAGGCGAAATTCGAGCGGACCAAGCCGCATGTGAACATCGGCACCATCGGGCACATCGACCACGGCAAGACGACGCTGACGGCGGCCGTCACCAAGGTGCTGCACGACCGCTTCCCCGATCTGAACCCGTTCACGCCGTTCGACCAGATCGACAAGGCGCCCGAGGAGCGGCAGCGCGGCATCACGATCTCGATCGCCCATGTCGAGTACCAGACGGAGAACCGGCACTACGCGCACGTGGACTGCCCCGGGCACGCGGACTACATCAAGAACATGATCACGGGGGCCGCGCAGATGGACGGCGCGATCCTCGTGGTCGCGGCGACCGACGGACCGATGCCGCAGACCAAGGAGCACGTCCTGCTGGCACGGCAGGTCGGTGTCCCGTACATCGTGGTCGCGCTCAACAAGACGGACATGGTGGACGACGAGGAGATCCTGGAACTCGTCGAGCTCGAAGTGCGCGAACTGCTCAGCGAGTACGAGTTTCCGGGCGACGACGTCCCGGTCGTCCGGGTCTCCGCGCTGAAGGCGCTGGAGGGCGACCCGAAGTGGAGCGCGACGATCCTCGAACTCCTCGCGGCCGTCGACGCGTTCGTGCCGGAACCGGTGCGTGATGTGGACCGGCCGTTCCTGCTGCCGATCGAGGACGTCTTCACCATCACGGGCCGCGGCACGGTCGTCACCGGCCGGATCGAGCGCGGGGTGCTGAAGGTGAACAGCGAGGTCGAGATCATCGGCATCCACGAGCAGAAGACGCGCACCACGGTCACCGGCGTCGAGATGTTCCGCAAACTCCTCGACGAGGGCCGGGCGGGCGAGAACGTCGGGCTGCTGCTGCGCGGAGTGAAGCGCGAGGACGTGGAGCGGGGGCAGGTCGTGATCAAGCCGGGTTCGGTGACCCCGCACACCCGGTTCGAGGCGCGTGCCTACATCCTCTCCAAGGACGAGGGCGGCCGGCACACGCCGTTCTTCGACAACTACCGGCCGCAGTTCTACTTCCGCACGACGGACGTGACCGGAGTCGTGACCCTGCCCAGGGGGACGGAGATGGTCATGCCCGGCGACAACACCACCATGGAGGTGCAGTTGATCCAGCCGATCGCGATGGAGGAAGGGCTGAAGTTCGCCATCCGCGAGGGCGGCAGGACGGTCGGCGCCGGGCAGGTCACGAAGATCCGGGAGTAGGCGGCGGGGTTCGCCGGGCTGTCAGGACAGGTCCGAAGTGGCCTCCGGACGGCTCAGCGCCTCCTCCAGCGAGGCGTAGGGCGGCAGGATCCGCGAGAGCCCGGTGACCCGGAACATGCGGAGCGTCAGCGGATGGTCGCAGACCAGGTGCAGCCGTCCGCCCCGGTCGAGGACCCGGCGTCTGGCGCGGTACAGCAGCCGCAGACCCGAGCAGTCGAAGAACTCGACGCACCGCAGGTCGATCACGACCTGCGGTGCCGGGTCCGAGGTCACCGCGTCCAGGAGCGGGGTGATCTCCGTCGTGGTGAGCAGGTCGATCTCCCCGTGCAACTCCAACACCACATGACCGCGGTCATGGTGGATACGCAGATGCCTGGTGGGCGGTGCGGGGTCGCTCGCCACGCGGACATCACCTCCAGCCGGCTGTTGACCTGCTCCCGAAGGCAGGAGGACAGGGTCACCGGGGGCCGGGGCGACGATACGTCAAGTGATCACTGAACACGACCCCGGGCACCGGCGGATGCAAATCCGTTCCTTGCTCTGCAAGTTACCCTCGTTGAAGTGAATTCCAGCATGTTCGATTGACATATGTCTTTGCTGTGCGCGGCGAGTTGGCCATCCGTGCGCGCCACTGCCGTCAGTCGACCACCAGGACGAGCTTCCCCGCGGTCCGGCCGGTGTCGCCCAGGGCGTGCGCCTTGGCGGCGTCGGCCAGCGGGAAGGTCTCGGCGACCGTAGGACGCAGCGCGCCCTTCTCGACCAGATCCGCGACCGCCCTCATCCCGGCCTGGTCGGCGTCGACGAGCATCCGCACCGCGCGGACCCCGAGCCGCTCGGCCTCCTCGTAGAACTCGTCGGTCCCGACCGGCAGGATGGAGACGACCACTCCGCCGGGGCGCAGCACGCGCAATGAGCGCAGTCCGGTCTCGCCGCCGATCGTGTCCAGTACGACGTCGACATCGCGGACGGCCTCGGCGAAGTCGACGTCCGTGTAGTCGATCGGCTCGTCCACGCCGAGGGAGCGCAGGAAGTCGTGCTTGCCCGCGCTGGCGGTGCCGATCACGTACGCGCCGAGGGACTTCGCGATCTGCACGGCCACATGGCCGACCCCGCCGGCCGCCGCGTGGATCAGCACCCGCTGCCCCGGCCGCACCTCGGCCTGTTCGGTCAGCGCCTGCCAAGCGGTCAGCGAGACCAGCGGGAGCGCGGCGGCCTGCGTGTGGTCGAGCACCGACGGCTTCCGGGTGAAGGCGCGGACCGGACCGGTCACGTACTCGGCGTGCGATCCGTGGCCGAAGGGGTAGGGCAGCATGCCGAAGACCTCGTCCCCGGGCTGGAAGAGGGCGACGCCGATCCCGGTCGCCTCGACCACGCCGGAGACGTCCCAGCCGAGGACGAAGGGCGGCTCGCCGAGGAATCCTCCGGTCGCGCGGTGCTTCCAGTCGGTCGGGTTGACCCCGGCGGCCCGTACCCGGACCAGGATCTCGTTCGGCCGCGGCGCGGGCCGCTCCAGGGTCACTTCCTCAAGAACCTCGGGACCGCCGAGGACGTTCTGGCGGATGGCTCGCATCGTGTTCACAGTGTTCATGGTGAACCAGCCTGCCGGGGCGCGCTTCATCGGGAAATGGCAGAATCGCCAATATTCGATAAGATCGTGCCATGCAGCAGGTGGAGCGGGTCGTGGTCCTGGCGCTCGACGGCGTCTATCCCTTCGAGCTGGGCATGCCCAGCCGGATCTTCGGCGCGGCGGAAGGCCGCTACGAGGTGGTGACCTGCACCGTCGACGGAGGTCCGGTGCGCACCGACGCCGACTTCTCCATCACCGTCGATCACGGCCCCGAGGCCCTGCGCACGGCGGACACGGTGGTCATCGCCGCCGTCACCCCGGACCGGGTCACCGGCGCCCTCTCGGACGAGGTCGCCGCCGCCCTGGCGTTCATCCGTCCGGGCACCCGCGTCGTCTCCATCTGCACGGGCGCGTTCGTCCTCGCCGCCGCCGGGCTGCTGGACGGTCGCCGGGCGACCACGCACTGGTGCGTGTCGGACGCGTTCCGGCGCATGTTCCCGCGGGTCGACCTGGACCCGGACGTCCTGTTCGTCGACGACGGCGAGATCCTCACCTCGGCCGGTGCCGCGTCCGGCATCGACATCTGCCTGCACATCGTCCGCCGCGACCACGGCAGTGAACTGGCCAACAGGGTCGCCCGGCGCTGCGTCGTCCCGCCGCTGCGCGAGGGCGGCCAGGCCCAGTACATCGAGCAGCCCGTGCCGGAGCCCTCGACGGCGAGCACCGCCGCCACCCGTGACTGGGCGCTGGCCCGCCTCGGCGACCCGCTGACCCTGACCGATCTCGCCGCCCACGCGGGAATGAGCCTGCGCACCTTCGCCCGCCGCTTCAACGACGAGGTGGGCCTGAGTCCCGGTCGCTGGATCGTCCAGCAGCGCGTCGCCCGCGCCCGCCATCTGCTGGAGGCCAGCGACCTGTCGGTGGACCGGATCGCGGGCGAGGTCGGCTTCGCCACGGGCGCCTCCCTGCGCCAGCATCTGCAGGCGACGATCGGCGTCTCGCCGCAGACGTACCGTCGCACGTTCCAGACCACCCGCTGACCGAAGGGCGATCGGTCACGCCGTCGTCGCCGAGGGCCGGCCGCAGTGCCCGGGCCGGCGTCCGGGGACCGGTGCGACCTGTGATCCGTCCGGGTTCCCGGCGAACCGCGCCGGGGCCCGCCCGCAGGCACCCGGACGCGTCCGTACGGCCCCGCGCGTCACCGGCTCGTGTGCAGCGCGACGAGCAGTTGCCACACCTGGTCCGCGACCGTGTCCGGGGTGCCCTCCAGCAGGCCGTGCAGCCAGTCCGCGAGGACGCCCGCGAAGGTGGCGGCCACCGCGGAGGCGACGAGCGGCGCGTCCGGCGCGCCCGCGAGGGTGCGCTCGGCCAGGCTGCGGGCCCGCAGGTCGCGATGGAGCACGCGGCCCAGCGGGCCACCGCCGCCCGGACTCAGCAACGCGCGGTACAGACCGGTGTGCGGGGCGAGTTCGGTGAAGAAGGCGCGCAGGGCGGGCGGCGCGGACACCGGGTCGGGGCGGCCGCGCCAGGCGTGCAGCGCCTCCACGGCATCCCGTACGACATCGGCGCACGCGTCGACCGCCAGCGCCTCCAGGTCGGCGTAGTGCACATAGAACGTGGCCCGGCCGACCCCGGCCCGCCGCACCAGGGCTGCGACGCCGATCTCCTCCAGCGGATGCTCGGAGCACTCGTCCAGCAGCGCCTGCCGCAGCCGCGCGCGGGTCCGGGCGGCGCGCGGGTCGTCCGGCGTCATCCGGCGAGCAGGACGGCGGCGAGGGCGAGCGCGCCCGGCACGGCCTGGGCGAAGAGGATCCGGCGGTTCGCGGTGACCGATCCGTACACGCCCGCGACCACGACACAGCAGAGGAAGAAGACCTGCACGTCATGGCCGGTGGGGTCCGCCGCGATCAGCCCCCACACCAGGCCCGCGGCCAGGAATCCGTTGTAGAGCCCCTGGTTCGCGGCGAGCGGCGCGGTCGCCCGTGCCATCTGCGCGTCGAACCCGTGAAGCCCCCGCCCCGGCTTCTTCTCCCACAGGAACATCTCCAGCACCAGGATGTACACGTGCAGTGCGGCCACCAGGCCCACCAGCACGTTCGCGACCGTTTCCATCGTCGGCAGGCTCCGATACGCCTCGTGACTTCTTGGACAGGCGTCCACTATAGCTGGACGACTGTCCAAGAAGTCACGCCAGGTCGGTCAGGCGTCCGGCGCCGCGTACACGCGCTCCCCTCCGACGTACGTGAGCGCGACCCCGGTCTCCTTGATCGCCTCCGGTGGTCCCGCGAACGGGTCGCGGTCCAGGACGACGAGATCCGCGAGGGCGCCCACCCGCACGCTGCCGGTGTCGTCGAGATGGTTCGCGTACGCCGTTCCCGCGGTGTACGCCGTCAACGCGGCCTCCAGGCCGATGCGTTCGGCCGGCAGGAACACCGGTCCCGGCTCGTCCGGGCTCACCCGGTTGACCGCGACATGGATGCCCTGGAGCGGGTCGGGGCTGCTGACCGGCCAGTCGCTGCCGGCCGCCAGGCGCGCGCCGGAGCGCAGCAGCGAACCGAACGGGTACTGCCAGGCGGCGCGTTCGGGCCCCAGGAACGGAATGGTCAGCTCGTCCATCTGCGGTTCGTGGGCGGCCCACAGCGGCTGGATGTTCGCCGTGGCGCCGAGCCGCGCGAAGCGAGGCACGTCGTCGGGGTGCACGACCTGGAGGTGCGCCAGATGCGGGCGCGTGTCGCTCGGCCCGTTCGCCTTCCGCGCCGCCTCCACGGCGTCAAGCGCGTGACGTACGGCCCCGTCGCCGAGCGCGTGGAAATGGCACTGGAAGCCCAGCGCGTCCAACTCGGTCACGTACGCGGGCAGCTGAGCCGGGTCGATGAAGCTCTTGCCCCGGTTCGCCGTGGCGCAGCCGCACTTGTCGAGGTAGGGGTCGATGAGCGAGGCGGTGCCGTTCTCCGCGACCCCGTCCAGCATCAGCTTGACGCTGGTCGCCCGGAATCTACCGTGTTCCAACGCGGCCCGACGCTCCACGAGTTCGGGGATCTGCTCGGCGCCCCGCGCCCGGTCCCACCACAGGGCGCCGACCACCCGCGCGGTCAGCGAACCGTCGCGGGCCGCCGTCAGGTACGCCTCGGACGGATCCTCCATGCCCAGGAAGGTGCCGACGATGGCGTCCTGCCAGGCGGTGATGCCGAGCGCGTGCAGATACCGCTGGGCGTGCAGCAGGGCGGCGAGCCGGTCGGCGGGCGTGGCCGCGGGGGTGAGCCGGCTCACGGACTGCATGGCCCCCTCCTGCAGCATGCCGGTCGGCTCACCCGACGCGTCCCGCTCGAACCGCCCGTCGGCCGGGTCGGGTGTATCGCGGCCGACGCCCGCGAGTTCGAGGGCGCGGCTGTTGACCCAGGCGCCGTGATGGTCCCGGTTGGGCAGGTACACCGGCCGGTCCGGTACGACCGCGTCCAGCAGCTCCCTGGTCGGCGTACCGCCCGCGAACGCCTCCATGGACCAGCCGCCGCCGGTGATCCACTCCCGCTCGGGGTGGGCGTCGGCGTACGCGCGGACGGCGGCCACGGTGTCCTCGGCCGTCTTCGCGCCGGTGAGGTCGCACTGGGCGAGTTCCAGGCCCGCCGGGACCGGGTGGACGTGCGCGTCCTGGAACCCGGGCAGCAGGAGCCGCCCGGCCAGGTCCACGACCTCGGTGCCAGGACCGATCAGGTCGTGGACCTCGGCGTTCCCCACGGCGGTGATCCGCTCGCCGGTGACGGCCACCGCGGTCACGGATCGGCCCTCGGGGGTGAACACCGGGCCGCCGGTGAAGAGAAGGTCAGCGTGCATGGTTCCGTTTCCTTCGTCGGAGTGGCCAGAGGCCCTCGGTCGCATCAGTTGGGCGTGGCCAGGAGCTGGGGCGCGTCCGCGTCCGTTCCCTGTCCCGTGGTGAAGTACGGGGATCTGCGGACCCACTTGGCCCACGCGGCGGCCAGGAAGCCCGAGGCGATCATCACGGTGGGGGCGAGCAGCAGGAACCAGCCGTTGTCCGCGCTGACCTCGAAGTGGTCGGTCGAGGTGTAGAACGACCAGGTCAGATAGCCGCCGAGGCCGAGCAGCGCCAGGGCGCTCAGCGTGGGGAGGACGACCGCGCGTATCCCCTCCCGCCAGTCCTCGCGGAGCAGACCGCGGAAGCGGGCCGCCGCCGCGAGAGCGATGAGCGCGTACGACAGCGCCACCACGATCCCGACCGCGTTGACCGTCGCCATGATCATGTCGGCGAGCCGGGGAATCACCAGCGAGAGCGTGGCCACGACCACGGCCGTCGCGCCGATCAGCAGCGTGCCGATCGCCGGGGTCCCGTACCGGGCGCTGACCCTGGACCACACGGGCCCGAGCGTACGGTCCCGGCTCATCGCGAACATCCCGCGCGCCGTCGGGATCACCCCGGCCTGCAGCGAGGCGACCGCCGAGAACATCAGCGCCACCAGGGGCAGCGCGGCCAGCGGCTGGTCGGCGAGCCGGTTCCCGAGGAAGGCCAGCCCCTCGGCGCCGTGGCCGGCCAACTCGTCCTCGGACAGCACGCGTTGGAAGGCCACCGAGCCGAGCACGAACAGCCCCAGCATGGTCACCAGCGTGATGGTCCCGGCCCGGGAGGCGTCCCGAGGATCGCGGACCTCCTCGTTCACGCTGAACGCCGCCTCGAAACCCCAGTAGCAGAACACCGACAGCAGCAACCCCTGGGCCAGCGCCGTCGCGGACGGGATCTGGAACGGGTCGAACCAGCTCAGGCTGAAGGGGTGAGGCCCGGCGACGATGCCGTATCCGCAGAAGCCCAGCAGGACGACGTACTCGAAGACCAGCAGGCCGCCCTGGAGCCGCGCGGCGCTCCTGACCCCGGTCACCGCGGTCAGGGTTACGGCGACGAGGACCACGACGCCCACCGCCGTCGTCTGCGCGGTCGAGCCCGGATCGAGCGCCAGACCCGCCACCGTGCGCAGGCCCGCCTCACCGGCGAGCTGGATCATCGCCGAGCCGGTCACCGCCGTGGTGTACGCGAGGAACGCCACCGTGGCCACGATGCTCGCCCAGCCGACCAGGAACCCCAGCCAGGGGCTGAGCGAACGGCCCACCCACACATAGCCGTTGCCCGCGTTCGGCTCGACCCGGTTCAGCCGGGAGAAGGCGCCCGCGATCCCGAGGATCGGCAGGAAGGCCAGCAGCATGATCGCGGGCAGATGCAGCCCGACCACCCCGGCCGTCACCCCGAGACCGATGCCGATGCTGGTCGTCGCCGCCGTACTGGAGGCGGCGATGGCGACACCGTCCATGACGCCGAGCGTCTTGGGCAAGGACGGGGGATCCACACCGTACGGCTTCTGCGTCATGGCCTGCTCCGATCGCACCCGGGGCCTGATTCAGGCCCGATGACCGGAAATGAAACTGCCCGCGGCCTTAACAGGTCAACGCTGTTGACATAAGGTGCCCGCACCGGAGGGAGACGCCATGACGTCCATGAACGACCGAGTCGTCCCACCCGCCGCCCGGCGGCGCAGACGCCCCACCAAGACCGGCGTCGTCCTCTCCGAGGAACTGATCGTCGAGACCGCCCTGCGCCTGCTCAAGGAGCACGGCGCCGACGCGCTCACCGTGCGCCGCCTCGGCCTCGCCCTGGGCGCCGACCCCAGCGCCCTCTACCGCTACTTCCGCGACACCGACGACCTGTTGCTCGCCATCGCCGACGAGCTCATCGGCCGGACGCTGCGCACCTGGCGTCCCACGGGGGACTGGCGCGCCGACCTCCGGGACCTCGGCCTGCGCGTGCACTCCGGGTCCCTCGCCCATCCGCAGGCCGCCGTGCTCAGCTCCTACCGGGTGACCGGGCGGGTCCACGAGATCGCGGCGGTGGAGACGGTCATCGGGGTGCTGCGCGGCGCCGGATTCCCCGACCCCGAGGCCGTACGGATCTACCACGCCTTCGTCGACCAGGCGCTCGCGTTCGCGGCCCTGGACGCCGCGAGTGTCGCCCTGCCCCGGGCCGCACGGGACGCCGAGGCCGGCGTATGGCGGGCGAAGTACGCCCGGCTCCCCGCCGGCAGCCACCCGAACATCGCGGCCACCGCCCACCACCTCGTGCTCGACATGGGACGCAGCGCCTATCCGACGGCGCTCGACATGCTGCTGAGCGCGGCGGCGGCCCGGCTCGCGGAGATCACGGGCGCCGGGGACACGAAGGGGACGCCACAGCGTCCACCCGGCCCGTCACACTGAGGCAGGCTCGGCCGTCATACCGGCGGAGCGACTCGCTCGCCCTCTTCGCACGTGTGCCGCCCTTACGTCGTCGACCAGGAGGCTGTCCGCAGATGAACCCGCCCGCACGCACCCGCAAGCAGCGCAAGCAGGACACCCTCGACCGCCTGGAGAGCGATGTCGACGCCTGGGTGTCGACCGCCGACAGCGCCGGCGGAACGCCCTGTCTGGTCCCGCTGTCCTACCTCTGGGACGGGACGACCGTGCTGCTGGCCACCCTGGCCGCCGGCCCCACGGGCCGCAACCTGCGGACGACCGGCACGGTACGGCTCGGCATCGGCCCGACCCGCGACGTGGTCATGATCGACGGCACCGTGCGGACACTCGAAGCCGGCGAACTGCCGGACGGAACCGGCGACGCGTTCGCGACCAGGACCGGTTTCGACCCGCGGCAACTCACCGCGCACTACCAGTACTTCAGCGTCACGCCGCAGCGCGTGCAGGCCTGGCGCGAGGCCAACGAGATCTCCGGCCGCGACCTCATGCGGGACGGCGAGTGGCTGGTGGCCGACTGAATTCCCCGGACCGGGTAACCCGGGACGACAGGGCTGTGGCGGCCGGACGCCGCCCCGTCGTCCCGGAACCCCATCACGGAGGAAACATGGCACTGGTCACGGCAGCCGTCGTGGTGCTCGACTGCGCCGAGCCCGAGAAGCTCGCCGCGTTCTACAAGGAACTGCTCGACGCCGAGGAGACGGACGCGAGCGCGAACCGCGTCGAGATCAAGGGCACCGACGGGATGCGGATGGCCTTCCGCCGTGACGGGAACGCCACCCCGCCCAGCTGGCCGCGTCCCGAGAACGCCTTCCAGGCCCACATCGACCTCCACGTGGACGACCTCGACCAGGTGGAGCTCGTGGTGGTCGGCCTGGGCGGCCGGCCGCTCGACACGAAGGACGCGTCCGGCCCGTACGAGGAACGCGGCTACGCCGACCCGGCCGGACACACCTTCACCCTGCGCTGTGTACGGTCGACGGCCCCCAAGCAGGGCTGACCGGCCCGCCGCGGGAGCCGGCCGGGTTCCTCCGCGGGAACCGGCCGGGCCCCTCGGCCGGAACCGGCTGGGGGGCCCGGCCGCCGAGCCGGGCTCAGTCGCGGCCGGACTTGTCGCGAGAGGGCCACACCCCGGTGGAGCGTTCGATGGCCTTCGCGCCCGAACGGTCCACCGCGCTGCGCACGACGGCGAAGATCGCGCCCTGGAGGGCTGCGGCCAGCAGCACCTCGCCCCAGCCGCGGTCCTTGTCCAGGGCGTCGGGGGCGTCCTCCTCGTGACGTATCGCCATCCAGGTCTTCTGGAAGGCGAGACCGGCCAGGGAGCCTCCGGCCCAGCTCAGCACGAAGCCGATCGGCTTGTAGGCCAGGGACAGTTGGCGCTTCTTCTGCTTCTTGGACACCTGAGGCTCCTTCTTCGCTCCCGAGGCCGCGGGCGTGCGCCGGCCCTCTCCCACCGGGTACGGGTGCCCGATGTGCGGCACCCGTACCCCTCGGTCCGATTCTGTCGGCCGGCCCGGTGTGAGGTGGGGAGCCAGGGGAAACCGGCGGGTGTGAGTGGTGAAGAAACGAAGGAAACGACGGATCGCGACCCTTCGGCGCGGCAGAAGCGGCAGAAGCGGCAGAAGGAGGACGGCTCGGACAGCAGAACCAGGGTCACCGTGATCGTGGCACTGGGCGCGAACCTGCTGATCGCCGTGGCCAAGGCCGTGGGCGGCCTGATCGCGGGTTCTCCCGCCCTGCTCTCGGAGGCCGCGCACTCCGTGGCGGACAGCATGAACGAGGTGTTCCTGCTGGCCGCGCTCCGCCGCAGCCGCCGCCCCGCCGACCGCAGGCATCCCTTCGGCTACGGCAAGGAACGGTTCTTCTGGTCACTGCTCGCGGCCGTCGGCATCTTCGTCATGGGCGGCTGCTTCTCCTTCTTCCAGGGCTTCGAGGCGCTGCGCAACGGGGCGGAGGAATCCTTCGGGGGCTACATGGTGGGCATCGCGGTGCTCGGCGTGGCCCTGCTGGCCGAGGGCGGCTCGCTGCTGCGGGCACTCCACCAGGCACGCGGACGGGGCGGCGACGGAATGCGGGACCCCGCCCTGCGCACGGTCGTCGCCGAGGACGGCACGGCGGTGCTCGGTGTGAGCCTCGCGATCGTCGGGATGGTGCTCCACATGGTCACGGGCCAGGTCGTGTGGGAGGCCTCCGCCTCCTTCGCCATCGGGCTGCTCCTCGTGTGCATCGCCTTCTGGCTCGGCCGGGACGCGCGCGAGCAGCTCATCGGACGGGCCATCGACGAGGAGCGGAGCGGCCGGATCCGTGAACTGCTGAAGGCGCAGCCCGAGATCGACAGCGTCGAGGCGCTGCTGACCATGGAACTGGGCCTCGACTCGACCCTGGTGGCCGCCCGGATCGACCTGGTCCCCGGGCTCGACAGCGAGGAGGTCGAGGAGGTCGCCGTCCGCATCAAACGCTCGGTCGCCCACACGTTCCCCGAAGCCGACCAGATCTTCCTCGACGTGACCGACGCCCGAGTGGCACGGGCGGCCGCGCGCCGCGGCGAGCGCGGGGCGAGCGACCGGGAAGGCACCGGCGACGAGACAACGGGGAGCCCCGCCGCGACGGGGGGACGCGGCGGGGCCTGACGTCCGGGTGCCCGGCGCCCGGACGTTCATGCGCACCGATGCGGGGGACGTCCGGGAGCGTCCTGTGGTGGCCGCGGTCGCCGAGGGGCACGGACAAGGGCCCGTACCGGTGCATGTGCCGGTACGGGCCCTTCCCCGTGCGCGGGTGCCTCCGGTGTCAGTCGGTCGGCTCCAGCACGAAGACCGGGATCTCCCTGTCGGTCTTCGTCTGGTACTCGGCGTACGGGGGATACGCGGCGACCGCGCGCTCCCACCACTGGGCCTTCTCCTCGCCGGTGATCTCCCGGGCCGTGAACTCCTTGCGCACGGGCCCGTCCTGGAGCTCGACGTGCGGATCGGAGGTGACGTTGTGGTACCAGACCGGGTGCTCGGGAGCGCCGCCCTTCGAGGCGACCACGGCGTAGCGTCCGTCGTTCTCGACGCGCATCAGCGGGGTCTTGCGGATCTTGCCGCTCCTGGCACCGCGTGTCGTGAGAATGATGACGGGCAGTCCGGTGTCCATCAGCGTCGTTCCCTTGGTCCCACCGGACCCCTCGTACAACTCCACCTGGTCCCGCACCCACTGCGCGGGGCTGGGCTCGTACTCGCCCTCAAGCGGCATGACTTCCGTCCCATCGTCGCGTCGACTGGTCGTGTCTCGGCACGATTCAACACCAGCGCGGACGCGAATCTTCCGCACCACCGCCCCGCGTGCCTTCCCGAGCGAGGACGATCTCCCCGGGCGGGCGCACCGTCGTCCCCGATGGCGCACCGAGCCGGAGCGCGTGTCAGGGCCGGCTTCGGCCGAACAGCTCGTTCTCGTCGGGGCCGGGCGCGGACAGAAGATGGTCGGCGCCGCCTTCGAGCATCTGGGCCATCCGGGCCGAGCGAGGGAGCATCGACTTCTCGTAGGTGTCCACGGCGCCGCCGATGGTGGAGGAGCCGACGAGTGCGAGCGCGAGTTCGGCGGCGTCGAGCATGGCGAGGTTGACGCCGACGCCGAGCGGTGGCATGAGGTGTGCGGCGTCTCCGAGGAGCGCGACACTGCGCGAGTGCTCCCAGGTGTGCGGCACCGGCAGGGCGAAGAGCGGACGGTCGACGTAGGCGCCGTCGTTGTCGGCGATCATCCGGAGCATCTGCGGTGACCAGGCCGCGTACTCGCTGAGCAGATGCCCGCGGATGCCCTTGGTGTCCTCGGGGCGAAGCCCAAGCGCCGCGATCCAGTCCACGGGAACGCGCTGCATGATGTACACGCGCATGTGACCGCCGCTGTTTCGCTGCGCGAAGAGGCCGCGCTCGCCGTCGGCGATGTGGGCACTGCCCTTCCCGACCAGGTGGGAAAGCTCGGGGTGCGTGTGCTCCATGTCGTCGAACCATGCCTCGAGGAAGCTGACCCCGGTGTAGCGCGGTGTCGCGGGCGACACGGCGGCGCGGACGCGTGAGAAGGCTCCGTCCGCACCGATCACAAGATCCGTCTCGACGGCCGAGCCGTCGGTGAACGTCAGCGTGCGCGGCCCGTCGGCCGGTCCGCTCACCGATTCGAGAGTGCGCCCCCACTGAACCGTTCCCGCGGTCAGTGAGCGCAGCAGGAGATCGCGGAGCTGTCCGCGGTCGATCTCGGGCCTGGCCGTTTCGCCCTCGTCCGGCAGATGGTGGTCAAGGACGCGCCCCGATCGGTCCATCTGGCGCATTTCCTGCCCTTCGAGCCTGGCGAGCGCGAAGAACTCCTCCAGCAGGCCCGCTTCGCGGAGTGCGAGCTGACCGTCCTCCTCGTGCAGGTCGAGCGAGCCTCCCTGGTTCCGGGAGTTCGTCTCGGCGTCGCGGTCGTACACCGACACCGCGATGCCGTGCCGCTGCAGGACGCGGGCACAGGTGAGGCCTCCCGGCCCGGCCCCGATGATGCTGATCCGCGCGTCGGCGGGCGTCGGAGATTCCACGGTGGATTCCTTTCGTCGGTCGGGGTTCCCGGTGACGCCAGGGCGCGGCGACGACCGGTGCCGCGACCCGCACGGGGCGACAACCCCTACGGAGACCACCAAAGCAGAAACGAGTCAATAAGTGCAACCGTTCCAGTTTCTGCTTCGTTTCAGTTATGAAGTACAGTGACACCATGCCCGAATCCCCGACCGTCGGCCGTCGCGAGCGCAAGAAGGCCGCGACGAGGCAGGCCATCGCCGACGCCGCCCTGGAGCTCATCCTGGAGCACGGTTTCGAACAGGTGAGCGTCCGCGATATCGCCGAAAGGGCCGACGTGTCGACGACGACCCTCTTCGCGCACTTCCCGAGCAAGGAGGCACTGGTCTTCGACCGTGAGTCGGACGTCGACGCCGAGTTGGCCGCCGCCGTCCGTGAACGGCCGGCGGGCCAGGACGTGGTCGAGGCGCTCCGCGCCCACGCTCTGGAGTCCTGGGTGCCGCTGGCGTCTGATCCTCGTCTGCGTCAGCTCACCGCGCTGGTGGACCGGACGCCCGCGCTCCGCGAGTACGCGGAGCGTATGTGGATGCGGCATGCGAGCGCCCTCGGCGCCGTGATCGCGGAGGAGCTGGGCCGGGAGGTGGACGATCTCGCATGCTCGGCGCTCGCGCGGTTCGTCCTGGAGCTGCCGACCCTGGCCAGGGGCCGACGCGATCCACGCGCGGCTGTGGAGACGGTGTTCGACCTCCTGATAAACGGCTGGCGGGCGCAGTGCGATTCCGGCGATGGGGTCACCGGCTCTCGCAAGGGCTGAGTCGTCGGGGTGGATGCGGATGCGGTTGTCCGCGAAACACCTCGTGCCCGCTTCTCAGTGCGGGGCCCCCAGCATGCGTACCGCCAGCAGCATGATCACGGCGCTCGACGCGAGACCCGTCACCAGTCGTCCCCGGTGCCCCGTCAGGGTCCGGCCGAGCAGTGCGCCGCCCCCGGCGATCAGGAGCTGCCAGCTCGCGGACGCGGCGAACGCGGCGAGGACGAAAACCCCCTGATCCAGGGGGCGTACCGCCTCGGCCGTACGGCTGCCGAGCACCAGTGCGGCGAAGTAGACGACCGTGGTGGGGTTGAGCAGGGTGATGCCCAGCAGCGCCAGATAGGCGCGGGCCGGGTGACGAGGGTCGTGCCCGGTCCGTTCGGCGAGCCGGCGCTCGCGGTACTGACGCACCGCGCCGAACGCACCGCGGACCGCCAGCGCGGCGAGGACCAGCACGGAGGCCCACCGCAGCGGGAGCAGTATCGGCTGGAGCCCGACGGCCAGCGCGGTACCGCCGAGGGCGGCGACGAGGGCGTACAGTCCGTCGGCCGTCGCGACGCCCAGCGCGGCGAAGGCGCCGATCCGCAGGGACGTGCGAGCGGTGAGGGAGACGAGATAGGTCGCGACCGCTCCGACGGGCATGGCGATGCCATAGCCCGCGAGAAGCCCCGCGACGAGCGCGGCCGTCACGACCGGGGAAGCTCGGGCCTCCGCGGTCGGCCGGGCTGCTGCTGGACCCGCACCGGACGAACGGCGGCGGAGGTCGGCGGCAGGAGGGCTTCGATCGTGAACATGGGCCGATGTTCGGGCCACCGGATCCGCCCGCGCAACCGATTTTCGGAACGGGTGTTCCGAAGGGGTGCGAGTCATCACGGCGCGGGCGGGGCTCCGACCGGCGGGAATCCGGGGAAGCCGGAAGCGGGCCCGCCGTGCTTCGGCCAGATCGTGCGATCGGCTCATCTGGCCGAACTTCGGGTGGCCGGGTAGATGCCTGGGGCATCTAATGAAGATCGGCAAGAGGGAACCGTCGCTTGTGAGGTCACTCAATGACAGAAATCCCCCTGACCCAGTCCCCGGCAACGGGGCTCTCCCCGGCAGCAGAGCTCTCCGCGGTCCGGTCCGCCGCGACCCGGATCCAACCATCAGTCGCGTTCCCGCAGGACCGAACGTGCCCCTACCACCCGCCCGCCGCCTACGCGCCGTTGCGTGAGGGGCGTCCGCTGTCCCGGATCTCCCTCTTCGACGGGCGCGGCGTCTGGGTGGTCACCGGCCACGCCGTCGCCCGTGAACTCCTCGCCGACCCGCGGCTGTCCTCGGACCGCACGCTGCCCGCGTTCCCGGCGGTCACCGAGCGGTTCGCGGCCTCGCGCAACCGCCGGGTCGCGCTGCTCGGCGTCGACGACCCCGAGCACCACGTCCAACGCCGCATGCTGGTACCGAGTTTCACCCTCAAGCGGATCGGCGCGCTGCGCCCCGGCATCCAGGAGACCGTCGACCGGCTGCTCGACCGGATGGCCGAACAGGGGCCGCCGGCCGAGCTGGTGAACGACTTCGCGCTCCCCGTGCCCTCCATGGTGATCTGCGCCCTCCTCGGTGTTCCGTACGGCGACCACGACTTCTTCGAGGCGCAGTCCCGCCGGCTGCTGCGCGGCCCGGCCGCCGCCGACATCGAGGAAGCCCGCGACCAACTGGACGCCTACTTCGACTCGTTGATCGACCGCAAGCAGAAGGATCCCGGGGACGGGCTCCTCGACGAGCTCATCCACGATCAGCTGCGCGAGGGAAGGGCGGACCGGGAGGAGCTGATCGCGCTGGCGACCATCCTGCTCGTCGCCGGGCACGAGACGACGGCGAACATGATCTCGCTCGGCACCTTCACCCTGCTCAGGCATCCGGAGCAACTCGCCGAACTGCGGGCGGAACCGGCCCTGATGCCCGCCGCCGTCGAGGAGTTGCTGCGGTTCCTGTCCATCGCGGACGGGCTGCTCCGCGTCGCGACCGAGGACATCGAGGTGGCCGGGGCGACGATCCGCGAAGACGAGGGCGTGGTCTTCTCCACGTCCGTCATCAACCGTGACGAGCACGCCTTCCCCGAGCCCGACGCCCTGGACTGGCGCCGCTCGGCCCGGCACCATGTCGCGTTCGGCTTCGGCGTCCACCAGTGCCTCGGTCAGAACCTCGCCCGGGCCGAGATGGAGATCGCGCTGCTGTCGCTCTTCGACCGGTTCCCCGGTCTGCGGCTCGCCGCTCCCGCCGACGCCATCGCGTTCAAGCCCGGAGACACGATCCAGGGGATGCTGGAACTCCCCGTGACCTGGTAAGGGGCTTTGTGGGTATGGACATCGGCATCGCGATCGACAAGGACGTCTGCATCGGCGCCGGCCAGTGCGCCCTCGCCGCCCCGGGCGTCTTCACCCAGGACGACGACGGATTCAGCGCGCTGCTGCCGGGCCGCGCGGACGGCGGCGGGGACCCGATGCTGCGGGAGGCGGTACGGGCGTGCCCGGTCGGCGCCATCACGGTGACGCGGGCCTGACGCGCCCCTTCGTCCCGCGGGACCGGATCTTCCGTAGGGTTCCCCCGTGAGCGAAACCACCGAGAAGCCCTTCCTCTACGTCGTCGTGTGTGCGGCGGGCATCGCCGAGGACATCGGGACATTGATCGCCGCTGCGCAGGAGCGGGGCTGGGAGGTCGGGGTCATCGCCACGCCCCAGGGCCTCGGCTTCTTCGACGCGGCGGCCGTCGAGGAGCGGACCGGCCGCCCGATCCGCTCCGCCTGGCGGGCCCCCGGCGACCCGCGCCCCTTCCCCGCGCCGGACGCGGTGGCCCTCGCGCCGGCCACCTTCAACACCGTCAACAAGTGGGCGGCGGGCATATCCGACACCCTCGCCCTCGGAACGCTGTGCGAGGCGTACGGACTCGGCGTCCCCATCGCCGTACTGCCCTGTGTGAACGAGGCGTTGGCGGCTCACCCCGCCTACCGCGCCGGCGTCGAGCGGCTGCGCGGGATGGGCGTCCGCTTCGGCGACCCGTACGGCGGCGAGGTCCAACAGGACGGCGGGCGAAAGGATTTCCGGTGGGAGCGGGTACTGGACCTGCTCAGGCCCGACGAGTGACGGCGGGTCGCGTCACGTCCGACGGGTGACGGCGACGGCCACGTCGGGTCGGGCTCACGGCCTGCGGAAGATGGTGATCGAGTGGCCGACCTCCTCGACCCGCCGGCTCGTGGCGAGCAGAGCCCTCAGCGGGGCGTCGGCCTTGTCGATCGAGGTGTCGGACACGACGAGCAGCCCGTGCACCCGGTCCGCGGGCACCGTGCGCGGATCGGCCGCGTCGATGCCGTAGGCGGCCGGCACACCGGCGCCCTTGTACACGAACCACACCTTCTCGTGCGGGTAGTGCCCCGCCAGCCTGTCGGCCAGCCGGCCGAGATCCTGGCCCCAGTCGACGTTCGAGTCGTGAAGGCGCAGATAGGTCTTCTCCGGGCCGCCGAACGCCTCGTTCGAGTACGGCAGGTAGTACGGGTACGTCAGCAGCGAACTGACGGCGACGAACAGGACCAGCGCCGCCGAGACGATCACCGCCCGGCACCGGCGCACGAGGACGACACAGCCCGCCGCGACCGCGAGGAACACCGGCATGAACACGGCGTAGCGCACGCCGAGATCGCGGGAGCCGGTCATCGCCGAGGCCAGCAGCAGCGCCGGAGGGATCAGCAGGTACGGGGCGGCGGGCCGCAGCCGCCGCACGGCGAGCAGCGCGGCCGAACCGGCCGTCCACAGTGCCGTCATGCCGAGCGGGGTCTTCACCAGCAGCGCGGCCGGCAGGTAGTACCAGAGGGAACCCTGGTAGAGACGGCCGAAGAGGAAGCCCTGCCAGGTCGCGTTCTCGTAGCCGAACTGGATCCGCATCCCGTCCCGGTACGGCTGTGGCACGGGCAGGTGGTCGATGAGCAGCGCGCGCAGTCCGTGCACGGCGGGCAGGTCCGCGGGGGCCGTCCAGCGCAGCCGGGGATCGACGGCGAGATATGCCGCCCACACCACCGCGATGGCCACCACGGCCATGCCCGCTGCGGTCGCCGCACCCAGTCCGAGCAGCCGGGCCTTCGCCCGCGGGTCGCTCCACGGCGCCGCGCCGGTCGCGGGCCGGCCCGCGTGCCACAGGGACAGGACCGCGAGGAGCAGCAGCACCGGAACGGCCGGCAGCATGCTCATCTTCGTGGCCACCGCCGCGCCGAGCGCCACGGCGGCGAGCGGCAGGTACCGGAGCGGCCGCCGCCTGGCCCGCCACACGAGCCACACCGACGTCAGCAGGAAACCCGAGGCCGGCACGTCGAGCGTGGCCAGCGAGCCGTACGCGATCACGTCGGGCGAGAACGCGTAGAGCGCGAGGGCCACCAGCGCGCCCACGCGGCCCGCGAGTTCACGGGCGAACGCGAGGACGACCAGACCGAACAGCAGCGTCAGGACGATGACCGGCAACCGTGCCCACAACATCAGCCGCCAGGGATCGTTGCCGGACTCGTACAGCACACGCCGCCCGAGTTCCGTCTGATCGCCCTGGAACGCGGGGTCGAGGTGCGGGTGCGCGAACAGCAGCCCGCTCCCGATGATCAGCTTGCCCAGCGGCGGATGCTCGGGGTTGTACCGCAGGTCGTGCTGCTGGATGTAGACCGTCGCCGCGCCCACGTACACGGGTTCGTCGATCGTCGGCGTCTGCTCCACGGCCGTACTGACCATGGCGACCGCCATCTGGACCAGCAACAGGACCACGGCCACGACGAACGCGGCCCGCTTGTGCCGCCGCAGCCGCTCGAAGAGGCTCGGCGGCGCCACGGCGCTGTTCACCAGCACGTGGTCGTCGACCCGGCTGGCCATGAATGTCGGCATGCCCTTTGTTACGTCCGCTCCGTACGAGCCTGCTCATCGGCCGGCCCACGGATTCGGGTGCGCGTCGAGGCGCCGGCCGGATGATCCGGCCGGCGCCCAGGCAGGGGAGTCACGAGTATGCCCGGCCTTCCGCACAACTCAAGGAATCTCGGGCGGCTGTGTACGTACAGCCGGGCGTGCGCGGCCTCCTCTGTCTCGGCCTCGCCCCACTCAGTAAGGGGAGGCCGGGTCACGCGGCCCGGCCGAGACCGCCCTGCGCAGGGCGGCCCGCCAGGCGAAGGCCACGGCCAGTTCGACCAGACCGATCAGCACCATCCACAGGCCGAGCAGCCTCGTCAGGGCACGGGCGGACTCGGTCGGCAGGGCCAGCACGACGATTCCCGCGATGATGCCGATCGCCGCCCCGCACAGGACGAAGCCGCGGTGCGGCAGGTCCTTGCTGGCGAGAGCCGTGTACGCGGTCAGCACGCCGGACACGAGCCAGACGACGCCGACGATCAGGGACAGCGCGGCGATGGTCTGCATCGGGTTGCGCAGACACAGGACGCCGGCGAGTACGTAGACCACCGAGATCAGCAGTGCGGCGAACCGGTTGCCCTGTTCCCGGTGGCCGAAGACCGACACGAACCGGAACAGGCCGATCACCAGCAGATAGAGACCGAGGAGAACCGCCAGGACGTGCAGGGTCTCCTCCGGCCAGACCAGGACCAGGACGCCCGGGACCAGCGTCGCGACGGCCGAGCCGAGGAGCCAGGTCCAGGAGGCGCCGACTCGGTCCAGCAGCACCGTGGGGTCACCCGGGGGCGCGGCGGCCGAGCCCTTGTGCCAGGGGTCCGGTCCGGTGGGCGGTGCCGAACCATGCGAATCGGTCATGGTTCCTCCTCACGCGGTCGAGCGGGCCACTGGCGGACCGCCGACGGGACGGTGGGTGGATTCCCGGCTTCCAGGGTCCCGTGCGCCGGCGTCCGGCGGGTCACCCCCGGCGGGTGATCCTCCCCGGTGCCGCATCCGTGTCCTCATGGCTGTTCCGGCAGCTGGCGCATCTCCACGACACGCAGCCCCAGCGACCGGCAGCGGGCCAGCAGCCCGTACAGATGTGCCTCGTCGACAACCGGGCCGAACAGGATGGTCTGGCCGGAGATCAGCACGTGATCCATCTCCGGGAACGCCTCGGAAAGCGTCTCCGACAGATGTCCCTCGACGCGGATCTCGTACTGCATGTGGGGCTCCCCCCGGCGAGCGGCCTGGGGCAGGCGGACGGCCTTTCCCCACGATCATCCGGCGCAGCACCCCTCCCGCCCTCACCCGCAGGAGGTGAACCTAGGGCCGAGGCGCCGCCTCACTCGTTCACGTCTGTTCGAGGGAGTCGGCCGGCGCGCCGGCGTCGGGGGGCTTCTTCCGGCCCGCCCGCCCGGTCGGCAGGTGTGTCGTGACCAGGAAGCTGGCGAGTGTGATGCCGCCGGCCGCGAGGATCGCCGCCTTCAGGCCGTTCAACTGGGCCGTCGCGTAGGAGTCCGTGACGGCGGCGACCTCGGCCGGCGGCAGCCCGGCCTGTTCGGCCGCCGAACGCACCTCATCCGTCGGCACGAAACTGATGCCCGCTTCGAGGGCGACGCCCGTCTGCTGGCGCGCCTCCTGTGACACGTCCGGATTCTTCGCCACCTGGGTGGTGAAGGCCTGGGCCAGGGCGCCGATGAGGATCGATCCGATGAGCGCGGTACCGAGCGCGGAGCCCAGGTTCTGGGCGGTGAACTGGAGACCTCCGACCTCGCTGCGCTCCTCCTCGCCGACGGTGGACTGCACCACGTTGCCCAGCTGCGAGGCGAGCAGGCCCATGCCGACGCCCAGCAGGGCCATGGCTCCGGCGAACTGCGCGTCGTCGATGACCGGCTTGATGGTGGACAGCAGCCACGCGATCGCTCCGAGGAGGGTCAGCAGGGCCAGCCTGACCACCCGGCGCGGCCCCATCACCCGCCCCAGCCGGGAGGCCAGTACGGAGGCCAGCAGCATGGTGACGGACACCGGCAGCAGCCGCAGTCCCGTCTGGAACGCGTCGAACCCCTGCACCACCTGGAGATACAGCGGGATGGCGAAGAACAGCCCCAGCAGGATGAGATTCTGGCTGAGCAGCGTCAGCAGACCGGAGCGCAGGGGCAGTTTGTGCAGCAGCGACAGATGGATCAGGGGGTCGGTGCCGTGCTCCTCCCTCCGGCGCTCCCACTTGGCGAAGACGGCCAGGACGAGCACCCCGGCGGCGACGACGAACAGGGTCGGAGCGAAGCCGAAGACGGTGAAGGGCGGGTTGCGGGGCTGCACCCAACCCCAGGAACTGCTCTGCAGGACACCGAGCACGCCAAGGCCCAGCCCGGCCGCGGACAGGGCGGAGCCCACGCCGTCCAGCCGGGGGCGGGGATCGGGCCGGGGCGATTCGGCGATCGCCCGGCGGAAGAGGAGCATCGCGATCACGACCACCACCTCACCCGCGAAGACCAGACGCCAGGTGAGGTACGTCGTCACCCAGCCGCCGAGCAGCGGTCCGACCGCGATGCCCGCGCCGGCGAGGCCGCCGATGACGCCGTAGGCGACGGCCCGGTCCCGTCCGGTGTAGGCCTCCGCCACGAGGGCCGCCATGGCCGGCAGCACCATGGCGGCACCGAGCCCTTCGACGACCGACCAGCCGAGCGCGAGAACCCAGACGGTGGGAGCGACGGCGGTCAGGGCCGACCCGAGGCCGTAGACCATCAGTCCGATGATGAACATGCGACGGCGTCCGAGGATGTCGCCGAGCCGACCGCCGGTGGCCATGAAGGCCGCCATGACCAGGGCGTAGAGCGTGATGACGGCCTGGATGGCGGTGACCTCGGTGTCGAAGTCCTCGACCAGCTGGCTGATGGACACGTTCATGACGGAGGTGTCCAGGACCATCAGGAACTGGGCCGTGCCGAGCACCATCAGGGCGCGCCAGTGCTTCACCGGTAACCACCTCATCGAGTCGGCCCGCGACGCTGGTGCGCCGAACAGTGGCGTCCGGCCCCTGCTCCGTCCCCATGAGACCCGAAGACGGCGGTTCCCGCCTCACCCGCGGCGGGCGACCGGAGCCTGCCTTGCGACTTTCGGTACAGCGGGTGACGATCAATGTGCGGGGGATACGCCGGGGAGGGAGCTGTGGACCCGGACCACATCGGATCGAACACGTCGCCGCAGCCGATAGATCGCGGAGGCAGAACCCCATGGCCGGGCTGCTGACCCCAGGTGGTGACCCCCTGCTCGCCGTCCGGTTCACCGTCCCGGACCTGACGGAGACCTTCGTGCGCAGGCCGCGTCTGGTCGCACGTCTGACCGAGGGCGTTCAGGGCCCGCTGACCCTGGTGAACGGGCCCGCGGGCGCGGGGAAGACACTCCTGGTCGCCCACTGGATCTCCACGATGGGCCGTCCGGGTGACGTGGCCTGGCTGACCGTGGAGCACGAGGACACCGGCCCCGGCATCTTCTGGACCTACGTACTGGAATCCCTGCGACGGCACGGAGCGGCGGTTCCGGACGACATCGGCAGCCCCTCAAGCCCCGGCGACGTGGACCACTCACTGCTGACCCGGCTCGCGGCCTGGCTGAGCGAGCGCGCGGATCCGGTGATCCTGGTGCTCGACGAGTTCGACCGGGTGGGAGCCTCGGCGGAACTCGCGGACGAGCTCCAGTTCGTCCTGCGGCACGCCGGCGGCGGTCTGCGCCTGGTGATCGTCAGCCGTACCGAGCCGCAACTGCCGTTGCACCGCTATCGCGCCGCCGGAGCGGTGGCCGAGGTCAGGGGCGCCGACCTGGCGTTCGTTCCGGGCGAGACGGCGGCCCTGCTGAGCCGCCACGACATCCGGCTGTCGGACGACAGCGCGCGGTCGCTCACCGAGTGGACCGGAGGCTGGGCGGCCGGGCTGCGGCTGTGCATCCTCGCGGCGCAGCACGTGGACGATCCGGACACGTTCATCAAGAACTTCGAGGCGGGCCAGAGCACGCTCGCGGACTTCCTGCTGGCCGAGGTGCTGGAGGCGCAGTCGGACGAGACACAGGACCTGCTGCTGCGTTCGAGCATCCTCGAACAGATCCACCCGGAGCTGGCCAACGCCCTGACCGGCCGGGAGGACGCCGAACCCATCCTGGCCGGGCTCCAGCACGCCAACGCCTTCGTCGAGGCCATCGGTCACTCGTGGTACCGGCTGCACCCCTTGTTCGCGGAGATCCTGCGCGTCCACCTGCGCGTACGCCATCCGGGCATGGAGCCCGAGCTGCGTCGGCGGGCCGCCCGCTGGCTGAGCGACGCGGGACTGCTGGCGGAGGCTCTGCCCCATGCGGCGGGGGCGGGCGAATGGGAGCTCGCCGCAGGCCGGTTCGTCGACGAGCTGGCCATCGGACAGCTGTTGACGGGACTCGACGCCGAGCGCCTCGACGGACTCTTCGCCGCCATGCCTCCCGACGCCGGCGGCCCGGCGGCGTGCCTGGTGCGCGCCGCCCGGGAGCTCGTCCGCCACGATGTCGACCGGGGCCTCGACTTCCTGCGCCGGGCCGGGGAGAGCCTGACCGGCGAGGGGCCCGAGACGGCGGCTCTGCGGCTCAGTCACGCGCTGCTGAGGGTGTTCGCCGCCCGGCTGACCGGCTCGGCCGAGCTGGCGGAGGCGGCGGCCGAGGACATGAAGGCGGCGGAGCTGTTCCTCCCGGCGGAGCGGCTGGAACAGCACCCGGAGCTGTCGGCCCTGATGCTCACGGACCTGGGCTCGGCACAGTTGTGGGCGGGACGGTTCGACGCGGCCCGGACCTCGCTGTCCGCCGCCGCGCAGGTGGATGACGGACCGTCCACCGCGTACCCCCGGCACGAATCGCTCAGCCGGCTCGCCCTGATCGACTTCCTGTGCGGCAGGCCGGGCCGCGCCGAGTCGCACGCGCGGGCGGCGGTCGCCGAGGCGGAGCGCTCCGGACTGCCTCCTGCCGCCCGGACGGGGGTCGCCCAGCTCGTCCTGGCCGCGGTCGCCGTCGACCGTGACGATCTGGCCGCGGCGCAGACTCACCTGGACCAGGCGACCGCCTCCACCACGGCCTCGCACGATCCCGTCGCGATGGCGGGCCTCGGTCTCCTGCGCTCCCGCACGCTGCTGGCCAAGGGGCATCCGAAGGAGGCGCTGCGCGTTCTGCAGGAGCTCAAGCGGCCGCCGCACGGCGTCGAGCCCTCGCGGTGGGTCGGCGACCGGACCGCGCTGGCCATGTCCACCGCGTACCTGGCCCTCGGTGATCCGCTCGCCGCGCTGGACGTGCTCGCTGAGGAGCGGGCCGACGGGCCGGAGGCCACGGTGGCCGCCGCCCGCGCCCGGCTCGCGACCGGTGACGAGGAGACGGCACGCGCCCTGCTCGACGCGCTCTCCACCGAGCTGGACGACGGGCCCGGCATCGTCGTCCGGGTGCTGCTGGTGCGGGCCCAGACCGCGGACGCGCTGGGCGACGACTCCACCGCCCAGCGGCTGGTGGCGCGGGCACTGCGGCTGGCCAGGCCGGAGCATCTGAGGCGGCCCTTCGTGGAGGCCGGCCCCTGGCTGCGGTCGTTCGTGCGACGCAGGCCCGTGCTGGCCCAGGGCCATGAGTGGCTCCCGGTGACGGCCGCGGTCCGGGGCACCGGGCCCGCCCCGCGGCCCGATCACGCGCCGGTGGTGATCGAAGCGCTCAGCGACCGCGAACAGGAGGTGCTGGAACGACTGGCGCAGATGATGTCGAGGGACGAGATCGCCGCCGACCTGCACCTGTCGGTCAACACGGTCAAGACCCACCTCAAGAGCGTCTACCGCAAGCTCGCCGCGACCCGCCGGGGCGAGGCCGTACGACGGGCCCGCGACCTGCACCTCCTGTGAGCCGCGGACCCGTGCCGTCCGGTGCCGCTGACCGGTGTCGTGCGGCGTCGTGCGGTGCCGTGCGGCGGTGCCGTGCTGGCTATTCCGTGTCCGTGTCCGGCCCCGCGACACAGAGCGCCCAGATGACGAAGCCGTACAGGGCTATCAGCGTCAGGGACCAGACGGGGTAGTAGGGGATGTCGAGGAAGTTGGCGATGATCAGCAGCGCCGCGATGCCCACCCCGACCACGCGCGCCCAGGTGGCCGCCGTGAACAGACCGAGGCTCACCACCACGGCGACCGCGCCGAGCGCCAGGTGGATCCAGCCCCAGCTCGTCAGGTCGAACTTGAAGACGTAGTTCTGGCTGGTGACGAAGACGTCGTCCTGGGCGATCGCCATGACGCCCCGCAGGATGTCCAGGACGCCGGAGACGAACAGCATCACCGAGGCGAAGATCATCAAGCCGCCGGCCGCCGTCAGGGCGGTCTTGGAGCGGGTGTGATGCTGGGTGGTTGCCATGGCTGAACCTCCGTAGCGTGGGCTGCTGTCGCAGCCACTCACCACCGAGCCTGCGACAGCCGGCCCGCTCCGGCCTCACCCCCTGAGGGTGACGATGAACGGTCCCGGGTCCCAGGTCCAGGGCTCCGGGTCCCGGGTCCCGGGTGCGAGGGGAGCGACCCGGGGGGCCGCAGGATCCACGGGCGCCCCGGCCGCTCTCTCGGGCCGAGAGAGCGGCCGGGGCTCAGTGGCCCAGCAGCACCCTCAGCTCGGGCTGGAGCAGATCCCCGTGGGCCCGTACGAGGTCGTCGCACAGGTCCCAGATGCGCTCGACGGGGAGGGCGGCGGACGTCGCGGGGTCGGCCATCGCGGCGTGCCGGATGTGGCGCGGCTCGTGATCGGTGGCCGCGCGGACCACCAGGTCGTTGACCGCCACGTACGCGCTGTTCAGCGCCGCGCACTGTGGCGGCAACGCGCCGACGCGGGTCGGCTGCACCCCCAACGCGTCGGTCAGGCAGGGGACTTCGACGACACAGTCCGCCGGGAGGTTGTCGATCAGGCCAAGGTTGGGCACATTGCCGTAGATCGTGCGCGGGGTGCCCGTGAGCGTGCTGTGGATGATCTGCGGGGCGTACTCCAAAGTCCCCTCGACGGGGAGGGGCGTTCCGGCGGCGAGGGCCTCGCGGGTGCGGCGGTAGCTCGCCGCGTTCTCCTCGATGATCTCCAGATAGGCACCCACCGGCAGTCTGAGCCGCTCGATCTCGCTGTCGTGGTGGAGATACCACGGCACGTACTCCGAGGAGTGCTCGCTCGTCTCGGTGGGGTAGTGGCCGAGGCGGCGGTACATGTCCACGCGGACCCGGCGCAGCAGTCCGGGGTCCTTGGCGATGGCCTCGTCCAGCAGGGGGTAGAGATCCTGGCCCGCGCGCTCGAAACGCAGCACCCATGCCTGGTGGTTGACCCCGGCGGCCAGATGGGTGACCTCCTCGAAGGGGACGCCGACCAGCTGTGCGAGGTCGTGCATCGTCCAGTACACCGAGTGGCACAGGCCGGTGACGCGCAGGGCCGGGGCGATACGGCTCAGATAGAGGACGTTCATCGCCATGGGGTTGGTGTAGTTCAACAGCAGTGCGTCCGGGCAGAGTTCGGCGATGTCGGAGGCGAGTGCGCGGAGCACCGGGAAGGTGCGAAGCGCGCGGAAGATGCCGCCGATGCCGAGCGTGTCGCCGATGGTCTGGCGAAGTCCGTAGCGGGCGGGGACGTCGAAGTCGGTTCGGGTCGCGCGGTCCATGCCGACCTGGATGATGTTGATGACGAAGTCGGCGTCCTCCAGGGCCGAGCGGCGGTCGAGATGCGAGGTGATCGTGGGCTTGGCGCCGCGTACGCCCGCGATGTACCGGGCGGCACCCTCCGCCGTGGCGAGCCGCTCCGGGTCGATGTCGTGCAACGCGATCCGGGCGTGCGCGAGTTCGGGGAACGTGAACAGGTCCGCCAGCAGGCCCTGGGTGAACACCACACTCCCGGCTCCGATGAAGGCGATCTTCGCGGGGGTGACGTCGTTCATGTACGGCTCCTGGTGTCGCTCGTGCGGGGTGTGTCCGAAGTGCCTGGTTCTGCGGCTGTGTTCAGGGAGTTCGCGCCGGGAGGGGCACCCTGGATGTCCGTGCGGGCCGCGGCGCGGGCCTCGTCCCAGGTGGGCTGTGCCGCCGTACCGCCGTGCGCCCGCGTCGACAGCGAACCGCAGGCGGCGGCCACCGCGAGCGCGGAGCGCAGGTCCAGTCCCCGCAGGGTCGCGGCCACGAAGCCGGCGTCGAAGCTGTCGCCCGCGCCGACGGTGTCCACGGGGTCGACGGGCACGACCGGCGCGCGGGAGAACCGTGTCCCCGAGCAGGCGAGGGCGCCGTTCGCGCCGTCCTTGACGACGACCGTCGGCCCCCGGCCGGCCAGGAGGGCGGCGGCCGCGACGAGTTCGGGCTCCCCGGAGAGCGCGGCCGCCTCCGCCGCGTTGGGCAGCAGGAAGTCGGTGAACTTCAGTACCGGGCCGAGGAGTTCGCGGTCCCATCGCCCCGCCGGGTCGTCGTTGGTGTCGAGCGAGGTCGTCCTTCCCGCGTCCCGTGCCCGGCCGAACACCTGCGCCAGTGAACGTGCCAGACGGGGCATCAGGAAGAAGGAGGCCGCGTGCACATGCCGGGAGTCCGTGATCAGGTCCGGCGGCACGTCCTCGGGACCGGTCGCCACGAGACAGCCCGGCGCCGTGAGGATGGCCCGGTCCCCGTCCCCGGCGGTGACGACCGTCGTGAGCGGCGTGGGCAGGACCGGGTCCGTGACCAGGAAGCCGACGTCGACGCCGCGTCCGGCGAGCGCCTCGCGCACGAAGACGCCCGCGGGATCGTCACCGACCCGGCCCGCGAACGCGACCCGCAGTCCGAGCCGCGCGGCCCCGCACGCCATGATCGCCGCCGAGCCGCCCAGCACCAACCCGGCGTGCTCGACGAGCTGTTCGCGCTGCCCGAACTCCAGGGGGCCGCGCAGCGGGCCGACCACGACATCCGGATTGGCGTCGCCGACGACCAGGAGATCGAAGGATGTCATGGTGCCTAGCCCTTCAGACCGCTCGAAGTGAGCGACTGCACGAAGGTCTTCTGCGCGAGCAGGAACGCGACCAGGACGGGCAGCACGGTGATCACATTGCCCGCCATCACCGCCGACCACTGCGTGTGGTGCTGTCCCTGGAACGTCGTCAGACCGAGCTGCAGCGTGTACTGGGTGTCGTGGTTGATCGCGATGAGGGGCCAGGACAGATCGTTCCAGGTGCTCAGGAACGTCAGCACCGCGACCGTGGCCAGCGCCGGCCGGGCCAGCGGCAGCACGATCGAGAAGAGCACCCGCAGCCGCGAACACCCGTCGATCCAGGCGGCCTCCTCCATCTCCCTGGGCAGCGCGAGGAAGAACTGCCGGAACAGGAAGACCGCGAACGGGGTGACGAGCGACGGCACGATCAGCGCGCCGAGCGTGTCGATGAGACCCAGCTCCTTCATCACCAGGAAGGTCGGGATCATCGTGAGCTGGAAGGGGATCACCATCGTCGCCAGCATCAGCCCGAGCAGCGCCCTTGATCCGGCGAACCGCATCCGCGCGAACGCGTAGCCGCCGAGCGCCCCCAGCAGCAGATTCGACCCGACGGCCGCGCCCGCGACGATCAGTGAATTGGCGAACCAGCGGGGGAACATCGCGTTCCCGAACACATACCGGTAGCCGCCCAGGTCGATGCCCTTGGGCCACAGCGCGGGCGGGAACCGG
Organism: Streptomyces sp. NPDC002742; assembly: GCF_042888885.1. Classification (NCBI taxonomy): domain Bacteria; kingdom Bacillati; phylum Actinomycetota; class Actinomycetes; order Kitasatosporales; family Streptomycetaceae; genus Streptomyces; species Streptomyces sp. NPDC002742. The sequence continues at coordinate 146,808 of NZ_JBIAQF010000001.1, forward strand.
TTGATCTCCGCGTTGGACATCACCGAGCTGAGCGCCAGCCACACCAGCGGCAGGGCGAAGCACAGGGTCAGCGGCGCCAGCAGCAGATGCCAGCCGCTCGGCCCGCGGGAGGTCGCGGGTGAACTCATCGGACCGCTCCTTCGATACGTTCCTGCCGGCGCCGTACGAGGTGCAGCGCCCCGCCCGCCACCAGCAGGGCGAGGGCGAGGACGTACGCCGCCGCGGCCCCGTAGCCCGCGGTGAACATCTGGAACGCCTGCTGCCAGACGAAGTAGACGACCACGCCGGTCGATCCGAGCGGTCCGCCCTTCGTCGTCACATAGATGAGGTCGAACACCTGGAGCGCCGTGATCAGTTGCCACAGCAGCAGGAACACGGTGACCGGGGTGAGGGTCGGCAGGACGATGTGGCGCAGCACCCGCCAGCGGCCCGCCCCGTCGATCCGCGCGGCTTCCACGAGTTCGGGCGGGACGTCCTGGAGCGCGGCCAGGTACACGACGACACAGAAGCCGACGCCGCTCCACAGCGAGATCAGCACCAGCAGATAGATCGCCTGGTCCGGGTCGGTCAGAAAGCCCTGCGGGGAGAGTCCGAGCTGGTGCAGCAGGGAGTTCGCGACGCCGAACTCCGGGTCGAGGATGAACGAGAACAGCACGCCCTGCGCGGTCGCCGACACCACGAACGGAACGAAGACGAGCGTGCGGTAGAGGCCGATGAACCGGATGCGGCGGTTCAGCGCGAGGGCGAGGGCCAGCCCGCCGACCAGGCTGAGCGGCACGTACAGGGCGGTGTACAGCAGCGTATTGCCCACGGCCGTATGGAAGTTGGGGTCCTGGAACAGCGCCCGGTAGTTGTCGAGGCCGACCCAGCGGCCCGGGGTGACCAGATCGTCGGCGCGGAAGGAGAGCAGCAGCGACCACACGACGGGCACGACGCTCAGACCGAGGATCACGACGACCGCCGGGCTGATGAACGCCCAGGCGGTGGTCGTCTCGCGACGGGTACGGCGGCGGGCGGCGCGTCGCGCGGCGGCCGGGTTCAGGGCGGCGCCGGGTGCGAGCGTGAGGGCGCGGGGAAGGGTGGACATGACGGCCTCCTTCAGCTGGAAGTCAGCTGGGAACGTCTGAAGTCGAGGTCACCGGGGGATGAGCAGGGCCGCGTCGGCCGTGTCGGCGCACCGGCGGATGGCGTGGGCGGGGGAGTCCTTGCCGAGCAGGACGGAGACGATCGCCTCGCCGAGCGCCTGGGAGATCTGCGGGTAGGCCGCGTGCACGGGCCGGACCCGGGCGGAGGCCAGTGTCTCGGTGAACACGTCGAGTCCCGTGGTCGTCGCGGAGTGCTCGCGCCACTCCGGCCGCCGGGCGGTGGCCGAGCTGAGCGGGAGGCTGCCTTCCGAGATGCCCCAGCGCGCGTCCTGGGCCGGCCGGATCATCCAGCTCACGAACTCGACGGCCGCGCGGGAACGGGCGGAACCGTTGTCGAACACGGTCCAGGTGTCCGGCCCGGAGATGGTGATCGGCCTGCCGTTGTACGTCGGCAGCGGGACGACGTCGTAGTCGATCTTCGCGGTGATGATGTCCGGCAGCTCCCATGGGCCGGTCGCCACCATCGCCATCCGGCCGCCCAGGAACACCTGGTACATCTGCTCGCTGCCGGGCTTCGGGTCCACGTACACGCTCTTGTCGTGGGCCAGCCGGGCGAGGGTCCCAAGAGCCTCGGTGCCCTGCCCGGCGAAGCCGATGCCCTTGCCGTCGGCGGCGACCACCTCGCCGCCGAGATCCCAGATCATGGGCCACAGCCGCCAGACGGTGTCCTCGTCGCCCGTGCCGGGCCAGCCCGTGCCGAACACCCCGCGCCCGGCGTCGGTCAGCCTGCGCGCGGTGTCGACGAACTCGTCCCAGCTCCAGCCCGGCTTCGGGTAGGGGATCCCGGCCCGCCGGAACAGCTTCTTGTTGTAGACGACGGCCAGCGAGTCGAGCACCGCCGGGGCGGCGCGCACCCTGCCGTTGACGGTGACCGCGTCCCGTACCGGCGCCCAGAAGGAGTTCCACGGCGGGGTGACCCGGTGCAGCGCGGACGTCAGGTCGACGACCCGGGGGCTGCGCGCGACGCTCGCCAGGTCCGAGCCGAAGACGTAGGCGATGTCGGGGTACGAGCCGGCGGCGAGCGCGGCCGTCACCTTCTGGAGCATCGCGTCGGCCAGCACCCCGCCGCCCGAACTGTCCACGCGGATGCGCGGATGCGTGCGGTTGAACTCGGCCACCATCGATTCCACGACCTTCCTGGCCGTGTCGTTCTGTCCGTGCCACAGCTCGACGGTCACCCTGCCGTCGGCGCCGACGCCGTCCGAGGGGCCGCCGCAGCCGGCGAGGGCCCCGGCGGCCGCCGCGCCCAGGAGCAGCCGGCGCCGCGCGATCGCGCGTGTCATCCCGGCCCCCGTCAGCGGGTCTTGCGGACGTAGTCCGCGCTGCCGGGTGTCGAGACCATGACGTCCCGGCGCACGATGCTCAGCCGGTCGCCGAAGGCCGAACGGGCCTTGCGCAGACCGCTGTCGGTGTACTCGATGACGACCACCCGGTCGTGGAACGCCTTCGCGTACTCTCCGCACTCGTCGTACTCTCCGCACTCCTCCGCCACCGCGAAATCGAGACCGGTCCGCGACCTGAGACCCGCCAGTTCGACGGTGTTCTTCTGTCCGATGGCCAGATGCCGGGCATGCGCGTGCCGCGACAGCAGGGTGATGAACGCGGTGGCGTCGTCCGCGGTCAGCAGCTTCCGGGAGCGGGTGTAGCTGTCGTAGTTGTCCGGCTCGATCGCGTCGAATCCCTTTTTGGCGCACTCGTCGATCCACCGGTCGACGCGCGCGGCCACCCGCTCGCGCTTGGCCGGGGTGCGGATGTCGAGCAGCGCCTCGTTCCAGTCCTGGTCGACGACGACCTTGCCGTGCGCGTCCCGCAGCAGCAGGTCGGCGGGCCACTGTCCGCGTTCCTCCGGCTGTGCCTGGAAGGCGTTGACGTAGCAGATGTTGTACAGGCCGGGCGCCGGGGACGAGGAGCGGTCGCGGCTCACGACGCGCACACCGGCGGCCGGAGGATAGGCGCCGCCGATCTGGTAGTCGAAACCCGCGTGCAGCGGAGGGAGTTTCACGGCAGTCGGTGTCGCGTCGGACCGGGGCGTCGGCGTCGGCTTCGGCGAGGTGGTCGCCGTTCCGGCGGGCGCCGAGGGGTCGGCCGTGGTCCCCGAGGCCGTCGGCGAGGCGGCCGGGGTCTTGGAGCGTGTGCTCGGGCGTTTCGGCGAGGCGCTCGTGTCCTTGCCCGAGTCGCAGCCCGCGAGCGTGAGAAGACCGGCCAGGGCCATGGTCGTGCCCAGCACTCCGGCGCGGAGAACACGTTTGACGGGGGGCATGTCCGCTCCATCAATCGCGAGTACGTCCCCGCCTCGGACGCGGCGAGCGATCCTGGCGACTTTGGCCGGACTTGAACCTGGTCCGTTACCGGCTGGGCGTACCTCTGCGTGCCGGGTCGCACCACGGCACGCCAGGATCAAACCGTGCATGCCCGACTTCGTCAAGGGCCCGCCTCCGGCACGGGCACCCCGGCCACCCGATGCCCTGCGCGCCTGCCCGCGGTGGCGGAACGCCGGCGCCCGCCACCATGACGTCCTGGCCGCCGCACGCCGGGAACGGGCCCGCATCCGCGGCGAGGGGTCCGTGACCTGGCCATCAGTGATCTTCGCAGGTGCCGTAGCCGAGGGCGTCCGGTTCGCGGGAGGGCCGGCCCGGCACCCCGTAGAAGTCGGTCTCCTCACGGCTCACAGACACGCCGCCCCTGTCCTGCCGGCCGATGTAGCGGGAGACGGGCCCGGACGCAGCCCGGCGAGCCTCCGTGGTCGGAGCGTCAGGGACGGGGGTGCTGCGACGGCTGTGGAGGGTGCGGGGGCGGGGGCGGCAACGTCGTGACGTCCGGCGCCGGTTCGGGCCAGACGAGCAGCACCGGGCAGGGCGCGTGGTCGACGACGAAACGGCCGGCCGGTCCCAGACTGTGCGGGCCGAGCCGGCTGCGGTCGCCGTCGCGGGCCAGCACGAGCAGACCGGCGTCCTCGGCCGCCGCGACCACCTCCCGCTCGGCCCGGCCGGTGCGCTCCAGCCGCGTCGACGGGCCCCCGAGCCGCTCGGCCGCCGCGTCGAGGAGCTCGGCGGCCGAGGTGGTACCGAGGGTCTCCAGCAGGTCCCCCGGATCGGGCTCGGAGCGCCCTCGGCCCAGAAGCCCCGCGAAGGCGCCGTGCGCGAGACCGGGCACCCCGGGATCCGCGACATGCAGCAGCACCACGTCCGTCGCGCCGGGAGCGTGCGTACGTACGGCGTCCACGCACGCGGGCCACGTTCCCTCGACCAGCCAGACGACCACCCGCATGTCCATCAGCCTCCGATGACGTGGAGCGAGAACCACAGCGCCAGTACGGCGGGGATCAGCGCCGCGGGCACGGCGATCAGTCCCAGCCGGGTGAACTCCTTGAGATCGACGCCGTGTTCGTGCTGATGCACGATACGTCGCCACAGCAGCGTCGCCAGGGAACCGGCGTACGTCAGATTGGGCCCGATGTTGACGCCCAGCAGTACGGCGAGCACCGCGCCCGCGCCCGAGTCGGCGGCCGGCGGCAGCAGGACGAGGACCGCGGGCAGGTTGTTGACCAGATTGGCCAGTACGGCGGCGATCGCGGCGATGCCGAGCAGTGCCGGCAGCGAGCCGCCCACCGGAAGGAAGCCCTCGAGCGCGTCGGCCAGACCGTTGTCGACCACCGCGCGGACGACGATGCCGAGCGCGAGGACGAAGGCCAGGAAGGACGGGGCGGCGGCGCGCACCACGGCGAGCGGGGTGGTGCGGCGGCGGAGGAGGGCGCGGGTGGCCAGGACGAGCGCTCCCGCCGCGGCCGACCAGGCCGGGTCGATACCGACCGCCGAGGCGAGGACGAAACCGGCCAGGGTGCAGCCCACGGTGACCATCGCGAACAGCGGCAGGTCCGGCGGCTCCTCGGCCCGCCGGGGGAGCGCGCCCGCCCCGAGGTCGCGGGCGAAGAAGCGCCGGAAGACGACGTACTCGGCGCCGATCGCGACCAGCCAGGGCAGCACCATCAGCGCGGCGAACCGGGTGAAGCTCAGACCGCTGGCCGTGAACGCGAGCAGGTTCGTGAGGTTGGAGACCGGCAGGAGCAGCGAGGCGGTGTTCGACAGGTGGGTGCACGCGTACACGTGCGGCTTCGGGCGGGCCCCCATCCGCGCCGCCGTCGCGAACACGACGGGGGTGAGCAGCACGATGGTGGCGTCCAGGCTGAGCACCGCCGTGATCGCCGAGGCGAGCGCGAAGACCGCGGTCAGCAGACGGCCGGGCTGCCCTTCGGCCCAGCGGGCCATCCACGCGCCGCACGCCTGGAAGAGCCCCTCGTCGTCGCAGAACTTGGCCAGGACCAGGACCGCCGCGAGGAAGCCGATCACCGGGCCCAGATGCGCGGCCTCCGCGCGGACGTGGTCCCAGGAGATCGCCCCCGTGGCCAGGACGAGACCGGCGGCGGGCACGGCCACCACCGCCTCGGGCCAGTTGAACGGCCGCACCACCGCGCAGACGAGGACGGCGGCGAGCAGGACGACGGACAGCGCCTCGGCGAACGGACTTCCGAGGGCCGCGGTGCCGTACGCGCCGGCGACGCCGTGGGCGAGTGGGCTGTTCAGGGGGCTGTTCAGGATCGGGTCCTCCGGGCGGCGTTGACGGCACCCCCATCACATCAGACGTGCCCCCGCTCGCCGGCGCGCGCCCTGCTTCGCCCCGGCGTGCCCTGCTTCGCTCCCTACCTCTGAGCGGCTGTCACTCCTCGCCGACGAGCGACAGCTCCGCCCAGATGGTCTTGCCCTCCGGGGTGTGCCGGCTGCCCCAGCGCTGGGTGAGCTGGGCGACGAGGAGCAGCCCGCGTCCGCCCTCGTCGAAGGTTTTCGCCCGGCGCAGATGCGGCGCGGTGTGGCTGCTGTCCGAGACCTCGCAGATCAGGGTCTCGGCGTCGTGGATGAGCCGCAGCCGGATGGGCGGCTCGCCGTAGCGGATGGCGTTGGTGACCAGTTCGCTCACCACGAGCTCGGCCGTGAACGTGGCCACGGTCAGGTCCCAGACCTCCAGCTGATCGGCGACCTGCTTGCGGATCGGCGCCACGAGAGCGGGGTCGGCGGGGATGTCCCAGGTCGCCACGTCGGAAGAGGCGAGGCCATGGGTACGGGCGAGGAGCAGCGCCACGTCGTCCGGGGCGCCGCCCGCGGGAAGCAGCGCCTGGAGGATCGCGTGCGCCACCCCCTCCAGGGACGGCGACGACTCCTCCAGCGCCCGGCAGAACAGCCGCAGTCCGGTGTCGGCGTCCCGCTCGCGGCTTTCGAGCAGGCCGTCGGTGTACAGAGCGAGGACCGTGCCCTCGGGAAGGTCGAGTTCGACGGACTCGAACGGCAGCCCGCCGAGGCCCAGCGCCGGACCGGGCGGCACGTCGATCTGCCGGGGCGGGCCGCCCGGCGGCAGGACGAGAGGCGGCGGATGGCCCGCGCTCGCGAGGGTGCAGCGCCGGGAGACCGGGTCGTACACCGCGTAGACGCACGTGGCGCCGACCTCGCCGGTGGTGCCCTCGGATCCGGCCTCGGTGGACAGCCGTACGACGAGGTCGTCGAGGTGGGTGAGCAGTTCGTCGGGGGCCAGGTCGATGTCGGCGAGGGTGCGGACGGCGGTGCGCAGCCGGCCCATGGTCGCCGAGGCCTGGATGCCGTTGCCGATGACATCGCCCACGACCATGGCGACCCGCATCCCGGACAACGGGATCACGTCGAACCAGTCGCCGCCCACCCCGGCACGCGCCGCGGGCAGATAGCGCGACGCCGCCTCCAGAGCCGCTGTCCGGGGGAGGGACTGGGGGAGCAGGCTGCGTTGGAGGGCCAGCGCGGTCTGGCGCTCGCGCGAGAAGCGGCGGGCGTTGTCGATGCAGACGGCGGCCCTGGCCGTGACCTCCTCGGCGAGCAGTACGTCGTCGGCGGTGAAGGGTTCGGGCCGCCTGAACCGGCTCAGGACGGCGACCCCGAGGGTCCGGCCGCGGGCCCGGACAGGCACCGACATGGTGGCGTGGATGCCGTGCTCCTGGACCCGCTTGCCGCGCAGTCCGTCCCAGCTCAGCCACTCCTGCAGCGTGCCGGCGGCGTTCGGCACGACGAGCGGCCGGCCGGCGATCAGCGAGTCGGCCTGCGGGGAGGACGCGGGATAGACGTCGACGTCGCCGGGTTCGACGACCGGGATGCCCTCGCGCAGCGACCGGTGCGCGGCACGGCGGAGCATGATCGGCGCGGTCGGTGGTTCGACGCGGTATTCGCCGCCGTTCTCCGGGGGGTCCAGGAGATCGACGCTGACGAAGTCGGCGAGGGCGGGGACGCAGACGTCGGCCAGTTCCTGGGCCGTGCGGGTGACGTCGAGAGTGGTGCCGATGCGCACACTCGCCTCGTTGACCAGCTGAAGCCGCTTTCGGGCCCGGTACTGCTCGGTGAAGTCGTGCGCGGCCACACAGACGCCGAGCACCCGCCCATGGGTGTCGGTCAGCGGGGCGATCCGGGCGAGCCAGTGGTGCGCCCGCTCCTCGCCGCCGCTGCGCGCGTACGTCTCCACGTCACGCCCGCGGCCGGAGGCGAGGACCGCGGCCATCTCGCGCTCCAGTTGTTCGCCGGCCCGCCGGTCGCCGATCTCGGACACCCGCAGGCCCCGGATCCGGTCCTCGGGGAGCCCGATCACCTCGGACATCGCGTCGTTGATGCCGTACAGCCGCAGCCGTTCGTCGTAGACGGCCATGGCGCAGGGCGCCTGGGCGAGGGCCGCGCGGACCAGCGGGTCGTCGACCGTGCGGGGCGCTCTGCCGTCCAGCGGGGTGAGCAGAAGCCAGTCGCCGCCTTCTTCGAGGCGGTGGGCGAGCAGCCACACGGGCAGGACCCGGCCGTCGCGGTGGCGCAGGGCGAGCACCCCGTTCCAGCGATCTCCGGTGGACCCCAGGGGTGGCGCGTCTCCCGCCGGGGCCAGGAGATCCACCGCCGGGCGGCCCTCGACCTCCTCGGCTGCGTAACCCAGGAGCCGGTGGGCGCCCTCGCTCCAGCGGATCAGGCTGCCGTTCCCGTCGATGACCGCCCGTGCGGTGGCGGCCTCGTCGAGAGGGTGGACCGGGCTCATCGTCGCCACTTTCCCTTGTGCACACTCACCGTGAACAAGCGCGTCGTCCGGGTTCCAGCCTAGTGGTTCGGCGTCTCGCACACCCGCGAACAGGGGTGGCCCGGACAGCCATTCGTACGGTGCGTTTTCGGCCGACGTGGCTCGCGGTACGGAAGCGGCGGCCCGACCCTTGCCGCCGCCATGTGTCCCTCCGTCAGGGTCCGTTGGTCCGCCTTGAGCGGGGCCCGCCCCGGGGACCGGGTGGCACACGGCGCACGGCTGCGTCTCGTCCCGGTGAGCTGGCCGTCGGCTCACCCGGTCGTCCGGTGGCCGTCATGCCCGCCTCCCCTCCGCCGCCTCGCCGAACCCCTCCACACCGGTTTCCTCGTCGCGCCGGACGTGGGCGAGCTTCTCGGGGTTGGTGACGATGTAGACGTCGGACACCTGCTCGCCGTCCGGGGTGAGGTCCATGACCATGACCGCGTAGGGCGACGCGCCGTCGAAGACCACCGCGGAGTCGTCGCCGTTCACGCGCCGGTAGCGGACGTCGAGACCGGCGCCACGGCGGGTGGCGTAGCCGGCGAGCAGACGTGCGGCCTTGTCCCGGCCCCGCACCGGCCGCAGACCGGCCCCACGACCGGCCTTGCCGCCGCCGTCCGTCCACACGGTGACGTCCGGGGCGAGGATCTCCATGAGCGCGGTGATGTCACCGCCGAGCGCCGCCTCGACGAAATGTTCGGTCGCCTGCCGACGGACCCGGGGATGGGCCCGGTAGAGCGGACGGCGGGCGTGCACATGCTCCCGGGCGCGGTGTGCGAGCTGGCGGACCGCCGCGGGACTGCGGTCGATGACCTGCGCGATCTCGGTGTGCGGATAGCCGAACACCTCGTTGAGGACGAACACCGCGCGTTCCAGCGGGGTCAGCGACTCCAGGACGACCAGCATCGCGAGGGAGACGGACTCGGAGCGCAGGGCGCGGTCGTCGGCACGCTCGGCCGCGCCCGGTTCGTCGAGCAGGGGTTCCGGCAGCCAGGGGCCGACGTACGTCTCGCGTCGGCGGGTGATGGCGGCCCGCCGGGCGAGCGCGTGGTTCACCGCGATGCGCACGAGGTAGGCGCGCGGGTTGCCGATGCCCTCGACGGGGGAGCGGCGGGCGCGGCCCGTCCATGACAGCCAGGTCTCCTGGAGCACGTCCTCGGTGTCGGCGACGGTTCCGAGGATGTTGTAGACGATCGCGAACAGCAGCTCGCGGTGCTCGACGAAGACCCGCGTCGGGCCGTCGACGACGGCCTCGGGGTTTTCGGACATGGCTCGCCTCCCTCTTGATGCGCTCACTACCGCGAGGGAAGGAGGGGCCCGAATGTGACACCAGACGGCCGAAATGTGACGTACGTCTCATGCAGGGTTCCGTGCGTCACACCGGCCGCGCCGGCCGCCCTCTTGATCGCGAGTCCGCCTTCGCGGCACTCCGATGCCCCGGCACAAGGAGACACGCATCGTGTTCAAGAAATGGCACGGCCACCCCTGGGCGATCCTCGTCACGCTCTCGCTCGGGTTCTTCATGACGCTCCTGGACCTGACGATCGTCAACATCGCGATCCCCGACATGGGCCAGGACCTCGACGCCTCCCTCGACGAGATCCTGTGGGTCGTCAACGCCTACACCCTCGCCCTCGCCGTCCTGCTGATCACCGCGGGACGCCTCGGGGACCTGCGCGGCAAACGGAACCTGTTCGTCGCCGGCGTCGCCCTCTTCACCCTCGCGAGCCTGGCCTGCGGCCTCGCGCAGAACCCGGCGCAGCTGATCGCCTTCCGCGCGGTCCAGGGCCTCGGCGCCGCGCTGCTCATGCCGCAGACCCTGTCGATCATCGCCGAGGTGTTCCCGGCCGACCGGCGGGGAGCGGCGATGGGTGTCTGGGGTGCCGTCGCCGGGATCTCCGGCGCCCTCGGGCCGATCGTCGGCGGCGCGCTGATCACCCATCTCGACTGGCGCTGGATCTTCTACGTCAATCTGCCGCTCGGCGTCCTGGTGCTGGTGCTCGCCATGGCGATCATCCCGGGCTCGCGACGCCCGGTACGGCACCGTTTCGACACCTTCGGCGTGCTGCTCGCCTCCGGCGCCCTGTTCTGTCTGGCCTTCGGCCTCACCGAGGGGCAGCGCTACGACTGGAACGGCTGGATCTGGTCGCTGTTCGGCGCGGCCGCGGCTCTCTTGGCCGGGTTCCTCGTCCATGAGCGCGGCCTGCAGGGCGGCGATCCGCTCGTCCCGTTCTCGCTCTTCAAGGACCGCGACTTCACCCTCATCAACTTCGTGGGTGTCACGGTGTCCTTCGGTGTCATCGGGATGTTCCTGCCGCTGACGATCTACCTCCAGTCCGTCCTCGGCTTCAGCGCGCTCAAGTCCGGTCTCGTCATGCTGCCCCTCGCCCTCGGCTCGTTCGTGATGGCCGGACCCGCGGGCGTCCTCGCGGACAGGATCGGCGGCAAGTACATCCTGATGACCGGGTTGCTCGCCTGGTCCGCCGCCCTGGTCTGGATCGTGGCCGCGGCGGAGGTCGGTTCGAGCTGGACGGCGGTCGCCTTCCCGCTCTTCCTGGCCGGACTGGGCGCGGGATGCACCTTCGCGCCGATGGCCACCGAGGTCATGCGCAACGTCCCGGCCCGGCTCTCCGGCGCGGCCTCGGGCGTGAACAACGCGCTGCGGCAGGTCGGTTCGGTCCTCGCGGGCGCCGTCGTCGGGGCCGTGCTCCAGGCGCAGCTCGCGCACACGCTCACCGACCAGGCGCGGCAGCGCGCCGGACAGCTTCCCGCCGGCTACCGCGACGGCTTCGTCGCCTCCTTCTCCCGGGCCGGGTCCGACGTGTCCGCCCGGCAGACGACCGGCACCCCGGCCGGTGTGCCGCACGACATCGCCGACCGCATGCGGGAGCTCGGCGGCCAGGTGTTCGGCCACGGTTTCGTCGACGCGATGGGCCCCGCCGTCCTGGTGTCCGCCGGAGTCCTGGTGACCGGCGCGCTCGCCTGTCTCGCCGTACGCCGCCACCACGGCCCGTCCGCCAACCCGCATGCCCTGCCCGTGTACGAGCCCGAACTGGAGGAAGCGACCTCATGAGCATCGACCTCACGATCATGTACGCCGCCCACGACGCCTTCCGGCGCGACCTGGACCGCCTCGGCAAGGCGGCCGCGGACGGCACCGCCTTCACGCCCCCGGTCCGCGCCGGCTGGGCCGCCTTCACGCACCAGCTGCACATCCATCACACCGCCGAGGACAGCGACCTGTGGCCGCGCGTGTCGCGCAGGGTCGCGGACCGCCCCCGGGATCTCGCACTGCTCGCGGAGATGGAGGCCGAACACGCCAGACTCGACCCACAACTCGACGCCGTGGAAAAGGCGTTGCGGGACGGATCCGCCGAACTCCCCGTATTGGTGCACACCCTGGCCACCACGCTCGACGGCCACCTCGCGCACGAGGAGGCAGAGGCCCTGCCGCTCATCCAGGAGGTGCTCACCGCCGCGGACTGGGGCGCCTTCACCGGAGCCATCCGCAGGACGCAGGGCCTGCGCGGGGCCGCCGTGTTCGTGCCGTGGATCGTGGACGGCGTCCCGCCGGCCGACCGAGCCGTCTTCCTCGGCGCGCTGCCCCCGCCGGTCCGCGTCCTCAACCGGCTGTTCTGGGAGCCGGGCTACCGCAGGCGCGGTGGGTGGGGGAGCTGACCCGGCGGCGCGGGTGGATCCGGGGCGGGCTCCGCGCCGAGGCCACGTGGGGGTGCCCGGTACCGCCCGGGGCGCCGGGACCGTGTGGGGTGCCCCGGACCGTGCGTGGTGCCTGCGACCGTGCGGTGCTCGCGGGCTCGGCTCCTGTACGGGGCTCGGGTGCACCCCACGGGGAACCCGGGCCTTCTCGGGGCCGCCGACCGAGGGCGGGAGGAACGGGGTCGGCGGCCGGTTTCGCACGGGAGAGCCGCCGTCCCGCGCGGGGCCTTCGAGAAGGGCCGGTCCCATCCGACTACGGAGCCCTGTGCGCCGGGAGCGCGCGAGAGAGCCCGCCGTGTGCGCGCGGCTCACACGGGGCGCATAGAATATCGAATGCCGGTACGGCCTGGGCGAGTTGCCGAACTCCTTTTGACATTCTTTCAATAAGGTCGATCTCGCTCGTTCATCTTGTTGGTAACGAGTGTGTTGTGCGAGGGTGAGCCTCCCGCGCTTGGTCAAGGGCCGGGTCTGAATCGCTGTTCGCCATTCCCGGCTGTCGACGAGCTCAAGGGGCTCCTGGCCGACGGTCGCCGCACGGCCTTCGTCCCCGGCCGTTTTCCCGGCGTTCCGTCAAAAAGGTCTACGCCAATCGGGACTCCTTTTCGACGGGCAAGCACTTCTCTGTGCCACCTTGCACCTCGGAAGGAACCCGCTCCCGTGCGCACCCCCCACCCACCGCTTCCCGCCCATCCGCCCGGCGGATATTTCGGCGAATCCGACGAGGGTCTCGCCGCTGTGCTGAGAGGCGGGGCGGAGGCTGACGCCACCCGTCCCGTCGCTCTGCTGACAGCCCGGCACTGGCGGTCGGCGTACGACTACGCGGTGATCTGCCTCGCCACTTCGTCGCAGGTCGCCTCCATGGTCACCGAGACATCCTTCCAGCACGTGCTCGACCGTCTCGCCGAGGGCGAGCAGGCTCTCGCGCTGCGGCCCCGACTCCTCGTGACGGTACGGGACACGGTCCGGAACTGGGCGGCGGACGACCGGATATCAGAAGCGCTGCCGGCTCTGAGGAAACCCGCGGGGGGCCGCGGTATGCGCCTGGCGAAGTCCATGACGGCCGAAAACCGCAAGCTCGCCGAACGCGCTTTCCTCGCTCTTCCGGGCGCCGCCCGATGTCTGTTGTGGCACACCGAGGTGGAGGACGAGTCGCTGTCCGTGCCGGCCGGTCTTTTGGGCATGGACGCCCCCACCGCGTTCGCCGCCTGGGACCAGGCCCGCGAGCAATTTCGCCAGGCGTGCCTGCGCGCCCATCTGGAACTCGCCCCGACCAGGGAATGCGGTTTCCACAACCGGCTCCTCGACGTGCCGATCCGGCGCGGCGGAGCCTTGCTGCCGGATGTCCAGCAGCATCTGGCGGAGTGCTCCTACTGCCGCTACGCGGCGGAGCAACTCGGCCATTTCGAGGGAGGGTTGGGGGTCCTGATCGCCGAGTCCGTGCTCGGCTGGGGCGCCCGTCGCTACTTCGAGTCCCGCCGGAGCCGCCGGCGCCAAGTGCTACGGCACCGGAGCGTGTCCCCGTTCGGCGGCCGACGACTGCGAGGCGGTGGGCGCCCCGGTAAGGGCGCCGGACGTCCCGTGGACGACGGACGCCTGGGACGTCGTGAGCGAGCCGGAAAAGGCGGCCGCCTCGCGGACGAGGTGCGTTCGGAGGGTGGTGGGACTCCGGCGGATGGTGGGGGTCCGGCGGTGGGCGAGCGTTTCGGGGACGAGGCGCGTTCGGAGGGTGGTGGGACCCCGGCGGGCGGTGGGCGCCGCGGGGCGAGCGGCCGCCGTCGTCGGGTGTCCCCGTTCGCCCCGACGGGGCGCCGCGCCGTCAGGCCGCCGGAAGTACCGCAGCAGGCGCTGGTCACCGGGGCAGGTCTGTCGGCCGCCCTGCTGGCGACCGTCCTCGCGGTCAGTCTGTGGCCGAACGAGGAGGGCGGCAGCGACCCCACCGCCGCCATCGGCGCGAGCAGCAGCCGGACACTGTCACCCACCCAGGGTTCTCAGGTCCCGCCCGTGAGGCCCACCCCGTCCACCGCGGCCGGAGTCTTCGTCAAGGGGGACCGGGCCCGGCTGCGCAACGTGGACGCGGACCTGTGCCTCGACGTCCGGGACTCCAAGGCCGTGGAGGGCGCCGAGGTCACGCTGGAAGGGTGCTCGTCCGCCTGGTCCCAGCAGTGGGTGTACGAGCGGGACGGACTGCTGCGCAGCGTCGCCGGTCCCGGACTCTGCCTCGACGCGCGTGCCGACGACGGTGTCCTCCTGCTCGACCGCTGCGCCGACGACGACGCGAAGCAGCGCGAGGACATGCGCTACGACCTCACCGCGGAGGGCGAGTTGCTGTCCCGCGGGCGCGACGGGCTGGCCGTCGCACCCGCGTCCGCCCACCCCGGCGCCGACATCGTGGTCAAGGTCCGCGACTACTCCGAAATACAGCGCTGGCGGACCGAGGCCCCCTAGAGAGACCTCGATCCGCCGTGGCCCGTCGCCCGTCGCGGACGCGGGACCGACGGGAGCGCGGCTACGAGACGACGTCCTGCGGCGGCTTGCCCGCCACGAAGTCCGCGGCGTTCCGGACGGCGGCCAGCGCGATCCGTACCAGGGTCTCGCGGGTGACACCGGCGACGTGCGGTGAGAGCACCACGTTCGGCGCCTTGAGCAACCGCAGGGCCGGGGTGGGTGGTTCGGGGTCGAAGACGTCGAGGCCCGCTCCGGCGAGGGCGCCCGTGTGCAGCGCGTCCGCGAGGGCGTCCTGGTCGATCAGGGCGCCCCGCGAGGTGTTGACGACGAACGCCGTCGGCTTGAGCAGCGCGAGCCGCTCGGCGTCCAGCAGATGCCGGGTCGCCTCGGTGAGCGGCGCGTGCAGGCTGACGTAGTCCGATACGCGCAGCAGTTCGTCGAGTTCGACGTGGCGGGCGCCGAGCCGGGCCTCCGTCTCGGCGGACGCGCGCGTGGGACCGGCGTACACGACGCTCATGTCGAACGCGACCGCGCGCCGGGCGACCTCCTCGCCGATGTGGCCGAGTCCGACGATGCCGAGCGTCTTGCCGGACAGCTCGGTGATCGACTGCTGGAGCCGGGGCAGCGCCCAGTCGGCCTCGGTCAACGCGGTGTGGGCGGGCACCAGTTGCTTGGCCAGGGCGAGCATGAGGGCGAAGGTCTGCTCGGCCACGTTCTGCTTCTCGGCGCCGCTGGAACCGATGTTGCACACGGGCACGCCCCGCTCGCGCGCGGCGTCCAGATCGACGTAGTCGAAGCCGTGGCTCGCGCACTGGATCAGCTCCAGGTCCGGTGCGGCGGCGATGTGCTCGGCGGTCACCGGGCCGAGGCCCGTGACGACGACATGGGCCTCGCGCAGCGCGGCGGGGTCCTCGTCCGTCGCCTCCACGACGGTGACGCGGACCTGCCCGGGAAAGAGCGTGGCGAGCGCGGCTCCGGCCGTACGGCCGCCCACATGCGCGGAGACGACGGCGAGCACGTTCTTCGTGACGGTCATGCGGTTTCCTCGATGAGGTCGTCGGGGCCGAGGGAGTCCGGGCGGGCGTGCCCGGACAGCGCGAGGGTGAGATCGAACTCGGCGAGCAGACAGCGGACGACGTGTTCGACGCCCGCCTGCCCGTCGAGGCCGAGCCCATAGGCGTACGGACGTCCGACGAGCACCGCCCGCGCTCCGAGCGCCAGTGCCTTGAAGATGTCGTCGCCGGTGCGGATACCGCTGTCGAAGAGCACGGTGAGCCGGTCGCCCACGGCCTCCACCACGCGGGGCAGCGCGTCGGCGGCCGCGACGGACCCCGCCACCTGCCGGCCGCCGTGGTTGGAGACCACCACGCCGTCCATCCCGGCCTCGGCGGCGCGCCGGGCGTCGTTCGGGTGCAGCACGCCCTTGAGGACGATCGGTCCGTCCCAGTTCTCCCGCAGGAAGGCCAGATCCGGCCAGGTCTTGCCGGGGTCCGCGAACATGTTCACGAAGTGCATCACGGCCGCGTTCGGGTCCTCGTGCACCGGCTTGGCCAGACCGGCCCGGAACGCCGGATCCGAGAAGTAGTTGGCGGTGCCCACCCCGTGCAGGAACGGCAGGTAGGCCTGGTCGAGATCGCGCGGACGCCAGGCCAGCAGCGGCGTGTCCAGCGTGACGATCAGCGCGGCGAACCCGGCCGCCTTCGCCCGGTCCAGGAAGCTGCGGGTGACCTCGCGGTCCTTCGCCCAGTAGAGCTGGAACCAGCGTTCGGCGTCCCCCATGGCCTCGGCGACCTGCTCCATGGGGGTGCTGGAGGCGGAGGAAAGGATGTAGGGGACGCCCTGGGCTGCGGCGGCCCGCGCCGCGGCGCACTCCGCGTCCGGATGCATGATCGACAGCACGCCGATCGGGGCGAGCGCGAGGGGCGCGGGCAGCGGGCGCCCCAGCACCTCGACGGACAGGTCGCGTTCGTGGACGTCGCGGAGCATGCGCGGCACGATCCGGCGCCGGTCGAGGGCGTCCCGGTTGGCCCGCGCCGTGCTGCCGTTCCCCGCGCTTCCCGCCACGTAGCCGACCGGTCCCGGGCCGAGCCGTTGCTCGGTGAGCTCCTCAAGCCGCGTCAGATCCGTGGGCAGCCGCGGTACGGCTCCCGTCATTCCGTTCAGATAGATCTCGTACTGGAAGTCGGCCCAGTGCTTCGCCATCCGTACGTCCCGCCTCTCGTCCCTGAGACCGCGCTGTACGAGGTCGATCCTGGCGACTGTGACAAGTCCCGTCCACCGTGGTGCGCACATCGTGCGGCTGGAATCATCACCCTGTGACAAACAAGCCGTCCGAGGTCCGGGAACGCGTCCGGCAGGAAATGGTCGCCGACCCGCGCGTCGTGGAGTCGATCGTCGCCGCCGTCCACGAGCAGGTCCCGGTGTACGCGGCGCTCGACGACAGCCGGCTGCCCGAGGTACGGGCCATCGCGGCCTGGGGCGTCGAGCGGCTGCTGCATCTGTGGGCCACCGACAGCACGTTGGGGCCGGCCGATCTGCGGCGCTTCCGGGGCATCGCGTCGGCCCGTGCGGCGGACGGGCGCCCGGTGCAGGCGGTGCTGCGCGCCTACCGGGTCGCGGGCACCGTCCTCACGGACGAGGTCGCCGCCCGCGCGCCCCGGCTCGCCGCCACCGACGCCTTCGCGCTGGCCCGCATGCTGCTCGTCACCCTCGACACCCTCTCCGAGGAGATGGCCACCGCGTACGCCGCCACCAGCGAGGACCTGGCAGCCGACCGGACCAGGGCGCTGCGGCTGCTGCTCGACGACCTGATCGCCGGGCGGCACGCCTCGGTGGGCGCGCTGACCGACCGTTCCGCCCGGCTGGGCATCCAGCTTCCGGACCCCTGCTGTCTGCTGGCGGCCGAGCCGCTCGCCGCGGACCGGCCCGACCTCGCGCACGAGACGGCGACCGGGCTGCTCGACGAGCTGACCGGGCCGGGGGGCGAGGTGACGTCCCTGGCGACGGTACGAGGGTCCCGGGCCGTTCTGCTGCTGCCGCTCGCGGCGGCAGCGCGCGTGGGAGCGGTCCTGGGTGAACGGTCCTGGCGCGGGTGTGTCATCACCGGCGAGAGCCTGGACCGGGTCGCTCTCGCGCACCGGCTCGCAGCCGACGCCCTCGACACCGCGCCGGCCCACGCCCATCGGACCGGGCACGTTCTCACGGACGCCGACGCGCAGGTCCTCGCCCTGCTCGCCGGGCGCCCGGCCGCCGCGCCGGACCACATCGCCCGGCTGGTGCTCGGGCCGCTCACCGACGCGGCTCAGCGGCATCTGCTGGAGGCGCTCACGGCGTACATCGACTCGGGCTCGGCGAACGCCGCCGCGCGGGCCCTGCACCTTCATCCGCAGTCCCTGCGGTACCGCCTGCGCCGCGTCCACGAACTGACCGGCCGGGACCCGCGCGACCCCTGGCACCGGCTCACCCTGGACATCGCCCGCACGATCCGCGACTGATCACCGGCCGCGCTGTTTTCGCGCCCTGCCCGTCCCTGGGGGCTGCCGTCCCCCGGACCCCCGCTTCGGCCGCTTTCCGGCGCTGGACGGGGAAAGTTCAGCCCCTCCGGCGAATGGGGGGCGGGGTCCGGGGCGGAGCCCCAGGACGGACGGGACGGGACGGGGCGAGACGGGGCGGAGGGGGCGGAGGGGGCGAACTCCCTTCGGTACCAGGGCGCCGCTCAAGGGTCCGTGGTGGCCTGCCAGCCGCGCCAGTGGTGGACGGTGATCACGGTCACCGGGCCCTCCGGTGGCCGGTTCCGGTACTGGGGGTACTTGTCCCGGAGCGCGTCGATCGCGGCGGCGTACATGTACGGGATCTCGCCGGGCTCCCGATCGCCGGGCGGCGGAACGACCTGCGCGTCGCCGTCCGCCCGCACCCACCACAGCCGCTGCCAGTCCTCGTCGTAGGCGTCCACCAGCAGGCAGACGGCCGGGTGGGCCGCGATGTTGCGCAGCCGCCGCAGCCGCGGTGACCGCTTGGGCTTGTGGTCGACGGCGCTGACGAGCGCGTCGCCGCAGCGCGCGAACACGAGCGGCACCAGATGCGGCCGGCCCTCGGTGTCCACGGTCGCGAGGGTCGCCACCCGCGCCGCCAGGAAACGGCGGCGCGCCTGGTCCTCGTCCATGTCGGGCACGAGCGGCTCCGGTTCTCCGCGGGCCGTGGCGCCGTCCGCGGTGGACGGGCGGGGACGCGGCGGCGCCGACCTCCGCGTCGCCTCGTCCCGTCGGCACCTGCTGCCAGTGTGGCGCGGTCTCCCGCAGGCGCGCGGTCATGGCACCGCCGGCCGGGTCACTCCTCGTCGCCGGGAGCGTCCTGCGGTTCGGCGTCGGGGCCCTGTGAGCGGACCCGCTGCACATGCTCCAGGGAGTCGCGCAGCTCGCCGAGCCAGTCGTCGGTGTG
Organism: Streptomyces sp. NPDC002742; assembly: GCF_042888885.1. Taxonomy (NCBI): domain Bacteria; kingdom Bacillati; phylum Actinomycetota; class Actinomycetes; order Kitasatosporales; family Streptomycetaceae; genus Streptomyces; species Streptomyces sp. NPDC002742. Next base: position 165,653 of record NZ_JBIAQF010000001.1, read on the forward strand.
CCGCTGGACGAGACGGACGCACCAGGCCAGGGCGTCGCTGCGGCTGCGGGCGACCCCGGCCGCGATGAGCGTGTCGAGGACCTCGCGTTCGGGCTGGCGCAGCCGGGTCATGACCGGCGCGGCGACATGCGTGAACAGGGCGCGCTCGGTGCCGCACTCCACGCCCCAGGAGACCTTCTTGCTGAAGCGGTGCTCCGCCTCGCGGGCCACCTCGACGCGGTCGTCCCGGGTGCGCTCCCGGAATTCCTGGATACGGGCCTGGAGCGCCGCCTCCTTCTCGGCGTCCGAGGCGCCATCGGCGAGCCTCGGCTCGGGGATGCGGCCGACGACGGTGATCTCCTCACGGTCGACGGTCACCTCCGCCAGGCTCTCGAAGAGATCGTCGGGCAGGCGGCCGGCGAACCAGCCGCGCAGCTTCTCGCGTTGCTCCGTTGTAATCATGTAATCACGATTACTCCGTCATGGACGAAGCGCAAGAGATCGCGGAGAAGTCCGCCGAGAGCGGAAGTCGAGGGGGCATGCCGGTTGAAGCGGAATGTTTCAGGCCTATTGCTGAGCCATGTCAATCCGGCCAGGTGGCCGTCGACTGCGATCAACAACCGCTCAGTTCCGGGCCTCGGACGTTCGAACTCTGTAACTTCACGCCACTGATTCAATACTCAAAGTTACCGAAACGCGTGGGGTCGATGTGTGTTTCCTGTGCGGACTCGGCAGACTCGCGCTCGCCGAACCGGCACCCGACCGAGCCGGTATCGCATTCGATCGAGCGGAAGGATGCACACAATGCCGAACACCGCGCGTTGGGCAGCGACTCTCACCCTGACGGCCACCGCCGTCTGCGGCCCCCTGGTGGGGTCCGCCCACGCAGCCCCCGGCCTCGGCCCGTCCGGGCTCTACGCCCCCTCCGCCCTGGTGCTCACCACGGGCCACGGCCAGAGCGCGGCCGTCACCACACCTGAACGCGCCGTCACCCTCAACTGCGCCCCGACGGCCTCCGGGACCCACCCGGCCGCGGTCGAGGCCTGTGCCGAACTCCGGGGCCTCAACGGTGATTTCGACGGACTGACGCCTAGAAACGACGTCTTCTGTACCAGGCAGTACGACCCCGTGGTCGTCACGGTGGCCGGCGTCTGGCAGGGCAAGCGTGTCTCGTACGAGCACACCTTCGCCAACGAGTGCGTGAAGAACTCCTACGGGATGACGGTCTTCGCGTTCTGAGAGACCGGGATCGCGTGGCCGTCGTGGACATGGACCGGGATCCGTAGCTGGGGAGTGCGGGCTCCGTCACGAGGCGCCATGTGATTTCGCACCGAGGGTCGGCTGGACGGAGTGGGGCCGTCGGCCGGCCCTCGGCATGTCCGCGTACAGGGCCGGAACGACAGCGACACCGGCGTCACACCCCGGGGGGTGCCGCGCTCGGTGACCGGTCCGTGCGGGACGGTCCGGTTTCTCCGCCGCACGGCCCACGCGCGTCACCGTCGCGTGTCACCCGGGATGCGGACGCGGCCGAGGCGGCGTAGCGGTGGAGCATGGGTGTACTCCTCGAATGGGACCAGCGGCTGTTCACACGGGTGGCCGCGGCGCGGGTGCCCGGAGCCGATCCGGCGCTGCGGCGGCTCAGTCACGCGGCCAACCACGGACGGTTGTGGCTCGGCACGGCAGCGGGGATGAGCCTGGCCGGCGGGCCCACGGGGCGACGGGCGGCGCTGCGCGGCCTCGGCGCGCTCGCGCTGGCCTCGTTCACCGTCAACACGCTGGTGAAGTGGAGCGCCCGGCGCCCCCGCCCGCTGCTGGAAGGCGTCCCCGCGATCCGGCACCTGGCCAGGCAGCCGCACACCACATCCTTCCCGTCCGGACACTCGGCCTCCGCCGCGGCCTTCGCCACCGGCGTCGCCCTGGAGTCCACGCGTTACGGCGCCCTGGTCGCGCCCGTGGCCGCCGCCGTCGCCTTCTCGCGCGTCTACGTGGGGGTCCACTACCCGGGAGACGTGCTCGTCGGCGTGGCCATCGGCGCGGGAGCTGCCGCCCTCACCTGCCGCTGGTGGCCGCCGCGCCCCGCCGTACCGGAGCGGGAGCGGCCCGCGGCGCGGGCGCCCGCGCTGCCACTCGGCAAGGGGCTGGTCATCTTCGTCAACGACCGAGCCGGTGCAGGTGCAGGTGTCGGCGCGTCAGCGGCGGGTCCGTCGTCCGCCGGGCGGCTGCGCGCCCTGCTGCCCGAGGCCGAACTGATCGAGCGCGGCCCCGGTGACGACTTCGCGGAGCTGCTCGCCGCGGCGGCCGACCGGGCCGCGGAGACGGGTGGCGCGCTCGGTGTCTGCGGCGGTGACGGGAGTGTCAACGCCGCTGCCCGCGCGGCGGCCGAACGGGGTCTGGCGCTGGCGGTGTTCCCCTGCGGCACTCACAACCACTTCGCGCTGGACGTGGGCACCTGGGACTTCGAGGACACCTCCGTCGCGGTCACCGGGGGCGCGGCGGTGTCGGTGGACATCGGCGTCGCCCGCTCGGTGACGGGACAGGACATGCCGTTCCTCAACACGTTCAGCATCGGTCCGTATCCTGAACTCGCCCGGATCCGTGACCAGTTGGAGCAACGCTGGGGAGGCGGCCCGGCGGCGGCCGTCGCTCTGGTGCGGGTGCTGAGCACCGCGCGCCCCGTCGAGCTGAACGTCAACGGACGGCCCCGCCGCCTGTGGCTGCTCCTCGCGGGCAACGGCCGGTACGCCCCCGAAGGCCTCGCCCCCGCCTTCCGGCCACGTCTGGACGACGGGCTGCTCGATGTACGCCTGGTCGACGCCGACCGCCGGCTGTCCCGTACCCGTGTCGTCGCCGCCACCGTCCTCGGGACGTTGCGTCACTCACGGGTCTACGGCGTGGAGCGGGTTCCCTGGGTGGAACTGGACGGGATCCTGGGCACGGGCACCCTCGCGTACGACGGCGAAGTCCACCCCGGCGCGGCCGGGTTGAGGCTGGAGAAGGAGCACCGGGCGCTGGTCGTGTACCGGCCCGCCCGGCCGCGGGGCGAGCAGGTCCTGGAGGCGCGCCGGGTCGCCGCGACGGCCCGCTACCGGAGACGGGTGAGGGGCCGCCGTCTCCCTGTGGACGGCGGCCCCTCGGCCTGACCGGTGAGCGGTCAGGACCCGATCACATCGATCACATGTGGACGACCGGTGCGGCGTCCGGGTCCTGGACCGGCTTGCCGCGGCGGTAGAGCACGAGTGCGATGAGCGCCCCGGCGGCGAAGAATCCGGCCGACCACCAGAAGGCGGTGGTGTAGCTCTCGATCGTGGACTGGGCCTGGACCAGCTTGTCCGTCGCGTCCTTGCCCGCGAGGTAGCTGGTCGAGGCGCTCGCGGCGAGCGTGCTCAGCAGGGCCGTACCGATCGAACCGCCCACCTGCTGCATGGTGTTGACCGTCGCGGAGGCGACGCCCGCGTCCTCGGGAGCGATCCCGCTGGTGGCCAGTGACATGGCGGGCGGCATCACCATGCCGAGGCCGGCGCCGATCAGCAGCAGCGGCGGCAGGACGTCGGTCGAGAAGGACGAGCCGAGGCCGATGCCGGTCAGCCACGCCATGCCGAGCGCTGCGACCGCGAAGCCCGCGGGGATGACCGCCTTCGGTCCGATCCGGGGCACCAGGACCGTGGTGGACACCTGGGCCATGACCATCAGGACCGCCATCATCGGCAGGAACGCCACACCCGTTCTGGTGGGGCTGAAGCCGAGGTTGAGCTGAAGGTAGTAGGTGAGGAAGAGGAAGACCCCGAACATGCCCGCGCCGGTGATGAGTACCGCGAGGAACGAGGCGGCCCGGTCGCGGTCGAGCAGGACGCGCATCGGCAGCAGTGGGTGCTTCGCCCGCGTCTGCCACCAGGTGAACGCGGCCAGCAGGACGCCGCCCACGGCGAGGAAGCCCCAGGTGGCGGGCGAACTCCAGTGGTGTGTCTCGGCGTTGGAGAAGCCGAAGACCACGGCGAAGAGACCGGTGGAGACCAGCAGGGTGCCCGGCAGGTCGAGCTTGGAGTTCGCCGCGTCACGGTGACCGCTCAGCAGGACCCAGCCGCCGGCGAAGGCGACGACCGCGAAGACGAGGTTGACGAACAGTGTCCAGCGCCAGTCCAACGCGTCGGTCAGGACACCGCCGAGCAGCAGGCCCACCGCGCCACCGGCACCGGCGATGGCGCCGTACACGCTGAACGCCTTGGCGCGTTCCCTGGCGTCGGTGAACGTCGTGTTCAGCAGGGAGAGGGCGGCCGGCGCGAGGAGGGCACCGAACACACCCTGCAGCGCCCGGGCGGTGACCAGCATTCCGAAGCTCGTCGAGGCGCCGCCCAGGACGGAGGCGCCGGCGAATCCGGCGACACCGACGAGGAAGGCGGGCTTGCGTCCGAAGAGGTCCGCGATGCGCCCGCCGAGCAGCAGCAGGGAGGCGAAGGCGAGGGAGTAGGCGGTGACGATCCACTGCCGGTTGCCGTCGGAGAAACCGAGGTCGGCCTGGGCGGAGGGCAGGGCGATGTTCACGATGGTGGCGTCGAGGACCACCATCAGCTGGGCGATGCCGATGATCGAGAGGATCCACCATCGCCGCTTCGACGCGGGTGCGGGCGCCGGGTCCGCGGCACCCGCGCCGGTGCCTTGGGTCAGGGTCTGGGACATGGGAGAAGCCCTCCAGGGGCGTTGCTCGTTACGTGTACGTAAACGAAACGGTTTCGTACACATCGACGCTCCGACCCTAATCCCCGTCGAGCGAAACGGCAAAGTTTCGCTCGATGGCCGGTGTGTGACGTCCGTCCCATGTATTCCTTGACGGTCATATAACTTCTGAGGCATATTAGGGTCCATGTCCGACGACGCCTCCCTCTGGGCCGCCCTCGCCGATCCCCACCGGCGGGCCATCGTGGCGCTGCTCCTGGAGCGCCCCAGGGCCGTCGGTGAGATCGTCGAGGCGTGCGGGCTCAGCCAGCCGGGCACCTCGAAGCATCTGCGGGTGCTGCGCGACGCCGGGCTCGTCCGGGTACGACAGGAAGCGCAACGCCGGGTCTACGCCCTCGACCCGGCCCCGATCGCCGCACTCGACGCCTGGCTCACCCCGTACCGCACGCTGTGGAACGCGAGCCTGGACGCCCTCGGCCGCCGCCTGGACGGGGATCCGGACCGAGTGGCGGGCGAGCCGTCGGACCACCCCGAAGAGCCGTTCCCGCACGATCGAAGGCAGCCGAACGGCGAAGCACCCCCACTGGACGCACCTTCATCGGAAGCACCCTCACCGAAGGACTGAGCCATGTCCGCCGAAGCCACCGCCCGCACCGGGACGTACCTCACCCTGGACGACGGCCGCCCCGCCGTCCGCTTCAGCCGCACCTACGACCACCCCGTCGACCGCGTCTGGCGGTTCGTGACCGACCCCGGCGAGCTGGCCGCGTGGTTCCCCTCGCGCGCCGAGATGGAGCTGCGGCCGGGCGGCACGATCACGTTCAGCGGCGATCCGAACATGCCGGAGTCGACGGGCCGCGTCCTCGCCGTCGACCCGCCCTGCCATCTCTCCTTCGAGTGGGGCGGCGACGAACTGCGCTTCGACCTCGAAGCCCTCGACGACGGGCGCACCCGCTTCACGCTCACCGACGTGCTCGCCGAACCGAACACGGCCGCCCGCAACGGCGCGGGCTGGGAGGTGTGCCTCACCGCTCTCGACGCGACGGCCCGCGGCGAACGGTCCGAGGGCCCGCACGCCGGCGGGATCGCCGTCTGGAAGGAGATCTACGAAGCCTACGTCGAGGCGGGTGTCCCCTCCGGCGCGCCGGTCCCGGGGACGGACTGACCGCTCACCCCGGTCGCGGGGACGGACCGGCCGCTCAGGCCAGCTGCCGTCGCACCAGCTCGTGCAGCCGCCCGCCCGTGTCCGCCAACAGCTCCGCGGGCGGACCCTGCTGGGCGACCCGGCCGTTCTCCATCACGATGACACGGTCCGCGTCCAGCACGGTCGACAGCCGGTGGGCGATCACCAGCCGGGTGGCGTTGAGCGCCTTGGTGCTCTCGATCACCGTGCGCTGCGTCGCGTTGTCGAGCGCGCTGGTCGCCTCGTCGAAGAAGAGGATGCGTGGCCGACGTATCAACGCCTGGGCGATCATCAGACGCTGGCGCTGGCCGCCCGAGACCGCGCCGCTGCCCGCGACGAGGGTGTGCAGGCCCATCGGCATCCGCCTGATGTCCTCGGCGAGGCCCGCCATCTCGGCCGCCTCCATCGCCTCCTCCGGCGTGTACGGCTCGGTGCCGCAGATGCAGTCGAGGACCGACCCGGTGAACGGCTGAGCGTGCTGGAGCACCACACCGCACTGACGGCGTACGGCGGACTGGTCGAGGGCTCCGAGGTCCTGGCCGTCGTAGAGCACGCTGCCCGACACCGGCCTGTCGAAGCCGATCAGCAGCCGCAGCAGGGTGGACTTGCCGCAGCCGCTCGGTCCGACGATCGCCACGAACTCGCCCGGACCGATCGTGAACGACACGTCGTCGAGGACGAGCGGACCGTCGTCGGCGTACCGGAACGACAGCCGCCGCGCCTCGATCCCGCCGGACAGCACACCGGGCCGGGTGCTCGCGCCTCGCACCTCGGGCGTCGCGTCGAGCACCGGCCTGATCTCCTCGAACATCGGCAGCGCCGCCGCCGCGGAGACGAACGCGCCGGTGATCTGGGTGACCGCGGTCAGCAGCATCGTCATCGACGTGTTGAAGGTGAGGAAGTCCGCGGCCGACAGCGAGCCGTGCGCCGGGCCGGCCAGCAGCATGAACATCAGCAGGGAGCACAGCGGCAGATACACCGCGCCCATCACCGTCGTCAGGTTCTTGACGCGGCCGACCCGCTGCTGGAGTTCACGGCTGCGGGCGAACTCGCCCGCCCAGGCCGCGTACGCGTAGTTCTCGGCCGCCGCGACCCGCAGCTTGGGCAGACCGCGAAGGGTCTGGAAGGCCTGGTTGTTGAGCTTGTTGCCCAGCACCACCAGACGGCGCTGCCCGCGCACCTGCCACAGTCCGAGACCGAGGAACACGGCCGCGATCACCACGAGCATGCCGATCGCGGCCAGCGCCATGGGCACGCTGTACCAGAGCAGCAGACCCAGGTTCATCGCGCCGACCGTGCCCGCCTGCGCGAGTGTCGGGCCCACCCCCGCGAGCAGCCGGCGGATCGCGCTGACGCCCATCGCGGCACTGGCGAGCTCACCGGTCGAGCGGGACGCGAAGAACGCCGTCGGCAGCCGCAACAGCCGGTCCCACACGGCTGGTTGGAGACTCGCCTCGATCCGGCCCTCCATCCGCAGCAGCGTGAGGTTCTGCATCAGCGTGAAGGCCGCCGACACGACACTGGTGACCATGAGCGCGAGACAGACCTGCACGATCAGGCCGTGCTCGGCCTTCGGCACGTACTCGCCGAGCACTCTGCCGGTCGCGATCGGCACCAGCGCCCCGATCGCCACGGTCACCAGAGAACTGATCGCGAGGTTCCGCAGATCGCCGCCGGTGCCCGTGAGACAGAACCGCAGCAGCCGCAGCGGACTCAGCCTCCGCTCGGGCAGCGGGCGGTAGAACATCACCGCCCGCGGCTCGAACTCCGCCGCGTTGGCCTTCTCGACCGGCGTCTCCCGCCCGGACGACGGCTGGACGGCCACGTATCCGCCGCGCCGCCACAGCAGCGCGACCGGCGCGCCGGAAACCGCCCGGTGGCCGACCAGCGGGCCGATGTCGTCGCGCCACCAGCGCCCGTCGAGCCGTACGGCACGGGTACGCACCCGCGAGGCCAGAGCTATCCGCTCGACGGGGTCCAGCCGGTCGCTCTCCGTGCCGCTGCGCGCCTGCTCGGCGAGGGTGATCCCGGCCGCCCGGGCGACCAGCTCGCAGGCCGCGTACGTGGCGTCCGTCCCGGCCGCGGTCGGGCGCTTCGCCGACGGCCTGCCGATCGAGGCGAGCAGCGTGCGGTCGGCCCGGGCGCGCACGGCCTCACCGGCCTCGATGCCCGCCGCCGTACGGTCCTCGTGACCGGCCTCCAGCTCCTCGATCCAGCGGTCGAGCGTGGACAGCAGCCGGTACTGCTGGTCGACCATCCCCTGCCAGACCCCGGAGTCCATCAGCAGATCGGCGGCCGCCTCGGCCCCGTACAGCGAGCCGTACCGCACACTCCCCGGCGGGACCCGCATCCAGAACACGTCTTCGTCGGTGGGCGCCGCCGCGAACTCGGTGGCCATCGGCGCCTGGAAGAGGATGGACAGACCGCGTCCGACGCCGAGCGCGAGGGCGTACTCCAGCGGGCTCTCCGTCGGTGGCACGTGCTGCGGGTTGCCGTAGGCGTCGTACGACCAGGTCGCGGTGTCGGCCTGCTGATACAGCTCCCGCAACCCGATCCGGCGTATCGCGCAGTCCCGCAACGGCCGCCCCACCAGTGTGTGCTGAGGACCCGTCACCGGGCCGAGCAGCAGAGTGCCCGCTTCGAGCCGGCCGAGGTGATGCCAGTGCCCCTGCTGCGCGGCGTCGACCGCGAACAGGTCCATGGCGCCCGCGACCACCAGCCACAGGACCTGCGGACCTTCCAGATCGAGGCGGCTCAGCCCCCCGCAGCCGACCGGCGTGCCCAGGCCGCCGAGCGCGCCGAGCACCATGTCGCCCTCGTGGACACCCTCGTGAACCGTGGTCATCTCAACGCTCCCTGACCAGAGCGGCGTACGGACCGCCGGCCACCACCAGTGCCTCGTGCCGCCCTCGTTCCACGATCGTGCCGTGGTCGAGTACGACGATCTCGTCGCTGTCCCGCACGGTGCTGAGCCGGTGGGCGATCACCACACAGGCGCAGCCGCGCCGGCGCAGGTTGTCCATGACGGTCTGCTCCGTCTCCGCGTCCAGGGCGCTGGTCACCTCGTCGAGCACCAGGATGCTGGGCCTGCGCACCAACGCCCGCGCGATCTCCAGGCGTTGCCGCTGCCCGCCGGAGAAGTTCCGCCCGTCCTGCTCGACCCGGCCGTGGATCCCGCCGGGGCGGCGTGTCACGACCTCGTACAGCGCCGCGTCCACAAGGGCGGCGGCCACCGCGTCGTCCGGGATCGAGGGATCCCACAGGGCCACGTTGTCGCGGACGGTGCCCTCGAAGAGGAACACGTCCTGGTCGACGAAGGACACGGAGGCCGCGAGCGCGCCGCGCGGGATGTCCTCCAGCAGCCGGCCGTCGATACGGATCGTGCCCTCCCACGGCGCGTACAGGCCCGAAATCAGCCGGGACACCGTCGACTTGCCGCTGCCCGACCCGCCGACCAGCGCGACCTGCTGACCCGGGCCGACCGTGAGCGAGAACCCGGTCAGCAGCGGCTTGTCGAGCGGGCTGTAGCCGAACGTGATGTTCTCCAGCTCCACATGACCACGCAGACGCCTGGTCGACTCGCCGGTGCCCGAGCGGGCGTAGAGCGGGTCGGCCCGGAAGTTCTCCACGTCCTTGAGGCGGGCCACGTCAGCGGCGAAGTCCTGGATACGGCCCGCGACGCCGTTGAGCCGCGTGATCGGCGCGGTGAACCGGGTGACCAGCGCCTGGAAGGCGACCAGCAGTCCCACCGAGACATGTCCCTCGACCGCCCGCAGGCCGCCGATCCACAGGATCAGCGCGCTGTTGAGCGCCGCGAGCGTCGGAGCGACCACCCCCAGCCACGCGCTCGGCACACCGAGGCGCTGCTGCTCCTCCAAGGTGGTGGCGTGCTGTCCGGCCCACTTGCGGAAGTAGCCGTCCTCCCCACCGGTGGCCTTCAACGTCTCGATCAACTGGAGCCCGGTGTAAGCGGTGTTGGTCAGCCGGGCGGTGTCGGCCCGGAGCTTGGCGGTGCGGGTCGCGCGCAGCCGGATCACCACCCGCATCGCCACCACGTTGAGCAGCGCGACACCTATGCCGACGGCCGTCAGCTGGGGGTCGTACGTGTAGAGCAGTACGGCGTACAGGACGACGACGACCGCGTCGACGCCCGCGGCGGCGACGTCTCGGGCCAGTGTCTCGGCGACCGCGTCGTTCGACTGGAGCCGCTGCACCAGGTCGGCCGGACTGCGCTGGGAGAAGAAGGTGACCGGCAGCCTCAGCAGATGGCGCAGGAACCGGGCGCTGGAGAGCGTGGAGGAGATGACGCGGCCGCGCAGCAGATTCGCCTGCTGCAACCAGGTCAGCAGTACCGTCAGCAGCACGGAGGCGCCCATCGACGCGAACAGCACCCCGAGCAGCGAGCTCTGACCACCGATCAGATACTGGTCGATGAACGTCCGGCTGAGCGCGGGCACCGCCGCGCCGACCGCCACCAGCAACAGACTCGCCAGCACCGCGGTGGGCATCGTGCCCGAAGTGCCGCGCAGCCGGGCCGGTATGGCGCCGAGCACCCCCGGCCTGCGGCCGCCCCTGCGGAACCCGGGGCCCGGTTCCATGACCAGGACGACTCCGGTGAAGCCGGTGTCGAAGTCCTCCATCGGCACGAAACGGCGGCCCTTGCCGGGGTCGTTGATGTGCACGCCCCGGCGTCCGAAGCGGCGCCCCGTGCCGTCGTACACGACGTAGTGGTTGAACTCCCAGAACAGGATCGCGGGCGCCCGCACCTCGGCGAGCGCGGCCGTGTCCATCTGCATGCCCTTGGCGGTCAGGCCGTAACTGCGCGCAGCCTTCAGCAGGTTGCTCGCGCGGGAACCGTCCCGTGAGACCCCGCACGCGATGCGCAGCTCTTCGAGCGGGATGTGCCGGCCGTAGTGGCCGAGCACCATGGCGAGGGAAGCCGCGCCGCACTCCACGGCCTCCATCTGCAGAACGGTGGGCGTGCGGACGCTCTTGACCCGGCTCCGGGGCACGCTGCGCCGGGGCGGGGCGGCGCGCCGTCTGCCGCGGGTGTCGGGTGCGGTGGTCACGGCAGGAGCCAATCGACGGGGCGTTGACCGGCCAGCCGGATCGAAGCCGTGGCGAGGGTCATGGAGGTGAGGGCGTACGGCGGCCCGTCGGCGGACGACCACTTCAGGCCGCTCCCGGTGGCGGAGGAACGGTCGAGCCGGACCAGGACGGCCACCGGTCTGCCCTTCGCGGTGAACTGCTCGCCCAGCTGGTCGTCGCCCAGATAGGCGGCGATCTGCTGCCGGGTCCGCACGCTCCGGCCCACCGTCCTCACATGGCCGCGCAGCACTCCGTACCGCTGGGTCGGCACCGACTGGACGGTGAGGTCGACGGCCGCGTCGGCGGGAATCGCGGCGGCGCTCCCGGCGGAGACGTACACCGTCGCGTACAGCGGGTCGTGGGCGTGGGCGACCTTCTCCACCGCGGCCACGTTCGCGCCGGTCGGGACGATCGCGCCGATGGCGGCGGCGAGCGTGGTGACACGGCCCGCGGCGACCGTTCGGACGACGGCCGTCTCCCCTCGCGCCGTACAGACCCTGAGCACGGGAGCGTTCGCGGCGAGTTGTTCGCCCTCCCTCGCGAGGACCGCGGTGACCTGCCCGGCGACGGGGCTCTGCAGGATGTAACTGCCCTCCGCGTGCGTCAGGACGGCGGGCGCGTCGACGGTGGAGGTGACGGTGCCGGTCACGGCCCACACGGACGCGGCGGCCATGGCGACGATCGTGACGGACAGGACGAGCCAGCCCTGCGGGCGGGCGAAGCGCACCGGAAGGTCGAGCTCTTCGGGCGACCGCAGCTTGGCGAGGGCCTGTTGGCGGAACTGCACGGGACTTCCCTCACCTGTTCGAGAGGTCTACGGCACCCGAGAGTCCCGGAACCGGTGGGGCGGCTCCGGGACTCGGCGGCGTGAAACGCGATCAGAGACCGGCGACCAGGCCGGTGACCGAGGCGGTGTTCAGGCCGGTCACACCCTCGACGGTGCCGACGGCCGTGCCCAGGACGCCGGAGACCGGGGCAACGCCGTCCACCAGGCCGGTGACGGTGCCGACGGCGTTCAGCGCGAGGCCGCCGGAGACGTTGTCGAGGTCGGCGTCCGAGATCTCGGCGGTCTCGACACGGGGGGTGGAGTTCATGGTGGAACTTCCCTTCATATGGATATTCACAAGGGGGAGAGCGGCCCCCTCCGGGGGACAGACGACGGCCGCCACCGCAGGGGTGCGGCTCCCGTTCCCGGGAGCTGTGCCGCGACCTCCGCGGTGCCACGGATCAAAGCACGGGCGCGGGGCGCGCTTCCAATCAACCAGGGCTCTCACCTGGGAACTTGTGCCCCACGGGCGGTGAACCGTGCAGGCGCCCACACGCCTCTGCGGCCACTTCTTCACATGCTGCGCGGCATCGGTTCACCCGAACCCTTGCCGCTCCCGCACCGAATGGGACAGTCCCGGCGCAATGGCACGCAGGGGGGCGCACGCCTGTGCAGATCCCCCGTACGCGGTGACCTCGTTGAGCACGGGCTGTGCAGATTCCCTGAACCCCGGATTCCGTTCTTGATCGCGGACGGAGCGTCGTCGTCCGGTCGCGCAGCGTGGTGACGGGTGGCCGTGTTCAGGCTTCCGTCGGCCGGGCGGGGAGTGGGCCGTCCGCTTCGAATTCCCGGCCCCGTGCGGCGGAAATGGTCCGGTTGTCGCCGCAATCCACGTCTTTGTGTAGGCCAACTCCCGCTATTTGCAATGGCAGTTGAACGCCCCGGGTGACGCACGCGTATCAACAGGCAACCAGGCGCCCCCCAGTCAGCTGCCGGACGCGGCATCGACCCCGTCCCCAGGAGGTCAAGAGTTGAGTCACAAACGGATACCCAAGCGCAAGGCCGCCATCGCGGTAGGCAGTGTCGCGGCGCTCGGAGCAGCGGCTCTGCTGCTGCCCCACGCCAACGCCTCGCAGTCGCACGGGGACGACGCCACTCCCAGAACGTTCAAGGCGACCGATGTCTCGAGCGTCGCCTCCATGCTCGCCACCCAACTGGGTGACGCCTTCGCGGGGTCCTACTACGACCCGGCGAAGAAGCAGCTGGTCGTCAATGTCGTCGGTAACAACAGCAACGTCGTCAATCAGATCGAGCAGGCGGGCGCCGTGGCGCACCAGGTGCAGAACAGCACCTCGGCGCTGCAGGCCGCCGCCAAGACGCTGAAGGCGGACGCGACGATCCCGGGCACGGCCTGGGCCGTCGACCCGAAGACCAACGAGATCCGGGTGACCGCCGACTCCACCGTCACGGGCACCAAGTGGAACACCGTGGAGTCGACCGTCAAGGACCTCGGTTCGGGCGTGGCGACCCTCAAGAAGTCCGCGGGAACCTTCAAGACGTTCGTCGACGGCGGTGACGCCATCTTCGGCGGCAATGTGCGCTGTTCGCTCGGCTTCAACGTCACCGCGGGCGACGGCACGCCGGCCTTCCTCACCGCGGGCCACTGCGGTGTCGCCGCCGCCAAGTGGTCGGACTCGCAGACCGGTGCGTCCATCGCGACCGTCGACCAGGCCACCTTCCCCGGCAACGGCGACTTCGCCCTCGTCAAGTACGACGACCCGGCCACGCAGACGAACAGCGCGGTCAACGTCGGCAACGGGCAGAGCGTCCAGATCAACGCGGCCGTCGACGCCACCGTCGGCACGCAGGTCTTCCGGATGGGCAGCACCACCGGTCTGCACAACGGCAACGTGACCGGTCTCGACGCCACCGTGAACTATCCGGAGGGCACGGTCACCGGACTCATCCAGACCGACGTGTGCGCCGAGGCGGGCGACAGCGGCGGCTCCCTGTTCACCCAGGACGGCGGCGCGGTCGGCCTGACCTCGGGCGGCAGCGGTGACTGCACCGCGGGCGGCGAGACCTTCTTCCAGCCGGTCACCACCGCGCTGGCGGCGGTCGGCGCGACGCTGGGCGCGGGGGACGCGGGTGCGGGTGCCGGTGCCGGTGCCGTGGACCCGAGCGCGAGCGCGGGCGGTGCCGCGGACCCGAGCGCCGGTGCGGCGGACCCGAGCGCCGGTGCGGGCGGTGCCGCGGACCCGAGCGCGGGCGCCAGTGACGCGGCGGGCGCCGGCGGCCAGGCCAACGGCGCGGCCGACCAGAACGGGGCGGCGGCCGACCAGAACGGCGCGGCGGGTTACCAGTCCGGAGCCGGAATGAACGACGGCTCGGGCATGGTGTCCGCCACTCCGTGAAGCCGGTGACTCCGGCGATCAAGAACCACTGACCGGCCAACGGAACAGGGAATTCCGGTCGACAGTGGACAGGTCCGGCCCTCCGGCGGGAGGGTCGGACCGCTCCTTCTCCGCGCCCGGTCAGCCGGGCGGCCGTACCCTCAGCAGAAGCAGCGCGACATCGTCCGGCCGCTCCCGGTCGTCCCCCTCGCCCTGCTGGAGCAGACTGTCGGCCAGTTCGTCCAGGGGCTGCTCCCCGGTCGCGGCGAGGCGTCGTGCGAGGTCGGCGAGGGCGTCCTCGATGTCGACACCGGGGGACTCGATCAGACCGTCGGTGTAGAGGGCGAGCACGGATCCCGGGACGAGCGGCACCTCCGTCGCCGGATAGACGGCGTGGACGTCGATCCCGAGCAGCGGCCCGCCGGCCAGGTCGAGCACCTTGACCCTGCCGTCCGGCCGGCGCAGCAGCGGCGGCGGATGCCCCGCGCGGGCCATCACGGCCACCCCGCGTGCCGGATCCAGACGCAGATACAGACAACTGGCGAACAGCTCGGTGCCCAGGTCGATGAGCAGCCGGTTGGTGCTCCCCATCACCTCCTCCGGCGCCTGGCCGACCGCCGTGTACGCGCGTACGGCGGTGCGGATCTGTCCCATCAGGCCCGCGGCCGTCACGTTGTGCCCCTGTACATCCCCGATCACCGCCGCCGCCCGCCCGTGCGAGTCCACCAGGTCGTAGAAGTCCCCGCCGATGTCCATTCCCTGAGTGGCCGGCAGATAGCGCGCGGCCGCCTCGATCGAGGCCAGCGGCGGGAGCGAGCTCGGCAGCAGCGCGGCCTGCAGGCCCTGCGCCAGCTGGAGTTTGGCGTCGTAGAGCAGGGCCCGTTCCAGCGCCTGGGCGATCAGCCCGCCCAGACTGGTCAGGACCGCCTGTTCGTCGGTCGCGAAATGGTGGGACTGCGCGTACCCGAGGACGCAGGTGCCCACCGGTCGCCCGGAGGCGATCAGGGGCAGATACGCCCACGCGCCCATGCCGTCGGGTGTCGCGTACTGCGACGGATACAGCCGTTCCAGCTGCTCGCGCGAGTCGAAGAACGCGGGCACACCGGTGTTCAGCGCCTGGGTGCCCGGGGTCTGCTCGCTCAGCGGCAGCCCGTCGAACTGCTCCACGGTGTGAGCGTCCGGATAACCGCGGTGCCCGAGCACGTGCAGGCGGCCGGCCCGGCTGCCGAGGACGGCCAGGGCCTGACTGCCGACGGCGGGCGAGATCTCGTCCGCGATCAGCTGCACCACGTCCTGCACGCCCGCCGCCTCCGTCAGCGCGCTCGCCAGGCTCAGCACATGGGAGATCGTCACCAGCCGCGGACTGCCGTCGCTGTGCCGCGGCCCCGCCCGCGTCATCTCGGACACCGGCCGGGCCCGCGAGATACGGACGCTCAGCCCGTTCGTACTGGGATACAGGCGAAACGACAGCCAGTCGCCCGGCGGGCGCAGCGCGACGAACGAGGTCACGTGCTGGCTGATCAGCGCCGCCCGGTAACGGTCCTCGTAGACCGGGTCGTTCAGCCAGGGCACGGCCGCCCACAGCTGGGTGCCCAGGAGCCGGCTGACGGGCACGCCGAGCAGCTCGGCCGTCGCCGCGTTGGCGAAACCGACCCGCCCGTGCAGATCCAGCGAGCACAGCCCGTACGGCAGTCGGGCCACCATCCGCGTGGCCTCCACCGTGCCGGACGTGCCGGACGGCGATGTCGCGCCCGGTGTCAGCAGATCGGGCTCGGCCTGCAGCGGGCGGTTCTCCGCGACGGCCCGCTCCAGTCGCAGGGCGAGCCGGTCACAGGCCGCGGTGAGGTGTGCCCGCTCCCAGTCGGAGAGTTCCGGCGGATGTGAGCCGGGCCAGGTCAGGAAGGCCGCGCCGTACACGGTGGTCTCCGTCGCCACGGGAAGCGCCGCGAGGGCGAAGGGATAGGGGAGCACCACGGAGATCCGGGGATATCTGCGGGCCATCTCGTGCTCGCCCCCCACCCAGATCAGCCGCCGCTCCCGTACTGCCTCGGCGACCGGGATCGGCGCGCTGAGCCCCACGCGTTCCCACGGCGCCGCGAAGGCCCGCGGCAGCCCGGCGGAGACCGCCATCTCCAGTACCGGCTCGTGGGAGGCCAGCAGGTACACGGCTCCCGAGTGGGCGTGCACGTCGTCCAGGATCGCGGCCAGCGTCAGCGACAGCAACGGCCGTCCCACCGCGGTCGGCCGGCCGGCCGGTGCCTGTGCGGCCTCCTGCCCGTCGGACACGCCGACCACCTCCTCGCGGGGCCGTCGAAGGCCTCCGCACCTCCAGGGATCAAGGCTCCTCCCTGGAGACCCATCGCGCACGGCGAGCGGAGCCGGTTCCCCCGACCCGGCGTCCGTGCCTTCGGCCGCCCCGAGGCACGGACCGGCACACCCGCCGTGAGATCACTGTGCGAAACGCATGAATCAAGACGGATTCGATTTCGTTCGATCGGCCGTCCCGCACGGGCTTCCCCGCAGGCCCGACGCGTCCGGAACGGTCACAGGGGCTGCGCCGGAGCCCCGGAAGCGCTGTAATTACGGCGTGGTCAGTGAGGGTGCTGCGGAACACGGAACGAGAATGTCGCGCGCCGAACTTGCCCTGAAGACGCTTACCGCGGACCTCGACCCGCGCGAACGGCTGCACCGCCTGCTCGAACAGGCACTCGTCTTCACCGGTGCGACCGTCGCCGCCGTGTACTCACCGAGCGTGAGCGGCGGCGAACTGCATCTGGCCGAGTCCGCGGGGGTGCCCAGGACGCTGTACGGGCTCCGCGACAGCTACCCCCTGTCCGACGGCTCCCCGGCCGCCGAGGCCCTGCGCTCGGGGCAGCCGCGCTGGCTCGGGCCGCGGGAGCTCGCCCGCTGCTCCGACGCCCGGCGGCTGTCCTCCCAGGACTTCTCCATGGCCGTGCTGCCCCTGCGGGACAGCGGCTGCATGGTCGCCGTCAGCGAGGGCCCCGAAGGCTTCGGCCCCGTGGACCGGGCCTGTCTGGGGATGCTCGCCGAGGCCGTGATCTGCCCGCCGGCCCCGCTGCCCGACGACGCGGCCGACCTGCCGCCCAGCTCGTTCAGCCTCGCGATGGACACCGGGCGCGTCGAGGTCGACAACGAGGTGCTCGACCTGTTCGGCCTGTCCTCCACCGCCTTCGACGGCAAGGTCGAGACCCTGCTGTCGATGACCGTCCCGGAGGACGTCCCCTCGCTGATGTCCGCGGTGGAGCCGGACCACATGACTCCCGGCGACCGCGAGCTGGAGTTCCGCATCCTCCAGCCGTCCGGCGGACACAAGTGGCTCCGGCTGCGCGCCCGCCTGCTGCCCTCCGGAGAGGGCCTCCCCGCACGGCTCGTGGGCACCGTCTCCGACGCCTCCAAACTGCGCTCAGGCCTGAACGACGTGGGCCGCGTCCAGCGGCTCGCCGCCGCGCTCGCCACCGCCGGCACCGTCCGCGACGTCGGCCAGGCCGTCGTGGCAGCCCTGCGCAAGCCCCTCCAGGCCGACCGGATCGCCGTCGCCGAGCTGGAGGGCGACCGGCTCGTCGTCACGCTCCTGGACCCGCCCCAGGCTGAGTTCTGGCCGGAGCTGTGGCGCAGCGAATGGCGCTCGGAGTGGCCCGACGCCCCGGTCCGCGCCATGCCCACGCTCGCGGCGGCCCTCAACGAGGGGCGGCCCGCCATCTGGCCCGCCGGCGCGGACCTGGAACCCGCGCTCGCCGAGGTCGGCCCCGGCGGCCTCGCCGTCCTGCCGCTGCCCGCGGGCGGGCGTATGGCCGGCGCCTGCCTGATCGGCTGGAACACCCCGCACGATTTCGGCCCGGACGAGCGCGCCCTGCTCACCGCCTCCGCCGGCCTCGCCGGGCAGGCCCTCGTGCGGGCCCACGCCTTCGACGCCGAGCACGAACTGATCGGCATGCTCCAGCGGACCCTGCTCCCGCGACGGCTGCCCCGGCTGCCCGGCGCGGTCGCCGTCGCCCGCTATCTGCCGACCACGTCGGGCCTGGACGTCGGCGGCGACTGGTACGACGTGATCCCGCTGCCCGACAATCATGTCGCCCTCGTCATCGGCGACGTCCAGGGACACAACGCCTCGGCCGCGACCCTCATGGGCCAGATGCGCACCGCTCTGCGCGCCTACGCCGTCGAGGGCCACCCCCCGGACGTGGTGGTCTCGCACGCCAACCGGCTGCTGCTCGATCTGGAGACCGACCTCTTCGCCACCTGCTGCTATGTCGACGTCGACATGGAGGAGGGGTCTGCCTGGTACGTGCGTGCCGGACACATCCCGCCCGTCCTCCGTCACCCGAACGGCGGTACCGAGGTCCCCGAATCCGAGCCCGGCCCGCCGCTCGGCGTCATCCGGCAGACAGATTTCCCCATGAGCCCGCTGCGGCTGCTGCCCGGCACCATCGTGGCGCTGACCACCGACGGTCTGGTCGAGTCCGTCGAGGTCGACATCGAGGACGGTCTGAAACGGCTCGCCGCGGGCCTGGCCGGGTCCGACCCCGCCCACCTCGGTCTCGTCGCCGACGAACTGCTCACGGGCGCCAACCGCAGCGACGACGTGGCCCTCCTGCTGATGCGCTACGACGGCATGGAGGTCCTCCCGCTCCGCGAGAGCTGGACCGTCTGGCGGGTCCCCGAGGCGGTCCGGCACGCCCGCCGGTACACCCGGCGCGCTCTGCGCGCCTGGGGCGTCGGCGCCTACACGGACGCCGCCCTGCTGATCGTCTCGGAACTCGTCACCAACGCCCTGGTGCACACGGACGGCCAGGTCAGGCTCGACCTCACCCTCATCAACCACCGACTGCGCATCTCGGTCGCCGACAACTCGCCCCGCACGCCGATCAAGCCCACCAGCATCGGCTGGGAGGCCACCGGAGGCCGCGGCATCCTCCTTGTCGAGGCCATGTCGGCGACGTGGGGCACGGTGCCGGTGAGCGGCGGGAAACAGGTCTGGAGCGAGATCGCGCTGGACTGACGGGACCGTGCCGGAGCCGCACGGGACCGCGTCGGCCCCCGTTCCGACGGGCGAAGTGACACCCTGAGGCCGTGCGTCTCCTGCTGCTGTCCGACACCCACCTCCCGAAGCGGGCCGGGGAACTCCCCGCCCCGCTGCTCGCCGGACTCCCGCTCGCCGACGTGGTGATCCACGCGGGGGACTGGGTGGACACCGCCACCCTCGACCTGCTGGAGGCCCGTTCGCGACGCGTCATCGGGGTGTACGGCAACAACGACGGCCCCGAGCTGCGGGACCGCCTCCCTGAGATCGCCCGCGCCGAACTGGGCGGCCTGCGCTTCGGTGTCGTCCACGAGACCGGCTCGGCGCGGCGCCGCGAACCGCACTGCGCGGAACGCTTCCCCGATCTCGACGTCCTGGTCTTCGGCCACAGCCACATTCCCTGGGACAGCACCGCGCCGACCGGACTGCGCCTGCTCAACCCCGGCTCGCCGACCGACCGCCGCAGCCAGCCTCACTGCACGTACATGACGGCGACAGTGACCGACGACGGGCGGCTCACGGACGTGATCCTGCACCGACTGCCTCCGCGCACCGGCTGATCCACGGGCTAGCGCGGGTGGATCGCCCCGCCCCGTGCCGTCAGGGGCAGCCCGCTGCCGCCCCAGCGCAGTGCGACGATCTCCGCGGCGACGGACACGGCCACCTCCTCCGGTGTACGTGCCCCGAGGTCGAGGCCGACGGGGGAGCGCAGCCGGGACAGCTCTCGGGCCGACACGCCGGACGCGAGCAGCCGTTCGACGCGGTCGTCGTGGGTACGGCGGCTGCCCATCGCCCCGATGTACGCGGCCGGGCGGCGCAGCGCCTCCTCCAGCAACGGCACGTCGAACTTGGGGTCGTGGGTCAGGACGCAGATCACCGTGCGCGCGTCGGTCGTCGTGCCGCTCAGATAGCGGTGCGGCCAGTCCACGACGACCTCCACGCCCGCGGGGAACCGTCTCGGTGTGGCGAAGAGCGGGCGGGCGTCACAGACCGTGACCCGATAGCCGAGGAAGTCGCCGATGCGGGCCACGGCGGCCGCGTAGTCGATCGCACCGAAGACCAGCATGCGAGGCGGCGGCGCGAAGGAGTGCAGGAAGACGGTGACGGCGTCCTCGCGCCGTTCGCCGTGCGGGCCGTAGTGCCGTCGTCCGGTGGCGCCCTGGGCCAGCTCGCCGCGCGCGTCGGCGGTGACG
Source organism: Streptomyces sp. NPDC002742 (assembly GCF_042888885.1). Lineage (NCBI taxonomy): Bacteria > Bacillati > Actinomycetota > Actinomycetes > Kitasatosporales > Streptomycetaceae > Streptomyces > Streptomyces sp. NPDC002742. Next base: position 185,967 of record NZ_JBIAQF010000001.1, read on the forward strand.
GCGACGTCCAGGCCCGTCGAGCCCAGCGAACCGGACACTCCGCCGGGCGGCCCCGGCTCCTCGTCCCGCTCCGGATCCTCCTGCGGCCACACGGCGAGCGTGGCTCCGCGCGGCGCGGGTCCGTCGATCACCGTCGCCACCGTCACCGGTCGGCCGGCGGACACCGACTCGGCCACGGCGGCGAAGGCCGGATCGTCGGCGGGTGACACCCGCCGGACCAGCAGTGTGATCTCCCCGCCGCAGGTGAGTCCCACGGCGAAGGCGTCCGCGTCGCTGTACCCGAACGTCTCCAGGCGCGCCTCGCCCGAGGTGATCACCTCCTGGGCCAGTTCGAAGACCGCGCCCTCCACACAGCCCCCGGAGACGCTGCCCACGACCTCGTCGCCCGGACCCACCGCCATGGCCGCCCCCGGGTCGCGGGGCGCGCTGCGGCCCACCGCCACCACCGTCGCCAGTCCGAAGGGCGATCCGGCCGCGTACCACTCGTACAGGGCGGGGAGGATGTCACGCACCGTCCGCTCCTCTCGCCGCGGACCGGGCTGTCCCAGGGCTCAGGTCGCCGTCAAGGATCAGGGTCCGGCCACCTCCAAGGATCCGCCCCCGCGCGAGGAGGCGGCTGGGACGCCGCGCGCGGAAGCGCGTGAAACGAGAAACTTACTCATGAGTCAGAGGTGTTGACGCCTCCCGGTACCGGCGGGACTGTTGTGAACATGTCGAAGTTACGTGCGCGTCTGCTCGGCGTCCTCGTACTCCTCACCGGTTTCCTCACGGCGGCGGGCGCCGGGCCCGCCGCCGCGGACGGTCTCCCCGACTCCCTCTGGTTCGACCAGCCCGCCGCCGCCACCCTCACGGTCACGAACGGCCGCTTCACCGACGGCCTCGGCCGCGAGGTCGTCCTGCGCGGCTACAACGTCTCCGGCGAGACCAAGCTGGAGGAGAAGAGCGGACTGCCCTTCGCCTCGGTCGCCGACGCGGCGAAGTCCGCGACGGCGCTGCGCGCCCTCGGCGGCGGCAACTCCGTGCGTTTCCTGCTCTCCTGGGCGCACGCCGAACCCGCCCGCGGCCAGGTCGACAGTGCCTATCTCGCCGCGGCCACCGACCAGATGCGCGCCTTCCTCGACGCGGGAATCCGTGTCTTCCCCGACTTCCACCAGGACCTCTACTCCCGCCATCTCTTCAACACGGGCAGCTGGTACTCCGGCGATGGTGCCCCCAAGTGGGCTGTGACCGCGGGCGGTTACCCGCAGGAGTCCTGCGGGATCTGTCTTTTCTGGGGCCAGAACATCACCCAGAACAGCGCCGTCCAAGCGGCGCAGTACGACTTCTGGCACAACTCCTACGGGCTCCAGGACGCCTTCCTCACGACGGCCCAGGCCGCCATGACGTACGTCCGACAGCACCTCACCACAGCCGAGTTCGCGGGCGTCGCCGGCTTCGACCCGTTCAACGAGCCCTACGCGGGGACCTACGACTCGGGCCAGACCAGCCGCACCTGGGAACGCGACCTGCTCTGGCCCTTCTACGGGAAGTTCCGGGCCCGCATGGACGCGGCGGGCTGGCAGGACAAGCCCGCCCTCGTGGAACCGAACCTCTTCTGGAACTCCAACATCAGCTCCCAGAAACAGGAGGGCGGACTGCTGGACGCGGGCATACTCGGCCCTCGCTATGTGTTCAACACCCACTTCTACGACCAGAAGGCCATCTCCGGCATCCTCATGTGGGGCAAGGCGGGCGACGGCCAGTACGCCACCGACTTCGCCGCGGTCCGGGACCGGGCCTCGGCCGCCGGGACGACCACGCTCGTCAGCGAGTTCGGCCACCCGCTCTCCGGAACGGTCTCGGACAAGGCCCCGACCGTCGACAAGGCCATGTACCAGGCCCTCGACTCCCGCCTCCCCGGCTCCGGTTGGTGGACCGGAACGGCCTCGTCGGGACCGGTCCTGTCGGGTACCCAATGGCAGTGGGACATCTACAGCGGCCGTCACCACGAGCTGATGAACGACAACCCCGACAAGGTCCTGACCTCGGGCGACGCCTGGAACGACGAGGACCTCTCCGCCGTACGCCTCGACGACTCGGGCACCGCCGTCCTGCGCCAGGACGCCCGACTCCTGGACCGCCTCTACCCCGGCGCCACCGCGGGCTCCACCCTCGCCTTCACCTACGAGGACCGCTCCCGCGACGGTTCCACCACGCTGACCTGGAACCCCGTGCCCTCCACCCTGCCGCAGGTCTCCCAGTTGGTCGGATCGGGGCAGTACGGCCTGCTCGTCTGGCGCTCCGACGGCGGGACCGCCCCGACGGAGCTCCACCTGCCGGCCTCCTTCCCGGCCTCGGCCACGACCGTGGTGTCCGACCTCGGAGCGATCGTCTCCCCGCCCGCCTACACCACTGCCACGCCCGTCGCCGTGGCTCCCGAGCCGGGCGGTACCGGAAGCCGCCGCCTCCTGCTCACCGCGTCCGGCTCGGGAACCGTGCACTACGCCCTGGTCACGAACGGGGCGAGCGCCCCGTCCTCCGCTCTGCTGAACGGTGCCCGGACCGAACTGGCCGCCTGGGCCGCGGCGCGGTTCGGCTGAGCACCGGTCAACTGCCGTACGGACCGCTCCAGTTCGCCTCCACATGGCCGAGGCGAACCCGCTGGGGGTGGTCGCCGACCGGCACCGACACCGTCTTCTGCCCGGTGGCGAAGTCGATGGCGGTGACCTGGTCGGCGCCGCTCTCGGAGACGACACAGTCCTTGCCGTCACCGCTCACGGTCGCCCAGTACGGCTTGGAGGCGGGGACCAGCGGGCCTTCCTGGAGGGTGGTGCGGTCGACGACGGTCGCGTAGTCGTCCATCGTCCCCGCCGCGCACAGTTTGGTGCCCGACGGGTTCATCGAAATGCCGTGGTGGCGCGAGTCGTTGACCCACGTCGTGCGGTCGCTGCTGGTGGCGGGGTTCTTCGGGAGGGTCTTGACCCGGGTGATCCGGTCGGTGGCGACGTCGTACTCCAGGAAGCCGTTGAAGAACGACACCTGGAAGTACAGTTTCGACTCGTCCGGCGAGAAGACGGCCGGGCGGACGGCGTCGGAGAAGTCCGTGAGACCGATCGCGTCGAGGCGCTGACGCATGTCGATCACCTTGACCTGCTTGTAGGTGGTCGCGTCGACGACGGTGATCTTCCGGTCGCCCTTCGTCCAGTCCAGCCAGGGGTCGTCGAGAGCGGTGGTGACGTCTCCGATGGCCATGTTCCAGATGTACTTGCCGTCGTGGGTGAAGATGTTCTCGTGCGGCTTGTCGCCGGTGGCGAAGGAGCCGAGCTGCGCGCCGGTCGTGATGTCGAGTACGTGCACGGTGTTCGCGGTCGAGGCCGAAACCGCGACCCGCGTGCCGTCGGGGGACACGGCCATGTGGTCCGAGCGGTAACCCGCCACGGGGAAACGCCAGTTGATCCGTCCGGTGGCGAGGTCGATCGAGACGACATCGGCGAAGCTCGGTCGCGAGACCACCACCGACCTGCCGTCGGGCGTGGAGTACATGTCGTCGACGAACTGGTCGTGCCCCTCGCCGACGCCGCTACGAATCCCCATGAAATACGCCCACTTGATCGGATCGGCGTTGATCGCCGCGAGCCGCGCGTCCTTGTCCGGGATGACGTTGATCCGGCCGACCTTCGCGAAGTCACCGGTGGACCGGATGACGTCCGCGGTGCCTTCCCAGTTGTTGCCGACGAACATCACCTCACGCAGATCGGTGGCGGAGACCCGCGCGGTGGCGGCGGACGCGGCGTCCGCCGTGGCGCCGAGGGTGAGCGTGAGGGCCGCGGCGAGAGAACAGAGGTGTCTGGCTCTGAGGACGGGCATGGAGGATCCCTGTCGTAGTGGGGGAGTGCGGGTGACGGGCACGGTGAACCGGAAGCGCGCTGTGAATGGCACACGCTGTGAATACCGACGGTGATGTAAATGTCGAGAGCATGACAAGGAGAAATCTGAACATGCCCGCTTTCAAAGTGTGCTTACTGGAAAGTAAGGACTGGGGGAGCCTCTCCACAAGGGGCGGTACACGACAAAATCGCCGAAGGGGCGAACGCTGGTTCGTGTCGGCGCCGAGGGGGGAACGCGTGGCGGGCAGGTTCAGACAGCCCACCGGCCGATACGGCGGCAGGACGGCCGAGGAGCGGCAGGCGGAGCGCCGTCGGCGCTTTCTCGACGCCGGGCTCCAGTTGTTCGGCGACGGGCCCGGGTACCGGTCCACGACCGTGGCGGCCCTCAGTGAGGCTGCCGGGCTGTCCACGCGCCAGTTCTACGAGGCGTTCCGGGGCCTCGAAGACGTACTGGCCGCCCTCCATCTCCAGGTCAACGACTGGGCCGAGGAGGCCGCCCTGGCCGCGCTCGCCGAGGCCCGCGACCTGCCCCTGCCCGAGCGCGCCACCGCCCTCTTCCGCGCCTACGCGGCGAACGTGACGAGCGATCCGCGCCGCATCCGCATCACCTTCGTGGAGATCATCGGCGTGAGCGCGCGGCTGGAGGACCAGCGGCTCGCCCGCCGGGCCCGGTGGGTGGACTTCATCTGCGGCGAGGCGGCGACCGCCGTCGCCCGCGGCGAGGCGGCGCCGCGCGACTACCGCCTGGCCGCGACCGCCTTCATCGGCAGTGTGAACGGCCTGCTGCACGACTGGAACGCCGGATGGGTGGACGCGACCCTGGACGAGGTGGTGGAGGAACTGGTCCGCCAGCTGCTCGGGATTCTGCGCCCGGCCGGCTGGGGCGCGGAGGGGGCCGCCGGTACATGAGCGGGGGTGGTGACGAGTCCGCAGGCGGCGGGCGCGCCCTCATGCCGGTCCGCACCGGGCCCGTGCCCGAGTCCGGCGAACGGCGCCACGTCGACGCGTGAACGCGCGGTCGAGATCGCTACTCGCGCGACGGTCGGGCGGGGTTCGAGACCCGGGGTCCGCCGCTTCGGCGGAGCGAAGGGGGCGGGGCCCGCAAGAAACAGGCCGTGGCGCAAAGTTGCTCTAGCTCGCCGTCATGGCGAATGATCGAATCGGTGCTCGAACAATTCGGTGGTGGGGGTGGACTGCGTGCGGGCGAAGTCGTACATGGATCTGCATCGGGAGATGTCCGCGGACATCGAGGCGGAGCGGAAATCGGCACTGGACCTGCTGGGGCCATCGGCCGCCTCGGTCCGGGCGGCGGTCGCCGAACTCCTGGCACACCGGACGTTCGCCTACCCGCTGTCCGTACTCCCGGTGATCGTCCACGCCGTGGAGACGGGCGAGCCCGGACCGGCTGTTCCGCTGGCCGTCGTCCATGAACTGTGGTGGACCTCGGCGTGCTACCTGGACGACCTCGCCGACGGCCAGGCCGTCTTCGCCGCCGGTGGTCTCGGCGAGAGCGAGGCGCTGCTCGCCACGGTCATCAGCGGAATACCGCTCCCCCTGCTCGTCGTTCAGTCGCCCCGGATCCCCGAAAGGGCGCGCGTACCGCTGTCGGCCGAGATCGTGAGGTGCTGGATCACCGCGACCGAGGGGCAGTTGAGGGACCTTCGCGCGGATGTGGGCGCTGCCACGGTCGACGCCGTGGTCACCGCGTATCTCGGCAAGTCCGGCGCGCCGTTCAGCATGGTCACCGCCATGGCCGCGCAACTGGCGGGCCGTACGGTCGAAAGGGTGGAACTCTGGCGGGAGTTCGGCAACGTCTTCGGCATCCTGTGGCAGCTGTTCAACGATCAGCAGGACATCCTGACCGGCCGCGACGAAGACCTGGCGAACGGCACGGTGACGTATCTGCTGGCGTGCGCCCTGGAGGAGGCCACCCCCGACTCGGTGGGCCACGTCCTGGAACTGCACTCCGCCGCACGCCGCTCGCCGGAGGCGCGTGCGGCACTCACCGGCGTTCTCCTCGCACCGGAAGTGCTGCGCCGGTACGAGAAGGACATCAGCGGCTTTCGCGACAGGGCTCACGGCCTGTTGCGTGAACTCGGCGGAGACTCGGCCTACTTGTCCGTTCTGCATGACCTGGTGGACCAGGCCTCCCCGATGCTCCTTCAGGCGGCGGAGCCGTACGTCCGAGCGGTGCCGGCCCAGCACTGAGGGCGGGTCGGCTGTCCTCGCGGTGGGCCTTCGCCTGCTCAGGGACCCTTCGCGGGCACCCGTCGCGGACGGCCGCGCGTGGCTGCGCGACCGCGGCGACGGGGACCGCTACGGGCGGGCTCGGACGCCGAGCGCGCGTTCGGCGCTCGTGACGGTCTGCTCCAGCAGCACCGCGATCGTCATCGGGCCGACGCCACCCGGCACGGGTGTGATCAGTCCGGCCCGGGTGACGGCGGTGTCGAAGTCGACGTCACCGACGTTCCCGGCGTTGTAACCCGCGTCGATCACGACAGCCCCCGGCTTGATGTCCTCGCCCCGGATCAGCCGGGGCCGTCCCACGGCGGCCACCACGATGTCCGCCTCGCGTACGACGGACGGCAGGGCCGTCGTACGCGAATGGCAGTACGTCACCGTGGCGTCCCTGCCGAGCAGCAGCATGCCGACCGGCCTGCCGAGGATCGCGCTGCGGCCGACGACGACGGCCCGCTTCCCGGCGGGGTCGACGTCGTACGCGTCGAGGAGCCGCATGATCCCGCCGGGTGTGCAGGACACGAAGCCCGGCAGACCGAAACTCATCGCCGCGTACGAGCTCAGCGTCACCCCGTCGACGTCCTTCGCCGGCGCGATGGCCTCGAAGGCGGCGCGCTCGTCGATGTGGGGTGCCATGGGGTGCTGGAGCAGGATGCCGTGCACGGCCGGATCGTCGGACAACGTCGTGAGTTCGGCGACCAGTTCGGCCGTCGTGATACCGGCGGGCAGCGCGAGGTGCCGGGACTCGATGCCCGCCTTGCCGCTGCGGTTCCGCTTCATCCGGACGTAGGTGACGGAGGCGGGATCCTCGCCGACGAGTACCGTCGCCAGGCAAGGGGCCACGCCGGTACGGACTTTGAGGCGGGCCGCGCGCCGCGCGGTGTCATCGAGGATCCGGCGGGCGAGACCGGCGCCGTCCATGAGCTGGGCCTGGGACACGAGTTCCTCCGGGGCGCTGCTGACAGTCGCCCAGGCGCGCGGCAAAGACGTCTGCGTCAGGCCGCTCCCCGGTGGTACTCCACCTCAGCGCCAGTCACGGCCCACCGACCAGACTAGCCCCTACGATCGCCTGCCCGCGGCATTCGACGAAGGGGGTGCCGTGGGGTCGGCGCCGGCCAGGAAGCCGTGGGCCTGCGCCTCCGTGGTCACGGCACCTATGGCTCCCGCCCAGCGCTCCACTTCCCGGGCCAGCGCGGCGGCTCCGGCCTCGTCGCCCGTGTCACGGGCCAGCACCGCGAGAAGCATCTGCTGCGAGAGGGTGCCGGGGACAGTGCCGGCGCGGGCGCCCAGTTCGGCCGCGCGGCGCCAGCGTTCCAGGGCCCGCGGGTGGTCGCCGCTGTCGTGGTCGTGATCGCCGAGGTGCCGCAGCGCTTCCCGCGACAACAGGTCGTCCCCCGACTCGCCGGCCCGCAGCGCGGCCTCGTAGTGCGCGGGCGCGAGATCGCGTTCGGCGAGGAGGTTGTCGGTGATGAGGCCCAGGTACATCTCCGCCCAGCCCCGGCGCACCGCGTCCGGCGCCCGGTCGCGCAGGCCCCCCGCGTCGGCGTGGAGAGCGGTGAGAGCTGCAGGGTCCTTGCCGTCGGGTCCGGGACGGAACCGGCCGTCGATCCGGACCAGACCGAGGTAGCCGTGGCGCAGCAGGAGGAAGCCCAGATCCCAACCGCCGTCCAGACGGGCTTCCTTGAACGCCCGCTCCGCCGCGTCGAGCCGCACACCGGCCAGGCTCGTTCCGCCGAACCAGTCGCTCTCCAGGGCGACTTCGGCGGCGGCCATCGCGAGCCGGGCGCGGTCGCGGGCCTCGGCGGACTGGGCCGCGTCCAGCAGGTCCGTCGCGCGCCTCCAGCGACCGGCGATCATCAATCCACTTACGGCCGAAAGGAGTTGGTCCAGCGGAATGACTGTCGTGATGGTGCTCGCGGTGTTCGTCATGGCGAGGAAAGTAGTAATCCGAAAAACTATCCACAAGGAAACTACTTTCGGAGGACCGTATGACAGAGCCGTCCGATGCGCCGACCCCGGATTCCGTCGACCGGCATGTCGCGCTCTGGTCGAGGGAGCTCGACTGGATGGATCCGGTCAAGGAGGCGATCTTCGCCCGGCTCGCCGTCCTGGCCCGGCACGCGGACCGGGCCCGCCGGGACACCCTCTTCTCCGGCGGCCTCCAGCGCGGGCAGTTCAAGGTCCTGCTGATGCTGCGCAGGCTCGGCCCGCCCTACGAAGCGAGCCCGTCGGACCTCGCCGACATGCTCGGCCTCACCCGTGGCGCCCTGTCGGCGCGGCTCGGCCCGCTGGAGGACACGGGACTGATCACCCGCAGTGCCGGGACGGCCGACCGCCGCCGGGTACGGGTGCGGCTCACCGGGGCCGGATATGAAGCCTTCGAGCGGCACGCGGCGTCGGAGGACGAGGGTGAGAACGCGCTGCTCGCAGTACTGAGTCCAGCAGAGAGGCAGACACTCGCAGGCCTGCTGCGGCAACTGGTCGTCGCCGCCGAGGCCGGTTCGGACGGGTCCTTCCCATTGCCGCACCAGCCGAGAAGGTCCAGGTCAGACGTGATGTGACCTGGACCTTCGGCCAGTTCCTCCCTACTCGTCCCATGCCTGTACCAGTGTCTGCTCGATGATCTTCCCGTCGCGCAGCGACATCATCGACGTGCTCATCACCCGTACCCCGTCCGCGTACACGCAGGTTTCGGTGAAGGCGACGTGGTCGCCCTGGACGACGCACTGGTCCATCTTGTGCGTCATGTCCCGGCTGTAGACGTCGTCGAGCATCTCGGCGATCTCGGTGCGACCGTGTTTGACCATCGGGTGACTGGGCTGCGTATTGCGGTCCACGACGCGCAGTTCCGCGTCGTCCGCGTAGAGCGACAGCAGATCTGCCGCACTCTGTCCTTCAATGCCCCGGCGCAGTGCCTCGGTGTCGAAGACGGGGGCTGCCGCTGTGCCCATGAGTGACCTCCTCAGGAAGGCGCGGGCCGGCCAGGAGCCGACCGCGAAGCGCCTCATAACCGAGCGTCCTCCGCCCCGGCTCCCAGGGCAAACGCAAGAGCCCGATGCGCCTCTCGGGTGAGGGCGGGGACCGGACCGTGTCCGCCCGGGGGCCGATGCCGTTGCTGGATGCATGATCTCAACACGACGTATCGTCGCCGCCGTTGGTCTCGCCGTCGGCGTAACGGGACTCGCCGCGCCGATGGCGACGGCCGCGGGTTCCGAGGCCCACGACGCCGGGAAGACGAACTCCGTCTCCACGCTCGACTCGCTCGCGCTGAGTGACATCCCCGCAGAGAATCAGGCCGAACTCATGCGGCCCTCCGCCCAGCTCGGCGGCCTGAACCGGCTGAACGACCTGAGCCGGTTGCGCCAGGTCACCGATCTCGGCACGCCTGCCACCGGGTTGGCCGGGGGCATCGAGAGCTAGTGGATGGCGCGAGCCGGCGGGCAGCGGCCGCGTCGGACGCGGCCGCGGCGGGCTCCGCCGGAACGTCGCCGTTCCGCCGGTACCCGACCCGGCCCGCCGCGGCCGGTACCCGACCCGGCGGACCTGCCGGACCCGGGCGGACCAGTCCGACACGCCGGACCCGGTCCGGCCCGATGCGGTGGGACCCGACGCGGTGCGACCCGGCGTGTCCCGGCCCCGTCCTGCTGGTCCCCTCCTGGCCAGGCGCGTCCCGGCCCGTCCGGTGCGCCCCGGTCAACACATCGGCCGGCACGTTCACGGACCGGCCGCGCGCTCGGTTCGCGGGGTGAAATCCTCTTCGTCCCGTGCCCCCGGGATGCCCGTGCCCGCTCCGCGTACCGCCGTCCGGAACGCGATCGGTGCCTGCCCGGCACGCTGGTGGAAGTACTTGGCGAAGTTCGTGGCACTGGAAAAGCCCAGCTGGGCGGCGATGCGGGCGGCGGCCAGGTCCGTGTGGGCGAGCAGTCGCTTGGCCTCCAGGACGACCCGGCGGTCGATGAACTCCTTGGCGCCGATCCCCGCCGAGTCGAGGGCGGCCCGGGACAGCGTGCGGGCGGAGTAGCCGAGGACGAGCGCGTAGTCGTCCACCCTGCGGGTGCGCGCGAAGTCCCGCTCGACGGTCTCGCGGAACCGAAGAAAGGTTTCGCTTGGTCCGGCGGCGGGACTGTCGGCGGCGGGACTTTCGGGCGCCTCAAGATGGGCCAGGCGCAGGATCAGCACGTCCAGCAGATGGCGCAGCACGGCGATGTGCGCGTCGAGCGGCAGCCGCCCCGGTGCCAGGAACTCGTGCTCCAGATGTGCCGTGGCCACCTGTAGTGACGCGGCGTCCTCGGCCTTCGGGGTGCGCAGCACGCCCGCGTGCGGATCGTCGAGCCGGGCCGCGCGGACGGTGGCCGCGCCCGGGAAGTCCCGCGCGAATACGATCAGCGTTCCCTCGGCCCCGGTGAGATCTCCCCACTGGAGGACCTGCCCGGGGCGCGTCCACAGCCAGGAGTCCGGTTCGACGTCGCGGGCCGTGAAGTCCACGCTCTGGCGCAATTCGCCGGAGGCGAGCGTGAGCACCTGGTGGACGGCGGGGCGCTGCGGCACGCCAAGGTCGGTTCCGTTGGCGCGGGACCGGGCGCGCAGCCCGGCCAGCGAGATCACTTCCAGGCCGGCGGGTGCGCCGACGGGGGCCGCGAAGATGATCTCGGGGACGGCCTGGCCGGCCGGGTGTCGGTTTTTGGCCATGATCAGTCGCCTGCGTATCCGGGTGGACGTGCCTTCCCGCCCGGTCACGGGTGGTCGCGAGCGGACGACCGCCCCGCGTGGCGGAAAGAGGGCATCACGATAGAGGAGAGTCGGTCCACGGCCAAGGAGCTCGAGGAGATCGCCGACGTACCGAAATGTTCGGGGAGCCCGGCGAGTTCGGTGCCTTCTCCGGCTCGGCGGTCTCCTCCGGGCGCGGTGCGGTCCGATCGCCGCGGGAGCCCGGTGACGGACCCCGGGCCGCGCGAACCGGCCCGGCTGGCCGTCGCAGGTTCCTTCCATTCCTACGGCCCTGCGCTCGTGCGCTCGTGGCCTCCTGCGCTCCTTGCGCACCGGAACGCGGTGCCGAGGTGAGGTCATCGTGCCGAGGTCATCCGGCGGTCGCGAGGAACTGGGTGGCGGCCAGTTCGGCGTAGAGCGGATCCGCGGCGACGAGTTCGCGGTGCGTACCCACCGCGCGGACCCGGCCCGCGTCCATCACGACGATGCGGTCGGCCGTCGTGACGGTGGACAGCCGGTGCGCGACCACCAGAACCGTGGTCGTACGGGCCACATCGGCGACCGTGTCGCGCAGCGCGGCCTCGTTGACGGCGTCGAGCTGCGAGGTGGCCTCGTCGAGGAGCAGCAGCCGGGGGCGACGCAGCAGGGCCCGGGCGATGGCGACGCGCTGGCGCTCGCCGCCCGACAGTTTGGTGCCGCGATGGCCGACCAGCGTGTCCAGGCCGCGCGGCAGCCGGGCGACCAGCCCGTCGAGGCGGGTCGTCTTCAGCACCCGGGTCACCTCGCCCTCGTCGGCCTCCGGGTTGCCGAGCAGGAGATTGTCACGCAGGGAGCCCGACAGCACCGGCGCGTCCTGCTCCACATAGCCGATGACGGAACGGAGCCGGGGCAGATCCCAGTCCTCCAGCGCGCGGCCGTCCACGGTGATGAGGCCCGCCTCGGGATCGTAGAACCTCTCGATGAGCGAGAAGACGGTGGTCTTGCCCGCGCCGGAAGGCCCGACGAACGCGGTCAGGCCGCGGGCCGGCACGGTGAACGTCACCCCGTGGTGGACGTACGGCAGATCGCCGGCGTACCGGAAGCGGACGTCGTCGAAGGCGAGTGCCGCCGGTTCGGCGTCCGGGGCGGGCAGGGGTGCGGGCAGGGCGGCCGGTTCCGCGGGCAGCCGCAGGGCCTCCTGGATGCGGGCGAGCGCGGCGGCGCCGGTCTGGTACTGCGTGATCGCGCCGACCACCTGCTGGATCGGTGACATCAGGTAGAAGACGTAGAGCAGAAAGGCGACCAGGGTGCCGATGCCGATGGCGCCGGTCGCGACACGGGCGCCGCCCACCGCGAGAACCGTGATGAAGGCGATCTGCATCGCCAGACCGGCCGTATTGCCCGCGGCCGCCGACCACTTGGCGGCCCGCACGCTCTGCCGCCAGGACTCCTCGGCGGCCTCGTGGACGGTGAGCTCCTCGCGGTGCTCGGCGCCGGACGCCTTGATCGTGCGCAGCGCGCCGAGGGTCCGCTCCAGCGAGGCCCCCATCACCCCGACGGCGTCCTGAGCCCGCCTGCTCGCCCGGTTGATGCGCGGCACGATCAGGCCGAGCACCGAACCCGCGCACAGGACCACGCCCAGCGTGACACCGAGCAGCACCAGGTCGACCAGGCCCATCATCACCACCGTGGCGGCGAGGGTGAGGCCGCCGGTGCCGAGTCCGACGAGGGAATCGGTCGTGACCTCGCGCAACAGGGTCGTGTCGGAGGTGATGCGGGCCATCAGGTCGCCGGGCTCGCTGCGGTCCACGGCGGGTATCCGCAGCCGCAGCAGGTACGAGGAGAGGGCGCGTCGCGCGCCGAGCACCACCGACTCGGCGGTGCGCCGCAGAACGTACGAACCCAGCGCCCCCACCGCCGCGTTGGTCACCACCAGGGCCGCCATACCGGCCAGGGCCCGTCCGATCGGCCGGTCGTGCGACAGGTCGTCGATGAGCCCGCGTGCCACCAGCGGCAGCAGCAGGCCGGTGGCCCCGGTCGTGAGCGCCAGCAGCGCGCCCGCGAACAGCGCCCGGCGGTGAGGTCGTACATACCCGAGCAACAGGCGCCACGCGGGCACCTCGGGCTCGGCCTCGGTCAGGCTCACGGCGCTCCTCGCGGGAGTTGGGACGGAGCACTCAGGCTACGTCGCAGGCGCGTCCGGACCGATCCCGACTGCTCGAAGTCCGCGCGGACTTGAGGACACGCGATCCCCAAGTGCCGCCAGGGTGGCATCGAGGTCCGCCGGGCGCGGCCGGTTGTGCGGGAGCCTGGCGAGCAGCGCGGCCATGCCGCAGGTGTCGGTGAGCGCAGAGAAGACCAGGCCGCCCGCGATGCCGGCGGCGACCAACCGCCAGGCGGGGTGCCGGAGTCCGAGGCCGAGGCCGGTGAGAACCACGGAACCGGCGGTGAACCGGACCTGGCGCTCCATGGACCAGCCGGCCCGTGTGGAGCCGGCCGGGCGGTGCAGTTCGTGTCCGCGCTCCGTCCAGGCGCCGGTGCCGCCGGTGAGGGTGGCCGCCGGTACACCGTGCTCGGCCAGCAGGGCGCAGGCGTTCGCCGAGCGGGCGCCGGAGGCGCAGACCACGAGGAGCTCGGGACGCGCGTCGCCGAGCACGGACAGCGCCCTGTGGAGTCGGTCGAGGGGGATGTTGAGGGCACCGGGCAGATGCCCGGAGGCGTATTCGCCGGGGGTGCGCACGTCGATGACGGTCAGCTCGGTGAGCCGGCCGCGGGCCTGGTCGACGTCGAGGGAGTGAGGGGTGTTCACGGGGAGTGTCATCCTTGCTCTTCGGGGTGCCCCGCAGGGCGGAGTATCATACCCCTAGGGGTATGGCCTAAGGAGTGTTCGTGGAGCTGGAACTCGAGGGTGCCGAGCTGAAGTCCGTGCTGAACCGGCTGCGCCGGGCACAGGGACAGATCGCCGGAGTGATCCGGATGATCGAGGAGGGACGCGACTGCGAGGACGTGGTCACCCAGCTCGCCGCGGCCTCCCGCGCCCTGGACCGGGCCGGATTCGCGATCATCGCCACCGGGCTCCAGCAGTGTCTGACCGACGTCGAGAACGGCGCCGGGAGCGGTGAGACCAATGAGCAGATGCGGGCCCGGCTGGAGAAGCTCTTCCTGTCGCTGGCCTGATCCTCACAGAACGACGTCCAGGAGCATCAGCGCGGCCACGGCCAGCAGAGCCCAGGCGAAGATCCGCTGAAGTGTGCCGCCTGACACCTTGGCCGCCAGGCGCTTCCCGTCCCAGGCGCCGAGGACGGCCGCCCCGGCGAACGGTGCGACTACCGCCCAGTCGAGGTCCTGTGCCGTTCCGGCCCGGGCGAGCAGCGCGGCGAGCGAATTCGCCGTGATCACCAGCAGACTGGTGCCGACGGCGGCCCGCATCCGCAGACCCACGACGTTCACCAGGGCCGGTACGGCGAGAAAGCCGCCGCCCACGCCCAGTACCCCTGTCACCGCTCCGAGGCCCGCCCCCGTGCCGGTGATCCGGCCGCTCCGCGCGGGCCTGACACCGGGCTCACCGGCCGCCGGCCGGAGCATCCGGACCGCCGCGAGGCCCGCGATCAGTGAGAACGCGCCGGTCAGGACCGCGGGGGGCAGCTGTCCGGAGACCGCCCCGCCCAGTGCGGCGGGAATCAGCCCGGCCGCCGCGAACAGCGCGCCCGCATGCCAGCGGACGGTGCCCTCCCGGGCGTGCGCCGACAGGGCGGTCGCCGAGGTGACGGTGACGATGACCAGGCTCGCGGTGGTGGCCGCCGAGGGAGTGAAGCCCAGCAGGTAGATCAGGGCGGGCACGGTCAGCACGCTGCCGCCACCGCCCAGCGCTCCGAGCGCGAGCCCCGTCACGGCGCCGGCCGCGAGAGCGAGGATCAGGACGCTCACGCCTCGGGGCCGTCGAGCTCAAGGGCCGCCGCGGCGAGCCTGGCCTGGGCGTCGTCGCCGTACGCCTGGTTGCCGTGCGCGTGACGAGATGCGGGTGCGGGGGCAGAGGCAGTGGCAGGGGTGAGAGCGGAGGCGCGAGCGGGGCTGGACTCGTCGGTGGGGGGCTCCGCCCGTCCGCCCGGTCCGGGCACGTCCGGCGTGGCCGCACCGGCTCCGCGGCCCCCGGGCTCCCGGGCTCCCGCGGGCGCGGTCCGCGCCATGGGCAGCCCGGAGGTGCCCGCGGCGGCGAAGGAGTCGTCGACGGCCACGACCTCGCGGCCCGCCGCGTCGAGCAGCGAGGCGGCGATGGCGGCCCGCATGCCTCCGGCGCAGTGCACCCAGACGGTTCCGTCGGGTATCTCCGTGAGCCGGTCGCGTACCTGGTGGACGGGGATGTGCACCGACCCCGAGATGTGGCCCCCGGCGCGCTCGGAGTCGCGCCGCACGTCCAGGATGACGGCTCGGCCGGGTACGGCGTACGCCGCGGCGAGCTCGGCGAAGCCGGCACGCCGGAAGGTGCGCGCCCGTTCGCCCTCGCGCAGCCAGTCGCCCGGTGACCCGATCGCCGCGGCGGCCGGCCGGTCCACGCCGACCTGCACCAACTCCCGCTGTGCGTAGGCGAGTTGTTCCTGAGACTCGGCGAGCAGGGTGACCGGTCTGCCCCAGGGCAGCAGCCAGGCCAGATAGACGGCGAGCTGACCGTCCGCCTCGAAGTTGACCGCCCCGGCGACATGCCCCGCGGCGAACGCGGTCCGGCTGCGCAGATCCACGGCCCATTCGCCTGCCGCGAGTCGTGCGGCGATCTCCGTGGCGTCCGCGAGCACCGGCGGGGTGAGGTCGACGGGGGCCGGGCCCCCGGCGTTGGCCGGGCCCATGTGGGCGTAGTGCGCGGGTACGTCGTCGAGCCCGGCGAGGAGGTCCGCGACGAACGTGTCGACATCCTTGACCAGGGCTTCGTTGCTGTCGCGCGCACGCCCGACCGTCGTCGCGACGCCGTCGGCGCCTCCGGCGGAACAGAAGCTGCCGAAGCCGTGGGTGGGCAGGACCGCGGTGTCGTCGGGCAGCTCGGCGGCGAGCCGGTGCGCCGACGCGTGCTGTGCTCGGGCCAGCTCCCCGGTCAGCCGCGGTTCCACCAGATCGGGCCGGCCGACCGTGCCGATCAGCAGGGAGCCGCCGGTGAAGGCCGCGAGGGCGCGCCCGCTCTCCTGGAGGACGTACGAGGTGTGGTGCGGGCTGTGTCCGGGGGTGGCCAGCGCGCGCAGTGTCAGTCCGGCGTCCACCTCCACCAGGTCCCCGTCGGCCACCGGCACCCGTGCGAACGCGACCCGGGCGCCGGCCGGGACCAGATGGGCGGCCCCGGTGAGCCGGGCCAGTTCCAGGCCGCCGCTCACGTAGTCGTTGTGCAGGTGCGTCTCGACGACGTACGCGATGCGCACGCCCCGCCGGGCGGCCGCCGCGATCACCCGCTCGACGTCCCTGGGCGGATCGACGGCGACGGCGGTGCGCGGACCGCCGGCCAGATAGCTCCGGTTGCCCAGGCCCGCCACCTCGATGGTGTCGACGAAGAACACGGCAGCACTCCTCTCCTGCGTGAAGCCCGAGGGCTTCGCGGCTCTGACGAAATTACCCCCGGGGGTATATCTCCACCGTAGCAGAGGTACCCCCGGGGGTATCTGGGGGCTGAGGTCGACGCACCGCCGATGCGCGGGCGGCCGTCCGCCGTACCGGGCCCGGGGCCGTCGTGAGCCACCTGGCCTGCTACGGGCCGGTCACCCCGTAGGGTCGGTTGACGGAACGTCGATCGACCTAGGGAAGGCTCACTCACATGGCGCAGGAAGTACGGGGCGTGATCGCACCGGGCAAGAACGAGCCGGTGCGCGTCGAGACCATCGTCGTGCCCGATCCGGGACCGGGCGAGGCCGTGGTGAAGATCCAGGCCTGCGGGGTCTGCCACACGGACCTGCACTACAAGCAGGGCGGCATCAACGACGACTTCCCGTTCCTGCTCGGCCACGAGGCGGCCGGAGTCGTGGAGTCGGTCGGCGCCGGAGTCACGGACGTGGCACCCGGCGACTTCGTCGTCCTCAACTGGCGCGCGGTGTGCGGGCAGTGCCGCGCGTGTCTGCGTGGACGGCCCTGGTACTGCTTCGACACCCACAACGCGAAGCAGAAGATGACATTGAAGGACGGGACCGAACTCTCCCCGGCCCTCGGCATCGGCGCCTTCGCCGAGAAGACACTGGTCGCGGCCGGACAGTGCACCAAGGTCGACCCCGCGGTCTCCCCGGCGGTCGCCGGACTGCTCGGCTGCGGAGTGATGGCCGGCATCGGGGCCGCCATCAACACGGGCGACGTCGGCCGGGGCGACACGGTCGCGGTGATCGGCTGCGGCGGAGTCGGCGACGCGGCGATCGCAGGCTCCCGGCTCGCGGGCGCGGCGAAGATCATCGCCGTGGACATCGACGACCGCAAGCTCACGACCGCCCGGAAGCTCGGCGCGACGCACACCGTCAACTCCCGCGAGACCGACCCCGTCGAGGCGATCCGCGAACTCACCGGTGGCTTCGGCGCCGACGTCGTCATCGAGGCGGTCGGCCGCCCGGAGACGTACCGACAGGCCTTCTACGCCCGCGACCTCGCGGGCACGGTCGTCCTCGTCGGCGTGCCGACCCCGGACATGAAACTCGAACTCCCGCTGATCGACGTCTTCGGACGCGGCGGCGCCCTCAAGTCCTCCTGGTACGGCGACTGTCTGCCCTCCCGCGACTTCCCGATGCTGATCGACCTGCACCTCCAAGGGCGCCTCGACCTGGGCGCGTTCGTGAGCGAGACCATCGCGCTGGACGACATCGAGGCGGCCTTCGAGCGGATGCACCACGGCGACGTGCTGCGCTCGGTGGTGATCCTGTGACGAGCGCCCGCGTCGAACACCTCGTCACCTCGGGCACGTTCTCGCTCGACGGCGGCACCTGGGACGTCGACAACAACGTGTGGATCGTGGGAAACGACCACGAGGCGATCGTGATCGACGCCGCTCATGACGCCGACGCCATCGCCGAAGCGGTGGGAGACCGGCGCCTTACGGCGATCGTGTGCACCCACGCCCACAACGACCACATCGACGCCGCCCCCGCCCTGGCGGAACGCACCGGAGCCACCATCTGGCTCCACCCCGACGACCTGCCGCTGTGGAAGTTCACCCACCCGGACCGGCTGCCCGACGCCTGGCTCCAGGACGGCCAGGTGATCGAGGCGGCGGGCGCGGACCTGACCGTGCTGCACACCCCGGGCCACGCCCCGGGTGCCGTCTGCCTCTACGACCAGGGCCTCGGCACCCTCTTCTCCGGGGACACCCTCTTCCGGGGAGGCCCGGGGGCGACGGGCCGGTCCTACTCGCACTTCCCGACGATCATCGAGTCGATCCGCGACCGGCTGCTCTCTTTGCCGGCCGACACGGTCGTTCGTACGGGACACGGCGATTCGACCACCATCGGCGAGGAGGCTCCGCACCTGGAGGAGTGGATCGCACGCGGCCACTGACACCGCGCCCGCGACGAGGCGGTCCGCCGCCCCGTCGCGCTGCCGCCCCGACGCGCCGAACCTCCGTCTCCGCCGTGCCGCGACACGGCGGAGACGCCATGGATACCTGACAGAAGATGTCCGGCTTCCGGGAGACGCTCGTAGCAGCACATGGGTGACAGGAGCCCGTGGACGCCACGCGCGAGGAGGTCGGACATGTCGGGGCCGCTGGAAGGCACGCTGCGGGGCAAGGTCGCACTGGTGGCGGGCGCGACCCGGGGGGCGGGCCGGGGAATCGCCGTGGAACTGGGCGCGGCCGGCGCCACCGTCTACGTGACCGGGCGCAGCACGCGGGAACGCCGCTCGGAGTACGACCGTCCGGAGACCATCGAGGACACCGCCGACCTGGTCGGCGCGGCGGGCGGGCGGGGTGTCGC
Source organism: Streptomyces sp. NPDC002742 (assembly GCF_042888885.1). Taxonomy (NCBI): domain Bacteria; kingdom Bacillati; phylum Actinomycetota; class Actinomycetes; order Kitasatosporales; family Streptomycetaceae; genus Streptomyces; species Streptomyces sp. NPDC002742. Next base: position 204,679 of record NZ_JBIAQF010000001.1, read on the forward strand.
GGTCCCCACGGACCACCTCGTGCCGTCCGAGGTGGCCGCGCTCGTCGCGCGGATCGCGGACGAACAGGGCCGCCTGGACGTCCTGGTCAACGACATCTGGGGCGCCGAGAAGCTCTTCGAGTGGGACGCCCCCGTCTGGGAGCACGACCTCGACAACGGACTCAGGATGCTCCGGCTCGCCGTGGAGACCCACGCGATCACCAGCCACCACGCGTTGCCCCTGCTGCTGCGCCGTCCCGGCGGCCTGGTCGTCGAGATGACCGACGGCACGGCGCAGTACAACCGGGACACCTACCGGGTCTCGTTCTTCTACGACATCGCCAAGTCGGCCGTGCTGCGCATGGCGTTCGCCCTCGGACACGAACTGGGCCCGCGCGGCGCCACCGCCGTGGCCCTCACCCCCGGCTGGCTGCGCTCGGAGATGATGCTCGAAGCCTTCGGCGTGACCGAGGAGAACTGGCGCGAAGCCGAGGAACGCGTCCCGCACTTCGGGATCTCGGAGACGCCCTCCTACGTGGGCCGCGCGGTCGCCGCACTGGCCGCCGACCCCGAAGTCGCGCGCTGGAACGGCACATCCCTCTCCAGCGGACAGCTCGCCCAGGTGTACGGCTTCACCGACCTCGACGGCAGCCGTCCGGACTGCTGGCGGTACATGGTCGAAGTGCAGGACAAGGGGAGACCGGCGGACGCGACGGGGTACCGCTGAGCGGATCGGCCCGGAGACCGGATCAGGCGGGTACGTACGGCTGCCAGCGTGCCGAGTGACCCGGAGGCAGAGCCAGGTCGTCGCGGACCGCCGTGTAGTACGCCTCCCGCGTGGCGCGCTGCTCTTGGAGCAGGTCCCGCCAGGCGTTCTGGCCGCGCACCCGTTCGTTCGGGAAGTTCTCCATCCGCATCGCCATGAGGGCCCACTCCCGGGCCTTCTCCACCACCTCCGGCGTGCCCAGCATGAGCAGCGCCTCCCAGGCCGGATCCCGTGCGTCGAGCGCCGCCGCCAGCAGCGGAGCCGCCTCCTCCGGCGGCAGCGGATGCGGGTGGGGGTCGTCGCCGAGATGGGCGGCGACGCGGTACGTCAGCGTGATCGTCTTCTTCAGGCACCTTGCATAGTCGGAGTACACCGCGAGTCGCCGCTCTTCCCAGCGGGCCGCCTGCTCGCGGCCGAAGCGGGCCCGGTCGCCCCGCACGATCGCCAGATACGAACCGAGGGCACCGATGACCACGCCGATCAGCGCCGGGAGTTGCTGCATGAAGGCGGACATGGCCGCACGGTATCTGTCGCCGCGACGATCACGGCAGTACCTTCCCTGCCATGACTGCGATCACTGCGATGAGGCGTTTCGAGGGATACGGGGTTCTGATCACGGGCGCGGCGCGGGGTATCGGCGCGGCGACCGCCCGCCGCCTCGCCGAGGAAGGCGCCCAGGTCCTCGTCACCGACGTCGACCTGGCGGAGGCCGAGAAGACCGCCGCCACCCTGCGCGAACTCGGCGCGCGGGCCGAGGCGTTCACCTGCGACGTGGGGGAGCGGGCACAGGTCGAGGCCGCGGTGGCGTACGCGGTGGACACCTTCGGCTCGCTCGACGTCCTGGTCAACAACGCCTTCCGGTGCAACCCCGACGCCAGGCTCTTCGAGGACGAGAGCGACGAGGTGTGGGCCGGTGACCTGGACATCACCCTGACCGGCGCCTACCGCTGCGCCCGCGCCGCGCTCCCGCACCTGGTCGCCTCCGGCCGCGGGTCCATCGTCAGCATCGGCTCCGTCAACGGCATCCAGGACTTCGGCAACCACGCCTACAGCGCGGCCAAGGCCGGACTGATGTCGCTCACCCGCACCCTGGCGGGCCATGCCGCCGACCGGGGCGTCCGCGTCAACCTGGTGGCGCCGGGGACCGTCCGCACCACGGCCTGGGAGGGCCGCGAGGACGATCTCGCCATCGCGGCCGGCCTGTATCCGCTGGGCCGGGTCGGCGAACCGGAGGACATCGCGGCCGCCGTCGCCTTCCTCGCCTCCCGCGACGCGTCCTGGATCACCGGCACGACCCTGTGCGTCGACGGCGGCCTGACAGGCGTGAACACCGCGTTCCGGCAGGCGGTCAGACTGCACGGTGGCGACACCGGCAACGGGAACGACAGCCCCTGACCAGGACCCGGCGCCGCAGGTCCGCTCCACCGTGATCGACCGGACCTCCTAGCCGCGCGGTTCCGCCGAGTGCCGCTCGACGGCGTCGAACACCCGGTCCGTGTCCGCCTCGCTCGTACGCCAGTTGCTGAACGCGGCGCGCAGCCCGTGCGTCCCGTCGTAGAACGTCGGTGTCACGAAGGCCTCGCCCGAGGCGGCGACGGCGGCGGCCAGGGCGTGGACCCGCTGTTCGCTCGGGTCGTCGGCGAGGGTGAAGCAGACGACGTTCAGCCGGACGGGCGCGAGGAGCCGCAGACCGGGGACACCGGCGATCCGCTCGCCCAGTCGCCTGGCGAGCGCGACATTGCGCTCGACGATCTCGCGATGCCCCTCGCGGCCGTACGCCGCCAGCGAGAACCAGGCCGGGAGCGCCCGCAGCCGACGCGAGTTCTCCGGGGTCAGGTGCAGGAAGTCGGGGTCGCCGGTGGGGAGTCCGAGATAGGGCGAGGCGTTGTGGAAGACCTTGACCTGGAGATCCTGGCGGCGGGTGAACTGGACGGCCGCGTCGTAGGGGACGTTGAGCCACTTGTGCAGGTCGACACAGACGGAGTCGGCCGCGTCCAGGCCCGCCACCAGGGAGGCGTACGCGGGTGACAGCGCGGCGAAGCCGCCGAACGCGGCATCGACGTGCAGCCAGAAGTCATGGCGTTCCTTGAGCGCGGCGATGGCCCGCAGATCGTCGAAGTCGACGGTGTTCACCGTTCCGGCGTTCGCCACGACGACGGCCGGGCGTCCGCCGAGCGCCTCCAGGGCCTCGTCGAGCCGTTCCACGTCCACGGCCTCACGATTGCCGGGCAGTACCGGCACCGGGCGCAGACTGTCCCGGCCGAGGCCCAGCACGGACAGGGCCTTGGCGACACTGGAGTGCGGACTGCCCGACAGCACGTCCACCCGACCGAGCGCACCGGTTCCCTCGTGCGCGACCGACACCCCCCGCCGCTCACCGAGCCATTCCCGGGCGATGGCGAGCCCGACCGTGTTGGAGACCGTGGCCCCGCTCACGAACGCCCCGCGGTGCGCCTCGCTCAGCCCGAACAGCTCACGCAGCCAGCCCAGCGTCTCGTGCTCCAGCGCGCTCGCGAAGGAACCGCCGCTTCCCGACACGTTCTGGTCGTACGCGGCGGTGAGCCAGTCCCCGGTGAGCGAGGCGGGCGTCGCGCCACCGGTGACGAAGCCGAGGTAGCGCGGGCCCGCGGAGCCGGAGAAGCCCGGTGCCCAGCGCCCGGCGAACAGGTCCAGGGCTCCCTCGGCGCCGGCTCCCCCGGCCGGCAGGGACGTGGTTCCCGGCGTCTCGCCGAGGTGGGCGACGGGACGGCCGTCGAGGCCGCTCACCTCCCGGAGGGCGAAGTCACGGGCGGCCTGGAGCAGTTCGGGAAGGTGTTCGAGGTCTTCGGCGAGTGTGCGGTGCATGTGGGCAGCGTAGGCGGGAGAGCAGCCGGAACACTGGTCCATTTCGCATAAAGTGGACCAGTGCACGGAGGATTCACGGAAGCGCTCGGCGGCTGGCGCACGGAAGGGGAACCGCTCGCACGGTCCCTGGCCGGGGCGGTCCGGGCGGCGGTGTTCGACGGACGCCTGCCGACCGGCACCCGGCTGCCGTCCGAGCGTGAACTGGCCCGGTCCCTTGGGCTGAGCCGCGGCACCGTCGTCACGGCCCTCACCGAGTTGCGCGACGACGGCTGGCTGCACACCCGGCACGGCAGCGGCAGCGTCGTACGCCTGCCCGCGCGGCTCACCGAGCGCACCACGCCGTGGTCCCTGGACCGGGGCGGCGCGCGGGACGCGGACCTCGATCTGACCCTCGCCGTCACGGCGGCTCCGCACGAGGCCTACCGTGCGGCGCTGGAGCGGGCTGTCGGGCGCAGCTCGGCCCTGCTGCTGGACTCGGGGGTCGCGACAGCGGGCCTGCCCCGGCTGCGCGAGCTGCTCGCCGAGCGCTACACCCGGTCCGGCCTGGCCACCCGCCCCGAGCAGATCCTGGTCACCTCGGGCGCCCAGGCCGCGCTGACCCTCCTCACCGATCAGCTGCACACGGACCGCAGGGCTCCGGTCGTGGTCGAGAGTCCCACCTATCCCGGAGCGCTGGCCATCCTGCGACGGCGCCGGGCCCGCCTGCTCTCGGTGCCGGTGACCGGTCGGGACGGGTGGGACATCGAGCGGCTGAGGGACCACGTGGGCGGCAGGAGGGCCCGACTCGCCTATCTCGTCCCGGACTTCCACAACCCGACGGGCGCGCACATGAACGCGCGGACCCGGACCGAGGTCGCCGCCCTCGCCGACCGGCATCAGCTGACCGTCGTCGTCGACGAGACCATGCGCGACCTCGACCTGCGGACGCCGCCGCGACCGGAGCCTCATCTCGGCGGAACGCGGGTGATCCAGATCGGATCGGCGAGCAAGGTGGTGTGGAGCGGGCTGCGGGTGGGTTGGATCCGGGCGGGAGCGGGCCTGGTACGCGCACTCGTGCGCAACCCGCTCCAGGCCCAGTTGTCGCCGCCCCCGCTGGAACAGCTGATCGCCATCGAGCTGTTGGGCGACGGCGACGGCGACGGCGAGGGTGACAGCGACGTCGAGGACGAAGGCGGGCGCGCGGATGACGGGCGCGGCGGAGGCGACGGCGGACGCGCGGGCGAGCGCGGGGGTCTCGACGCTGTCCTCGCCGATCGCCTGACCCGGCTGCGAGCACAGCGCGACCACCTCGCCGGACTCCTCGCCGGGACGGGATGGAGGTACACCGTGCCGGACGGCGGTCTCTCCCTCTGGGTGCACCTCGGCGACACCACGACCGCCACGGAACTCGCGGCCCGTGCCGCCCGGCGGGGCCTGGCCGTGTCACCGGGCCCCTTGTTCGCGCCGGACGGCACGACGCTGACACATCATCTGCGGCTGCCGTTCACGGCGACACCGGAGGTGCTCACGCGCGCGGTGGGCCTGCTCCACCGGCCGACGGACTCGGCGTGAGGGGCCCGGAGGCCCAGCGCCCCGCGAGGAATGTCACTGTTTCGTCCCGGGCTCGCCGACCGTACAACGGAATATCCTCAACGACGGTCTAGTAGGCAGACAGACACATGACGGACACGGCAGGAAGGCACGCCATGGGGGACAGAAGCAGACGAGGAGCCGTCGCGCTCGGGCTCACCGGACTGGTCGCACCACTCACCCTCGCACTGGGCTCGACGCCCGCGCAGGCCGCGAGCTGTACCACGGCCACCGGCCCGAACCAGAAGCAGGTGGAGAAGTTCCTCGGGCGGCCCGTCGACGGACGGCAGTCCGCCGCGGACTGCAAGGCGATCCAGGCCTTCCAGACCAAGCACGGCATCACCCCGAACATCGGCTACGCGGGACCCGTCACCTGGGGCGTGATGGATCTCATGAACAAGCAGAAGGCCGTGGGGAGCAACCCCAACCGGGACGGCAAGTGCCCGGTGAACAAGGGCCGTATCGCCTGCGTCAACCTCACGCTGCAGCTCAGCTGGATCCAGGACGGCAGCCGGCTGGTCTACGGACCGGTCCCGGTCCGCACGGGCAGGAACGGGTACGAGACCCGCACCGGCCTCAAGAAGATCTACTGGCGGGACATCGACCACGTCTCGAACATCTACAACGTGTCCATGCCCTACAGCCAGTTCTTCGACGGCGGTCAGGCCTTCCACTCGGTGGGCCTCAGCATGTGGAACCCGCCCGGTTCGCACGGCTGCGTCAACATGACCCCGACCACGGCCAAGAAGTACTGGTCGCTGCTCAAGAACGGCGACGACGTCGCCGTGTACGGCCGCAAGCCCGGTACGTGAGTCCCGAGTGACGAGGTTCACGGTCCGTTATGTCGCCCGATGAGCCTTTACTCACACCATCTTCACGTCAAGGACCGTATGCTTCACGCCATGTGCACCACTCTTGACAACGACACTCAGCGATCCGCTGCCGAAGTCAACGAGGAGATCCGGGCCCTGTGGTTCCGGGCGGGTGGGACGCTGAGCATGGAAGAGCGGCGCGAGTACCAGGCCCTCGTCCTCGAGTGGGCGGAAGCCGCCCCGTCGTCGACTCGGGCCGCCTGACCTTCCGCGTCCGGCCGGGCTCCCCGGAACCCAGGGGAGCCACCGCCTCGGACCTCGGGGCACCCGGCTCCCGCGGCTCGGCTTCAACTCCGGTCACCCGGACCCGACTCCGAGCCGCTCGGCCGGCACCCGCGAACCGCTCAGCCCCAACTCTGCGAATACTGCCGTCGGTAGGCCTTGCGGTCCTGCTCGGTACGGATGAAGCGGGTCGCCACCAGCGCGATGACGCTTCCCCCGATGACGAGCAGGCCGGGGCCGACGTTCTGCGGGTCGGTGAGCTCGGAGACGAACGTCTGGGCCGCATCCGTACCGCCCACCGCCTCCACCGCACCCGGTGCCGCCGCACCCGGCGCTCCTCCCTGCGACGCCATGGCCGAAGCCGACGTGGAGGGCGCCAGGGACGGCTGGGCCGCACCCCCGGCGGAGCTCTGCGGAGGCTGGCCCGCGAGCGTCACTCCCAGTGCCGTCAGTGCCTTGGTGACGGGCTGGAAGAACGTCGTACCGCCGCTCTTGCAGTCCCCGTTGCCGCCCGAGGTCACCCCCAGGGCGATGCCCTCCGAGAACAACGGGCCGCCGCTGTCCCCCGGTTCGGCGCACACCGTGGTCTCGACCAGCCCGGTGACCGTGCCCTCGGGGTAGTTGACCGTCGCGTTGAGTGCGGTCACCTGGCCGTCGTGCAGCCCGCTGGTGCTGCCGCTGCGGAAGACCCGCTGGCCCACGGTCGGATCGGCGGCGCCGGTGATCCGTACACCGTTGCCGCCACCGATGGCTACGACGTTGGTGCCGGGCGACGTCTCCTGCCCGGCGTCGTACTGGATGAGGGAGAAGTCACTGCCGGGGAACGCCGTGGTGACCGTGCGCCCCACCTGCTGCCGGCCCGTGTTGTCGGAGAACCAGACCGATCCGGCGGGGCCGCAGTGCCCCGCCGTGAGGATGAACTCGCTCTGCCCGTTGGTCACGTTGAACCCCGACGAGCAGCGGCCGCCGGTCGAGAAGATCGCCTGTGCGCCGTTCACCCGCGTGGTGAACGTGCCCTGGGTCCGCTGCATCCGCACCGAGTCGCCGATTCCGTGGGCCAGTTTCGTCATGCTCGACCAGTCGGTGGCGGAGACCGTGCTGTCGGCCTGCACCACCACCTCGTTCTTCGTGTAGTCCACCGCCCAGGCCGTGCCCGGCACCCGGGGCGCCGAACTGAGCGTCTGCGCGGCGGACTTGAGGTCCTGCATGCTGTGCGTCACGACCTTCGGTCGAGCACCCGCCCGCTTCACAGCGTCCGCCGCGTCCGCGTCGGTGACCGCGACGACGGGACGCCCGTCGGCGGCTATCCAGTTGCCGGCGGTCCGCGAGGTGCCCAGCCGGGACACGAGCCCCGCACCCGTATTCGCAGCGGCCTGAGCCGAACTCGCCGTGGTGCGCGACGCGTCGGACGGTTCGCTCGCCATGGCGCGCGTCACCATGAACCCTCCGCAGAGCAGTCCGCCGACGGCCGCGAGGCGCGCCCCCCGTCGGACGATCCGTCGTCGTGCGTGCCTCATGCGTGGGCTCCCGAAGCCGTACGGAGCGGCGTCACCGCCGCCGCGGGCCCCGGTCGAGGGCCCTCCACTCATACGTGCGTCCGGGCCCGCGTGTTCACCGCCTCCCGGAGGTCTCGCACAGGTGGCCGGTTCGTGTCGTGAACCGGCCACCATGATGAGCGCGGGTGTGTGCTGAACACGCTCCGCGACCACGGCTTCGACGTCACCGCGTCGCCGAAGCCGCCGTACCCTGGCGGACGCCGACGCGGGGTGCCGGCGGCCCGGCCGTCAAGCCGACGTCGTGGCCGGGCACCGTCGGCATCCGCCACCATGACCGATCGGGCACGTCCTACGCGTCGGTGCGCGTCCGGGCGGTCACCTCGTCCCGGGTCAGATACACATCCGTACGCTCGAAGTCCCGCAGGGTTCCCTTTCGGCCCGCGAGGAAGCCGGTGCGGACGAAGTCGTCGCCCGCGACCGCGTTGAGCAGCCAGTTGGCACTCGTACGGAACCGGGCGGCCCCCGTGCGCAACGCGTACAGGTGGTATCCGCGGGCCACGACCTGGGCGGGCGCGCCCTTGAGGGCGATGCCGAGCGGTTTGGACACGGCGTCGTGGCCGCCGAGGTCGACGACCAGGCCGAGGTCCCGGTGCCGGTAGGGGAAGGTGGGCTCGCCCCGCAGCTTCGCCACCAGGACCTTGGCGGCGTGCCGGCCCTGCCGGGCAGCGTGCTGGGCGGTCGGCGGACAGGCGGAGCCGTCGTCCTTGGCCAGGTCGGGCACCGCCGCCGCGTCACCGAGCGCGAACACCCCGTCGAGCCCAGGCACCCTGAAGTCGGGCTCGGTGACGATCCGTCCGCGCACGGTCTCCGCGCCGAGCGAGTCGACCAGCGGGCTCGCCGCGACGCCCGCGGTCCACACCAGCGTCCGCGAGGGCAGCACCCGCCCGTCGGTGAGGGTGACCTCGTCCTTGGTCACGGACGCGACGGACGTACCCAGCGAGATCCGCACGCCGCGGTCGCTCAGCATCCGCAGCGCGCTCGCGCCCAGCTTGTCGCCCAGTTCGGGCAGCAGTTTCGGGGCCAGGTCGATCAGATGCCACTTGATGAGACCGGGGTCGATACGGGGGTGGTAGCGCTTGGCCGCCGCGGTGGTCAGGCGTTGCAGACAGGCCGCCGTCTCGGTGCCGGCGTAGCCGCCGCCGACCACCACGAACTGAAGCCGGGCCGCCTGCTCGTCGTCGTCCGACGTGGCCGCCGCCAGGTCGAGTTGGGCGATCACATGGTCGCGCAGATACACGGCCTGGGCGAGCGTCTTCATACCGCGCGCCTCGTCCGCCAGGCCGGGGATGTCGAAGGTGCGGGTCACGCTCCCGGGAGTGAGGAGCAGATAGTCGTAGCGCAGGTCGACGAGGTCTCCGGTGATCTTGCGGACGACGCAGACCTTGGCCCCGGGATCGACACCGATCACCCCGCCGGGGACCAGCGCGGTGCGGCGCAGGATCCGGCGCAGCGAGGGCGCCACGGACTGGGGGGTGACGACACCGGCGGCGACGTGCGGCAGCAGCGGGAGATACAACTGGTAGTCGGTGGGGCTGATCAGGGTGATCCGGCCCTCGCCGGGGGTGAGCGTCCGTTCGAGGCTCCGGGCGGCCTCGACTCCGGCGAAACCCGCGCCGACGATGACGATGTTCGGTCCTTGCATCCGAGCAGCCTCTTTCCACTGGTGCCAGCCGCGAGCCCCAGGCTCACACGGGTCACGGGCGTCTGCCACCGCACCGCGGGCAGCACGCGCCGCGTGAAGCACGATCTCTACCGATCAGTAACTAGGTCTTCCCCCTCCGTGCACGCGCCGCCGGGATCATGTCTGCCGCGGCGGCGGTCCCATGAGCGGGCACCGTCGTGTCGCGTGTGCGGACTCGACCGACAGACGCGGAACCGACCGACAGATCCGAACAGGGGACAGGCATGACAGGACTTGGTGTGGGGCGCCGGATGGGCGTGGTGTCGGCGGTCGTGGCGCTGGGAATGGCGGGGACGGTCACCGCGGCCGGGTCCGCGGCCGCGGCTCCGGCCCAGGCGGTGGCGAGCACGTCCGCGACGGCAGGCGTCGACTACGCCACCTGGCAGAGTGACGTCCAGGCCGTCATCGACCAGGCGGTGCCGTACGTGGAGCAGCGCACCGCGAACGCGGGCGGCCAGAAGCTCGCGGTCGTCTTCGACATCGACAACACCGCGCTGGAGACCGACTTCCACGCCTGGTACGAGCTGCCCACTCCGGCGGTCAAGGCGTCGCTGGCACTCGCCCGCTACGCGCACTCCCGCGGTGCAGCCGTCTTCTTCGTGACCGCACGTCCGGGCATCATCGCCAGTGAGACGAAGTGGAACCTGACGAACGCCGGCTACCCGGTCGACGGACTCTACGTGCGTGACCTGGCGGACCTCTTCGGCGAGGTCGGAGCCTACAAGACCGGCAAGCGTGAAGAGATCGAGTCCCGCGGCTACACGATCATCGCCAACGTCGGCAACAACACCACCGACCTGGTCGGCGGCCACGCCGAGCGGACGTTCAAGCTGCCTGACTACGACGGTCAGCTGTCCTGACCCGGACGGCTCGGGCGCCGTGGGGTCCGCGGACGGGTCCGCCTACACTGCGGCCATGGACGAGGCTGCGCTGGACGCGCTGGGATCGGGCAAGTACCTGCTGATCACCAGCTATCGCAAGAACGGTACGGGGGTGGCCACGCCGGTCTGGGTGGTGCCGGACGGTACGGCGCTCGGCGCCTGGACCGTCGCGGACAGCTGGAAGGTGAAGCGCATCCGCAACCGGGCCGACGTACTGGTCGGCCCGTGCGACGTGCGCGGCAGGCCGACAGGGGAGCCGGTCCCCGCCACGGCCGAGATCGTCGACGCGGCCCAGACCGCGCGGTACCGGAAGCTCATCGCCCGGAAATACGGGGTGATGGGCCGTCTCACCCTGTTCGGCAGCCGCCTGCGCCGTGGAGAGAGCGGTACGGTCGGCATCCGTATCACCCTCTCCTCCTGATGCCTTGTCACCACCGCACCGTCTCTCCTTGACGTCTCTCAGTGGCGTCGTGACGCCGTGAGTCCGCGGTCGTACGGAGGTCCCGGAAAATCCGGACCCCCGTACGGCCGCTTTCGGCTTTCCGGGGCGGGCCGCAGAGCCGGCCGCGCCGCGCGCAGGGCAGGCAGGCCCGGTTCATCGGGGTGCGGGTATCGGGCTGGTTCGTGAGTCGGCCGGATGTGTTCTGTGGGAAGCGTTGACTAGAAAGCGCTTACCGTTTACGTTCCCGTTCAGCAGCGTGACCCGTGTGTGACATCTCGTATACGAGACATCAGATCTCCGAGCCGCACCACCTGGGCAAGTCGCAGTCTCCAGCCCGCGTTTCGGTCCGTAGGTGTCACATCGCACGCCATGTGTGGTTCAGATACAGGAACGTCATTCGCGAACTTGATTCATGGTCAACTCCGAAGGGACACACCCGCATGCGTACTCGCCCCCCACTGAAGCGCTCCCGCCTCGCCCTGCTGACGGCCGGGGCCGCCACTCTGGCGGTCACCACGGCACTCGTCCTGCCGCAGTCGGCCGGAGCCGCCGAGACCGCGCCGGTCGGCTACGCCGCCGGGACCACCGGCGGCGGCAGCGCGACCGCCGTCACCGTCACGACGCTGGCCGCCTTCAAGACCGCCGTCACCGGCGACACGGCCAAGGTCGTGAAGGTCAGCGGGCTGATCTCGCTCAGCGGCCAGGTCGACGTCGGCTCCAACACCACCGTCCTGGGCGTCGGTTCGGCGTCCGGGTTCACCGGCGGCGGACTGCGTCTGAAGAAGGTCACCAACGTCGTCGTCCGCAACCTCAACATCAGCAAGCCGGTCGCGCCCGCCGACGGCATCACCGTCCAGGCCTCGACGAAGGTGTGGATCGACCACAACGCCTTCTCGTCCGACCGTGACCACGACAAGGACTACTACGACGGACTGGTCGACATCACCCACGCGTCCGACTACGTCACCGTCTCCTGGAACACCTTCAAGGACCACTACAAGGGCTCACTGGTCGGCCACAGCGACAGCAACGCCAGTGAGGACACCGGGCACTTGCGGGTGACGTATCACCACAACTGGTTCAACAACGTCAACTCCCGCATCCCCAGCCTGCGTTTCGGCACCGGGCACTTCTACGACAACTACGTCGTCGGCGCCGACACCGCCGTCCACTCCCGCATGGGCGCCCAGATGCTCGTCGAGAACAACGTCTTCCGGAGCACGGCGGTCGCCGTCACCACGAACCGAGACAGCGACGTGGACGGCTACGCCAACCTCACCGGCAACGATCTCGGCGGAGCCGCGACCGAGATCTCGCAGGTCGGCACCTTCACGAAGCCGCCCTACAGCTACACCGCCGAGCCGGCCTCGACCGTCGTCGCCTCGGTGACGTCCGGCGCGGGCACCGGAAAGCTCTGACGGCCCCCGCGTCGAGCGTCCCGCCCCGGCCACCTCTGCCGAACCACCCTCACCCGACCACCCCCACCTGGAAGAAGGCATCGGGACATGACGTCATCAGCACGACCGCGCGCCCGGCGGCGCGCCCTCACCGGCACCCTCGCCGCGCTCGGTCTCTCGGCCGCCATGGTGATGGCCGACGGCGCCCTGACACCGGCGAGCGCCGCCACCTGGCCCACCGCGAGCGGCAGCCAGGCCGTCTCCTCCACCATCTCGGTCTCCGGTACCAAGGACTACGGGATGAAGCGGCTCTACGGCACGGGCGACCTGGGCTCGGACAGCCAGGACGAGGATCAGGGGCCGATCCTGGAACTGGCCGCGGGAACCGTCCTGAAGAACGTCATCATCGGCGCGCCCGCCGCCGACGGCATTCACTGCCTGGGCAGTTGCACGCTGCAGAACGTCTGGTGGGAGGACGTCGGCGAGGACGCGGCGACGTTCCTCGGCTCCTCCTCGTCCAACGTCTACACCGTCAGCGGCGGTGGCGCGAAGGCGGCCAGCGACAAGGTGTTCCAGTTCAACGGTGCCGGAACGCTGAACGTGTCGAACTTCGCGGTACAGACCTTCGGCACGTTCGTCCGCTCGTGCGGCAACTGCAAGACGCAGTACAAGCGGACGATCAATCTCAACGCCATCGAGGCGACCTACAAGGGAAGCAAGCTCGTCGGCATCAACACCAACTACGGTGACAGCGCGACCCTCAGGTCCATCAAGATCGTCGGGGACGGCAGCAAGAAGATCGTCCCCTGCCAGAAGTACATCGGGAACAACACCGGGGCGGAGCCGACGACGAACGGCAGCGGCCCCGACAGCACCTACTGCAAGTACGCGACGTCCGACATCACCTACGGCTGACGGTCGTCGCCCGGCGGCTGAACGGACCGGTCCCGCACGCCGGTTCGTTCAGCCGCGCACGGCTGTCCGATCCCGGCCCGGGGGCCGTCCGGCGGGGGTGGGCGGACAGCGGCTCGCGGTGCGGACCGTCCGCCGGTACTCAGTGCCAGCCGCCGTAAGGGCCGTCGACGAGCTGGAACACCGGCTGTCGGCGTACCGGGTCCTGGGCGGTGGAGAGCTGGACCCGGTCGCCGCTGTGGATGGTGGCGGGCGAGCCCATGACCCGGCCCCGGACCGTGAAGCCCTCCGCCATCTCGATGAGCGAGACGTTGCGGGCCGCCGGGGTGTTGCGGTGGATCACCGTGGAGTGGCGCACGACGCCCGAGCCGGCGCTCGCCTCCGTCCGCAGGTCGCTGCCCGCGCACACCGGGCAGAGAAGGCGGCTGAACATGGCGGTGGCACACCAGTGGCACCGCTGGAAGAGCAGTACGTCCCCGGCGTGCTCCGCGGAACCGGGGTCGAGTACGTCCGTCACGGGGTCGATGCCCGGGTGAAGAGCGATTCCTGGGTGGTACACGATGCCATCTCCCTGCACTCAGCCGGAATCCGATGTGCGCGGAACGCCGTGCACGATCACAGGCTATGGCACTCAGTGCCACACGTAAAGGTACTGCGTACCGAAAAAATGGAACGGGGTGCGGGAGGCTCGGCTCCCGCTCGGCCCTGCCCGAGGGTCGACTCGATCTCCTGGATCACGCGCCACATCGGTGCCCCGCGCCGCGAGGCGACGATCACCATGTCCTCGGCCTCCTCGGCCTCCTTGTGTGCCGGTTCGACGGGCGAGGAGCCGAACGTGGTCTGTACGTACCCGAGCGCTCGGTCCACCGCCGCTTCCGCTTCCCCCGTTCCGTCCGAACGCAGCCAGGAGCGCAGGGCGTTGTTGTGTGCGTACCGAAGCGAGTTCGCGGCGTCCGCCGTGGCGGCCGCTCGGCCGACCGCCACGGAGTACGCGATTCCCTATGTGGCTGATTCGTGTTCACTCGTGAAGTGCTCGTGCATGGAGTGGAGTTGACACTCCGTGGGCGATGATCGAATATGTGGTCGAGCTGTGGCCCACATGACCAAGGGGTCCAGCGTTCTTCGACCACTCATCCCCGGGACGGCCCCAGGCTGCCGAGTGCTGCCCCGCCGCCGTCGACCGGGTCTCGCATCATCAGGATGGGATCCGCATGTCCAAAGCGAGACGTGTCACCCTTCGCTGCCTGCTGGGGACGGGCGCGGCGGCCTTCGCTCTCTGCGCGGTCACCACGACCGCTTCGGCGAGCGACCGGCCCGGCGGTGACGGCTGGGACAAGACCGGCAGCGGTTTCGCCCCCGGGCAGGGAGCGGGTACGGCCACCGCGACCGACCGCTGTCAGTTCTCCCTGGACGGCAAGAACTTCTACGACTCCGTCCGGGTCGACGACGAGAACCTGAAGCCGACCGACGACGGCAAGGTCCACATCAAGGTCCGCGCCGCGGACGGGGCCGGCAACTGCACCGCCTCACTGGCCGCGTACCGCACGCACGGCGACACCTTCAACACCTCCGGAGTCCAGGTCTTCCACGACTTCGACACCGTCTCGGTGAAGCCGGGGGCCACGGACTCCCTCGACATCTCGGTGCCCGACGCCGGCTGCTTCGCGCAGATCGACCTGTACCGCGGAGCCGTCAGGTTCGACGGCAAGCACGACGCCCAGGACGGCTTCGAGCACGGTGACCTGCCGGCGGGGCCGGACCACGCGGTCATCAAGGACAAGCTCATCATGGCGTGGAACGGCGGCAAGAAGGACTGCACCGCGCAGCCGACCACTCCCGGGACCCCGCCGGCCTCGACGCCGCCCGCGCAGACGCCGGGTACCCCCGCCTCGTCCTCGCCCGCGACTCCGTCGACCCCGGCGACGCCCTCGGCTCCCGAGACGTCCGCTGCCCCGTCCGCCCCCGAGTCGGCCACGCCGGCCGCCCCCTCGCCGAACGGCGGCGGGTCGACCCCGTCCGGCGGTCTCGCCGAGACCGGTGGCGGCAGCACCCTGCCGATCGCGGGTGCGGCTGTGACCGTCCTCGCGGCCGGTGCCGCCATCACCGTCGCCACCCGCCGTCGGCGCGCGGCGGGCGCTCGCTCCTGACGTACCGGGTCATCGCCCCCCCCGATGACCTGGTGGAGAGCCCCGGTAATCGCGTTCCGCGTGAGTGCCGGGGCTCTTCGCTGTTCCCGCCCGGGTTTCCATGGTGGAAGCGCCCGCCTCGGGGCCCAGCACGAGGGAGCGTTCGGCCGCGACGGTTCTCGACAGGGCGGTTGACGGCTCTCGACAGGCCGGTGACGCCTCTCGTCCCGGACGGTCAGCGGTCGTTGCAGTTCGCCGAGAAGATGTCGTCGCCCGCCATGTGCCCGTTCAGATGCGCCTGAAGAGCGACGCTCACCAGGGTCAGCAGGAGGTCGATGTCCGAGTCGACTTCGAGATGAATGGTCACCCAGCGGGAGCCGGGCACCATGCGGATGGCCGTGGAGGTCTTGAGGTGGTCCTCGAAGCGCCGGATCGCCCGGTCCGTGAGGTGCAGGTCGACATCGTGGTCCGAATGGAAGTGGACGATCTCGCATTGCGCCGCGCACAGTGCGCGGCCCGTGCCGCAGCTCGGCAGGGACTCCGCGAGGTCGGGCCAGTTGGCCAGTCGCGTCATGGCTCTGGAGGCCAAGGTCATGCGCCCATCATGACGAGCACATCTCCTGGCCACCAGGACTTGGGGGAGATGTAATCCCTCCGTAGTCTGGGAATGTCCGGTTTTCGCCTCGGATTTGAAGGCGCTCTTCATCTGGCTGTTCCCGGCCCGGGGCAAAGGAGAGCGGCCCCGGACTCCGTGGTCCGGGGCCGCTCCTGATGCCGGGAGCCGGCCTGGCGGCCGGTCCGGATCACGCCATCCAGAAGAAGACGGCGGTCATCCGTTTGTCCTCCATGGTGGTCCCGCAGTAGTCGGTGGCGCTGTGCATCAGGTTGGCGTTGTAGAGGAGCAGCCGGTTGTGGCGGTGCGGGACGCGGATGTCCTCGACGAAGGAGTCCGGCGGGACGAAGCGCGTACCGAGGGCCTCGACCAGGTTGTTGTGCGGTGCGACGACGACGTTGCCGCCCAGCCGGCCGCCCGGCAGACTCTGCCGGAAGAAGCTCGTTCCGCAGTTCTTGGGGACGTTCGGGTTCAGATAGAGCACCGCGGCGTAACGGCACAGGGCGCGGGAGTCCGTGTGGGGGCGGGGTTCCCCCTCGTCCTTGCCGACGACCTGGACGCAGTTGTGGTTGAGCGTGGCGCCCGACGGAGTCGACTGCTGCCACAGTTCCCGCGCGCCGGTGGCCTTCTTCACCAGTCGCTCTACGCGCGTCAATTCGTCCGGTTCCAGTCCCGGCATGGTCCGCAGACCCGGCCAGCTCTCCGAGGTGTACGGATGACCCTTGACCCAGTCGTCCTTGCCGAGGCACCGGGCCCGTACGGCGTCCGCGTCGGGCAGTACGTCGTCGAAGACCCAGTAGTCCCGGTCGCGGGTGGGTTTCCGATAGGGGAGGACCGGCAACGCCGGTGTTCTCGGAGGTTGTGGGGGCATGCGGCCGACCCTATAGACGGCTCCGTCAGTGATCTCCAGGGATTTGGTCAACCTTCCGCCAACTCGGCTTCATGGACCGCCCATGGCGAGGGCCTGCCGCGTCCGCCAGGACCCGTGCGCGATCTCCGGCCGTCAACATGACCTGAGATCGGCCGAGTTCGTCCCGTGAGCCCGAGTCCTGGCGGTGGCCGGCCGAGCCCGGCGCCGGTCATCGGGGTGGGGTGGCGCGCTGAACGTCCGGGCCCGCGCCCCCGTATCTCTGCACAGGGACGGCGGGAGACCGCGTGCACGGAAGGAGAGCAGTGTGTCGACACGGCCCGAACGCGGGAAGTCCACCGGGCGCTCAGTGATCGAACCCACTCACATCGAGCGCCGTCGGCGCTCCGAGTCCCTGGCGGAGCTGCTGCGGCAGGTGCGCGAGAAGGAGGGGATGACGGACGCGGACGAGGACTACGAGTCGATCGCCGCGCCCACGTCCGTCGTGCGGCTTCTGGCCGACCCCGAGGAGGGCGAGACCGAGGAACTGCCCCCGGTCCCCGACGGGGAGGACTACATGGCCGGAGTGCCGCGGACGGACGGAGCCGACGGACCCGCCGCCGAAAGCGGACGCCCGTCCGGAGGGAGACCCGCGGGCGTTCACGGCCTCGGGCGCGACGCGGGCCTGCGCCGCGCCGCGATCACGGTCGCGGTCGTCGCGGCGGCCCTGATCGGCTTCGCCTTCGCCCTCCTGGTGCCGGGCGCGAGCCGGGACGACGCGTCCCCGGCGGGAGCGGGAGTGAACCCGTCGACGGCTCCGGCCGTCCGGGCCCCGGCAGGGGCCACCGATCCGGACGGCGCCGGCACCCTCCGGGAGGGCGACAGCGGTCCCGAGGTGGCAGATCTTCAGCAACGGCTGCTCCGCATCCCGAACGTGTACGACCACGGCAGCACCAGCGGCACCTACGACGCCACGCTCGCCGCGGCCGTCGCCCGCTTCCAGCTCTGGTACGGAGTGCGGGGCGACGAGTCCGGCGTCTACGGCAACGACACCCGGGCCGACCTGGAATCCAGGACGGCGGCCCCCTGAGACGGCCGGGGCGGGCGGCGCGGTGACGGTCGCTCCCTCCGCCCCGGCCCCCACATCGCCTTCGGACACCGTGATGTTCGGCGCGCCGACACGTTCGCTCCCCCTCGCGCTCATCCGGCGCCCCGGCCTCCGCGCGAACCTGGCAGAGGACGTGGCGACCTTCGGAACGAGGGACCGATCTGCGGTGCATCTTCCTTACCAGCGGCGCCCGTTGCACGACCTCCCCGACGATCCGGCCGCCTACGACGCCGTCCTCCGCGCCGTCACCGAGGAGGCACTCGCCCGGCTCACCCCCGAGGGCAGCCTCGAACACCCCGCGGCCGGAAACGATATCGGCGACACCTCGCTCGGGATCACCTCCCTGCTGGCCCTCGCCTGGCAGCGCACGAAGGACCCCCGCCTGCCCGAAGCCGTCCGCCGCAGCCTCGCCTTCCACCTGAGCGAGCGGGTCCACACCGAGGACAACCCCGGCTACCCGAACCTGCGCCGCCGCAACTCCGGTGAACCGTATGCCCGTTACGTGCCGGACCCGGGCGCGCACCCGCTCGGCGACTGGCCCAGCACGGTGTGGGCACTCCTCCAGGCCGTGAACCTCCTGGACAGCGGGGACGGCATCCTCGCCACCGGACAGCACCGCGAACTGGTCGAGTTGGCCTACGGCTACTGGCGATGGCTGACGCAGGTGACCTTCTTCAACCCGCAGGAAGCCGGCAACCAGGCGATCGGCTGTGTCGTCGGCGGCCTGATGCTCGCGCGGCAACTCCCTTCTCCGGACGCCGCGTCGGTCC
Source organism: Streptomyces sp. NPDC002742 (assembly GCF_042888885.1). Taxonomy (NCBI): domain Bacteria; kingdom Bacillati; phylum Actinomycetota; class Actinomycetes; order Kitasatosporales; family Streptomycetaceae; genus Streptomyces; species Streptomyces sp. NPDC002742. The sequence goes on from NZ_JBIAQF010000001.1 coordinate 223,264, forward strand.
GCGCGTGTGCCATGCGGCTGTATCTGGACCGGATCCGCGCCCGTCGCGTGCGCGACCGGGGCGCCCTGCTGCCACCCGAGCACGGCGGCGCGTACGACAACAACTACGGACCCATCTCCCTGTCCTTTCTCGCCCAGGCCCACCGGATCAGCGGCGAGGACGCCTTCGCCGAGGACGGCGAGGCGCTCGCCCGTTACCTCGACGCGCGCCTGACCACCGGCGGGTTCGACGTGGGTGGCCCCCGGTACAGCGAGCAGCACTGCGGCTTCGAGGCCGTCCTCGGACTGCGCTACTTCGGCCGGCGCGTCGGCGCCGACCTCGGCCGCTACCGCGGCGACACCCGCTGGGGCCGGCACGCGGTCCACCACGAAGGCGGCGTCGACGGCCACTTCGCGTTCATGCTGGTCTGGCAGATCCAGGACGGCACACGCTGGCACCGCCTCCCCCCGACGGACCCGGTACGGCACCAACTCCGGTCGGGCTCCGTCTCGGTGGCCTTCGACGACCGGATGACACCCTCCCTCGTCGAGGCCGCCGGCACGTACTTCCTGCCCGCCGTGGTGAACCGGCAGCACGGCTTCGGTCCGGTGCTGGACGGATTCCTGTACTGCCGCCCGCTGGGCGAGGTCCGCGTGCGGGACCTGCGCACCGGCCCGCTGACCGGCAAGCTGGTCACCAAGCCGGTCGTCGGCCGCGACCAAGTCCTGCGCCACGTCCGGTCGCTGTACGTCACCGACGGCACCCGCCTGTGGCTGACGGTCGCCGTGGAACGCCTCCCGGGCAGCCCCTATCTGCTCGCCGGGCTGCCGTACGCCGCGGACGACGGCGAGCGGGTGCGCAGAACCGCCGAGGCGGACGTGACGTCCGCCGGCGCCCTGCGCCTGACGCACCCCCGGGCCGAGGGGGGCGCCCACTTCGACGCCCGGTCGGAGACCACCCAGGAACAGGCGGCCTTCGCGCTCGCCGCCGACCCGCGCGTCTACGGCGACCCGGACGAGGGCTGGCGCCACCTCGTCTCCTCCACGGCCCTCGAAGCGGATCCCGCGCCCGGCGCCCCGGACGGCCTGCACGTCTTCGCCGTCCGGTACGGGCCCGGAGGCCCCCATGCCCCCACATTCGCCGGAACGTCGGCCGAACTGACCGTCCGCACCGAGGCGTTCACCGCGCGGATCGGCGATCCCGCGGGCGATGCCCACGGGGAACCCGAACTGGAGATCCGGCGTCGCTGCCTGACTGCCTGACTGCCTGACTGCCTGACTGCCTGACTGCCTGACTGCCTGACTGCCGGGTGCCCGCCGCCTTGGCGACCCCTTCTCCGGCGACCGGTTCCGGCGACCTCTTGTCAGGTCACCGGTTCTCCGGAGGCCCCCGTCCCGACGACCGCCGTCCCGACGACCAGGTCGGCGCGGTCGCGGGTCGCGGCGACCAGTTCGGCGTTGCGCTGATCCGTTCCGAGCACCCACGCCACCGCCGAGTCGTGATCCTTCCCGAACTTCTCGTGGCGGGCGACCAGCCGCCGGACGCGGTCGTCCTCGTCGAGCTCGCAGAACCACACCTCGTCGAGCTGCGCGCGGGCCCGCGCCCAGGCGTCCTCGCGCAGCAGCAGATAGTTCCCCTCGGTCACGATCAGACGGGCGGCCCGGGGCACCGGAAGCGCTCCCGCCAGGGGCTGTTCGAGGACCCGCTCGAAGCCGGGCGCGTAGACGAGCTCCTCCTCGTCCTCGCGCAGTCTGCGCAGCAGCGCCGCGTACCCCGCCGCGTCGAACGTGTCCGGAGCCCCCTTCCGGTCACGGCGCCCCAGCCGGTCCAGCTCGGCATCCGCGAGGTGGAACCCGTCCATCGGCACGTGTGCGACGCGAAATGCCCCGTCCTCGTCGAGCCGCCGGACCAGTCGCTCGGCGAGCGTCGTCTTGCCCGCCCCGGGGCTGCCGGCGATACCGAGGAGGGCGCGCCGGCCGGGACGTACGAGCGCGGCGGCCCGCTCCACCAGGTCGTCGAAGACCGGACCCGCATCGGTCATACGAGCCCGGACCGGGGCACGAGGGCAGCGATTTCCATGCCCCCAGTATCGACGACGCGGGGCACAGGGGAAGTCCCGTGCCCCAGGCGGCGAGCGCCGCGCGGCTGAACCCGTCGCCCGGTGTTGTGGCGCGCGCCACCCGCTGGAGACGGTTCCGGGGGGAAGACTGCTCCTATGACTGAGCTCGGCCTGCCGAAACAGATCCTGGCCTGCCTCTTCGACCTCGACGGGGTCATCACCAAGACCGCCGTGGTCCACGCGGCCGCCTGGAAGCGGACGTTCGACGACTTCCTGCGCGGACGCGACGGCGACGGATTCCGCCCCTTCGACGACGCCGACGACTACGCCGCGTACGTCGACGGACTGCCCCGCGCCGACGGCGTCCGCACCTTCCTCGCCTCGCGCGGCATCGAACTCCCCGAAGGAACACCCGACGACCCACCGGACCGCGCGACCGTCCACGGCCTGGGCAACCGCAAGAACGCGCTGCTCCTCGAAATGATCCGCACGGACGGAGTCGAGGCCTACGAGAGCACCCTGCGCTACATCGAGGCCGTCCGGGCGCACGGCCTGCGGACCGCCGTCGTCTCCTCCAGCGCCAACTGCCGGGACGTCCTGCGCTCGGTGGGAGCGGAGTCCCTCTTCGACGTACGCATCGACGGTGTCGTCGCCCGGGAACGGCGGCTGCCGGGCAAGCCGCGCCCCGACACCTTCCTGGCCGCGGCCGAGGACCTAGGGGTCGAGCCTTCCGAGGCGGCCGTCTTCGAGGACGCGCTCGCCGGCATGGACGCGGGCCGCTCGGGCCACTTCGGGTACGTCGTCGGGGTGGACCGCGTCGGCCAGGGCGCCGCCCTGCGCGCCCACGGCGCCGACATCGTCGTACGCGATCTGGCCGAACTGGGGGACCTCGCGTGATAACCCATTCGTCGTACGGAGTCGAACCCTGGGCCCTGCGGGAGAGCGAACTGCACCTCGGGCTGCTGCCGCAGAGCGAGTCCGTGTTCGCCCTCGCCAACGGCCATGTCGGCTGGCGCGGCAACCTCGACGAGGGCGAACCCCACGGCCTGCCCGGCTCGTACCTGGGCGGCGTCCACGAAGTCCATCCGCTGCCCTACGCGGAGGCGGGCTACGGCTATCCGGAGTCCGGGCAGACGGTCATCAACGTCACCAACGGCAAAATCGTCCGGCTGCTCGTGGACGACGAACCGTTCGACCTGCGCTACGGACGACTGCGATCCCACGAGCGCGTCCTCGACCTGCGCACCGGCCTGCTCACCCGCACCTGCGAGTGGACCTCACCGGCCGGCTCCACGGTCCGGGTGCGCTCCACCCGGCTCGTCTCGTTCACCCAGCGGGCGATCGCGGCCGTCGCCTACGAGGTGGAGCCCGTGGACAGCCGGACCCGGGTCGTCGTCCAGTCGGAGCTGGTCGCCAACGAGCAACTGCCCGGCCGCACGGGTGATCCGCGGGCGGCGATCGCCCTGGACGCGCCGCTGGAGGCGGAGGAGCACTTCGCGGCAGGGCGCCGGCTGCGGCTCGTGCACCGGACCCGGCACAGCGCCCTGCGGGTGGCCGCCGCCGCCGACCACGCGGTCAGCGGGCCCGACCGGACCACCATGACCAGCGAGAGCAGCGACGACGTCGCCCGCCTCACGGTGACCTCCGTACTGGAGCCGGGCCAGACACTGCGCCTTGAGAAGATCGTCTCCTACGGCTGGTCGGGCAACCGTTCCCTGCCCGCTCTGAGCGACCAGGTCGACGCGGCGCTCGCCGCCGCCCGGCACGGCGGCTGGCAGCAGCTCGTCGACGAACAACGCGCCTTTCTCGACGACTTCTGGGTCCGCGCCGACGTCGAGGTGGGCGGCGACGAAGCGATCCAGCAGGCGGTCCGCTTCGCGCTCTTCCACGTCCTCCAGGCCGGTGCCCGCGCCGAACAGCGCGCCATCCCCGCCAAGGGCCTGACCGGCTCCGGATACGACGGCCATGCCTTCTGGGACACCGAGACCTTCGTCCTGCCGCTGCTCACCTACACCTCGCCCGGTGCCGTGGCCGAGGCGCTGCGCTGGCGCCAGAACACCCTGCCGGCCGCACGGGACCGGGCGGCCCAACTCGGCCTGCGGGGAGCCGCGTTCCCCTGGCGGACCATAGCCGGGTCGGAGGGCTCGGCGTACTGGCCGGCCGGCACCGCCGCGTTCCACGTGAACGCCGACATCGCCGACGCCGTCATCCGCTACACCGCCGCCACCGGCGACACGCGCTTCGAACGCGACACCGGCGTCGAACTGCTGACCGAGACGGCACGGCTGTGGCGCTCCCTGGGACACCACGACCACCAGGGAAGGTTCCACATCGACGGGGTGACGGGACCCGACGAGTACAGCGCCGTCGCCGACGACAACACCTACACCAACCTGATGGCCCGCGCGAACCTCCTGGCCGCCGCGGACGCCGTCGAGCGGCATCCCCGGCGGGCGGGAGAACTCGGCGTCGACGAGGAGGAGAGCGCGGCCTGGCGCGACGCCGCCGACGCCATGCACATCCCTTACAACCACGAACTCGGCGTCCACGAGCAGAACGCCGGGTTCACCCGCTATCAGCGCTGGGACTTCACCACCACCCGCGCCGACCAGTACCCGCTGATGCTGCACTTCCCCTACTTCGACATCTACCGCAAACAGGTCGTCAAGCAGGCCGACCTGGTGCTCGCCATGTACAAGTGCAGCCCCTTCTTCGACGACGAGCACAAGGCCCGCAACTTCGCCTACTACGAGCCCCTGACCGTCCGGGACTCCTCGCTGTCGGCCTGCTGCCAGGCCGTGATCGCCGCCGAGACCGGTCATCCGGGCCTCGCCTACGACTACCTGGTCGAGGCCGCGCTGATGGATCTGGAGGACCTGGAGCACAACACCCGCGACGGCCTGCACATCGCCTCGCTCGCCGGGACCTGGATGGCCCTGGTCGCGGGCTTCGGCGGGCTGCGGCACCACGGAGGGAACCTGGAGTTCGCGCCCCGGCTGCCGGAACGGTTCAGCCGGCTCGCCTTCTCCCTGGAGGTCCTCGGCCGTCGGCTGCGTGTGGAGATCGAGCAGGACGTCGCCACGTACACGCTCGCGAACGGCGGTCCTCTGGAGATCCGCCACTACCGCGAACCCTTCACCGTCGACGCCGACAAGCCGCACAGCCTGCCCATTCCGGCGCCGAGGCTGCGCCCCGCCCCGGACCAGCCGCCGCACCGGCGGCCGAACACTCAAGGGTGAGGCACTGCATCGGGGCTGTCGGTGCGTCAGTCGCGGGTGACGGCGGGCGCGATGTCCTCGTGCCGCTCCTCGGGAGCCCAGCCGGGAGCCCAGCCGGGAGACAAGGCGGAAGCGGAGTCCGGTGCGGCACCGGGATCGGCGGCCCGTGCGGGGGCCTTGGTCGCGGGCTTGCCGCAGAACGCGGACTCCAGGGTGCGGTACATGGTGTTGAGCACGGTGGTGTTGTTCGAGGTGTTGGCCAGCGCGGTGAGACTGCGCTTGCCGTCCTTCGTGGTGAAGGCGTACGTGTAGTAGCCCTGCACGGTGCCGGTGTGCCCGTACACGGAGATCCCGCACGACAGGTCGCGGCGGCGCAGGCCGAGGCCGTAGGACGTGTTGCTGTTGACCCGCGTCCACTTCGTCATCTGGGTGAGCTGCGCGGTGGACATGAGCTTGCCGCGCAGCAGGGCGGAGAAGAAGGCGTCCAGGTCGTGCGCGGTGGAGATGATGGCGCCCGCGCTCTGTGCCCAGGACGCGGTCTGCTTCGTGGAGTCCACCAGGGCCGCTCCCGCCGTGTCGGGCCTGAGATAGCCGTTGGCGTGGCGGCCCGGGATCGCGGTGCCTGGATGGACGTAGAAGGTGTTCGTGAGGCTCAGCGGGGTGAAGATGCGCTTCTGGTACTCGGTGCCGACGCCGTGCCCGGTCAGCTTCTCGATCAGCATGCCGGCCACGACGAAGTTGGTGTTCGAGTACGAATAGGCGGCCCCCGGCGCGTTGGTGCGCGGCTTCTTCAGCGACAGCTTCACCAGGTCGCGGTAGCTGAACACCTTGTTGCGGACGGCTTCGAAGCCTGGGACCGTCCGGGCGAACATGTCGTTGGTGTAGTCGTAGAGACCACTGCGATGGCTCAGTACGTGCCGCACGGTGATCCTGCCGTCGGGGAGCAGGCCCGGCAGGTAGCTGTTGACCGACTTGTCGAGCTTCAGCTTGCCCTCGTCGACCAGTTGGAGCAGCACCACGGCGGAGAAGGTCTTGGTGACGCTGCCGACGCGGAACCGGTCGTCAGTGCTGATGGTCCGTCCGGTGGCCCGGTCGTCGACCCCCTCGACCAACCGGTGCACCGTGCCGTTGTCGTCGATTCTCGCCATCGCGCCGGGTGCTCCCTGGCTGCGCGCCGTGCGCAGGATCGCGCGCAGGCCCGCGTCGTCGGGCGCGGCGGCGGCCGCCGCCACCCGTTCGGTGCCCGCTCGGTGCGTGTCCGCGTCCGTCGCCGCCTGCGCCGGGGCCGCCAGCAGGGACACCACGACCGCGCCGAGCGCCGTGCCCGTACCCACCGTTGCTGAGACCATCTGATTTCTCCCGAGTGCCGTCTGCCGGTTCGACGTGCCGGCTCGAACCACGCCGCGGATGCGGGCGTCGGCACCATCTGTACGCGCTGGAGGCGCGCGCGGGTTGCATTGCACGGGGATGCAGCGGAAACGGTGAAGCGGAATCGGTGAATTGGCGGAAAGGCGTCCTCCCGGGCGGCGCCCTGCCGGTACTTGGCCCGCGAGCGGTGAGTGACGGTGCGCAGGGGCCGGCAGCGGTCGCGGCGCTGACGAGGGGTCAGCCGCCGAAGAGCTGGGTCCAGTACGTGCCCGCCCGGCTGCCGCCGGCGAGGCCGATGCCTATGTGGGTGAAGTCGCGCTTGAGGATGTTGGCGCGATGGCCGGGACTGTCCATCCAGCCGCGGACCACCTCGGCGGGGGAGCGTTGCCCGCAGGCGATGTTCTCGCCGATGGAGCGGTGGGTGCAGCCCGCCGCCGCGGCCCGGTCCCAGGGCCGGCCGCCGCCGGGTGAGGTGTGCGCGTAGAAGTCGCGGGCCACCATGTCGGCGCTGTGGGCCTGGGCCGCGGTGGTGAGCCTCGGGTCGGCGGAGAGGGGCGGCAGACCGGCCGAGGTCCGCTCGGTGTTGGTGAGCGCGATGACCTCGCGCGCCGTCCGGTCCAGGCCCTCGGGACTGAACGGCCGCGCCCACACGGCCGTCCAGTACAGGTCGCCCGAGCGGGCGTCGGGAACGTACGCCAGTCCTGCCTGGTCGAACGCGGGATCGCACAGGGTGCGCCTGGACTCCTCGGAGGTGAGGCAGTACTCGACGAACTCGTGCGGGGTGCGCGGACCGGAGACCAGGTGCTCGCCGATCGTCAGGTACGGGTAACCGGCCGCGATGACGCGCTGGTAGACGGAGGTGCCGTCAGGGCTCTCCGAACTGAGCAGGCCGCGGGCCGCCATGACGCCGGCGTGGCTCCGTGCGGCGGCGGTCAGCCTGGCGTCGAGGCGCACTGGCGGGGAACCGGCGGCGGCGCGTGCGGAGTTCACCGGTCCCAGGAATCCGTCGGGGTCGGGGCCGCCGTCCGGCGTCCCCATGGGTCCGCCTCTCACCCGTCCGCCTCTCGCGGTCACGAGGTGTCCGGCGCCCGGCGCGGAGGTCTGCCCGGCCGCTGGTGCGGAGACCGGCCGGGCTCGGGGCGCGGAGGTCTGTCCGGCGCCGGGTGCGGTGATCCGCCCGGCCCCCGGCTCCGCGCCTCGCCCCGTCAGGGGCCGGCCACCCGGTGTCGCTCCCCGCGCCGCGCTCGCCGCCGCATTCGACGGCGTGGAGTCCTCGGTGACATCGACCCCGAAATCCCGTGCGACGCCCGCGAGTCCGTCCGCGTACCCCTGCCCGAGGGCACGGAGTTTCCAGGCCGTGCCGCGCCGGTACAGCTCGGCGAGGAGCAGCACCGTCTCGCGCTCCGGCCGGGGCGGGCTGAACCGGGCCAGGGCACGGCCGTCCGCTGCCGTGACCTGCAGCGTGGGGGACTGAAGCCGGCTCAGCGGAGTCGCGGGGTCGGCGGGGCTGACGACGACGGTGACGCGGGCCGCTCCGGGCCTCAGCCGCGCCGGATCGATGGTGAGCCGGTCGCCGTCGAGCCGGGCGCCGGGCGCGGCCGGCTGGTTGTAGAACACGAAGTCGCCGTCGCCGCGCACCCTGCCGCCGTCGTCGGTGATCAGCGCGGACACGTCGAAGGGGCCCGGCACCCTGAGGGTCAGGACCCCGTCCGGCAGGGGCGTGTTGCCCCCGGGAACCAGCTCGCTCATGCCGTCGCCCGTCGATGTGGTGATCCGTGCCCGCCGCGCCACGGGGCGCGGGCCGTCGACCGCTCAACGGGCCACGCGCGCCCTAGGGTTCCCGCGACCTGCGCGGGACCGGCCGCGGGCCGGGCACGGCGTCGAGGTCGCCGGGGGTGGCGGGCGGCCGGAGCGATGACAAGGGGGGTGCCGCGGCGCGCAGCGAGCGCAGCGCGAGCAGCATGACGCCGATGTCGTCGAGGTAGACCGGGTCGGGGAGCAGGTCGGTCGGCAGCACCAGATAGACGACGGCGCCCCAGAAGATCCAGCGGGGTCCGGTCGGCAGTCCGGCCCGCCGCAGGTCACGGCGGGTGCGTACGAGGCGGAACAGGAGGAACAGCGCCCCCGCGAGCGCGGCGGCCGCGAGGACCGCGGCGACGACGAGGACCAGGGTCCATGAGGTCGAATCCATGTGTCCGTCCAGAGATCTCGTCGGGGGTGTGCTTCCCTTCCGTGTGCCCGCTCGCGCCCAGGCTACCGCCCCGGGTACGGCCGTCCGTGCTCGCTTCCGGGACAGCGGGGGCGTACGGGCTAGTCTTCGCCGGGTGTGTCGCGGCGGCAGATGACGAAGTCGTCGAAGACGTGGCGGCCGGGTCTCGGGCCGATGGACTCGACGGCCCGGCGGATGTCCAGGAGCTGGTCCGTGGTCATCTGCAGCGGAGGCTCGTCGGGCTGATAGGTGGTGCGCACGGGGTAGTCCCGCCCCGGTTCCCGGGTCATCTCGATGTGGCAGCCGAGCACGTGGGTGACGGGGCGCCGCCCGCAGAAGTCGATCAGACGGTCGACGGTGCGTGTGAAGGCCGGCCAGTCCTCGACGTACAGGCGCCCCGGATAGACCGTGTCGCCCGTGAGCAGGAGTCCGGTCCAGGGGTCGAAGAACGTCACCGAGGCCTCGTGGTGCCCCGGCGTGGCGAGACACTCCAGCACCCGGCCGCCGAGATCGACGCGGGCGACGGCGTCGGGATCGTCCCGGAACCCGAAGAAGTCCCAGGCGCTGCCGAGCGCCGCGTCCACGACCTCGGTGCCGGGGCGGCCGGTGAACTGACCGTCCCCGGCGATGTGGTCGCCGTGCGGGTGGGTGTGCAGCACCAGCAGCCCGTAGTCGTCGTCGCGGGGATGCCCGGCCAGCCAGGACTTCATCACCCCGTCGACGACGCGACGCAGCGGGAAGTGGTCGGCCGAGGCCGTGGCGCCCGTGTCGATCAGCAAGGCCCGCGCCGTCCCGAAGAGCAGGAACATGAAGGGCGCTTCGTAGTCGATCGCCATGTTCTGGCGAAGGATCACCGTGTGCTCGTCGTAGGCGTGGACCTGGATGTCCGGATCCGTGTTGTGCTTGGCCGAGGGCGAGCCGTGGATCCACCGCACGTCGAGAGGTGCGGCAGAAGCGGAATCGTCACTTCCACGGGCGCCGTCGGTCTGCTGCCCAGCAGTGTCCACGTTGTCTCCTCGGGCTCGGTCCTGCCGGGCCGGCAGGGCCCGGGACCTCAGTTTCGCGGGTGGGCGTGGTCCACCAGTGCCTGGGACACCGTACGGATGCTCCGGGCGATGTGCTGGAGCTGCATGAGCTCGGCGGCGTACAGCTTGATGGTGTGCTCGATGACCCCCTCCGCCAGGCCGAGGCCGGGCAGCTCGGAGCGCGCGGTCTGCAGTGCCGTGCGGGCGACCCGTATCTCCTGCTGCACCTGGAGGTGCGCGTGGCGGGCGAGCAGCACGGGGTGCTTGTGCAGGACGGGGTAGCTCGCGTAGCGGCTCGGCACCAGCTCGCGCAGCCATTTCACCGCCGATCGCTCCCAGTCGAAGCTGCCGGGGGTCTTGACCTGGCACGGCCAGTCCGAGGTGATCGGTGAATACGTCAGGGCCATGTTCATCGCTTCCGGGTTACGTCGGCGGGGGACTCTGGGGCGGCCCCGGCATAGGGGATGACCGGGGCCGCCACCACGGGTCTCGCAGGCGAGACCCGCTCGAACACCCGGACCCCGATGCGGGTAGGAGCGGACGGCTCCGGGCGCTCATGGGTCGTGACCCGGAGGCCTCCGGGTCACGATCCGAAAGAAGTATTTATATATGCCGCCGGATGCGCAAGGGCATGAAAACATTCATGCGTGCTTTGATGTGAATGATCCCGTGATGCCGTGGTGACAGCCGGTACGGGAGAGGGGGCGGCGGGGGTGTCGCGAGGGGGCATGCGCGGTGAGGCGGCTCGTGCCGTGACGCGGCCCGCGCGGTGAGGCGGGTTCGTGCGGCAGGGCGGCCCGCGCGGTCGCGCGACCCGTCCCCGGCGTGGTGCCCGGGTCAGTCCCGCAGGAAGAACTGGTGCTGCTCGGCGACCGCCTCGTACTCCTCCAGGCGCGCCTGCGTGCGCTCCGGATCCGCGTCGGTCATGGCCTGGAGCAGCGCCGCCGAGAGCACCACGGGCGCCGCGTAGGAGTCGAAGACGAGGCGGGAGCCCGTGCCGGTGGCGAAGGTGACGTCGGCCTCGTCGGCCAGCGGGCCGAGCCCCAGGTCGGTGATCAGTGCCACCTGGAGGCCCGCGCTGTGCGCGACCCGAAGGGCGGTGAGCGTCTCCTGGGCGTGCCTGGGCATGCCGAAGGCCAGGACCCAGGTGCCGCCCGCCGCGCGTGACTGGAGCAGGGCGTCGTACGCGACCGAGCCGCCGCGCGTCACCACCCGCACGTCCGGGTGGATACGGCGGGCTGCGTACGCGAAGTACTCGGCCAGCGAGACGGAGATCCGCAGGCCGAGAACCGTCAGCGGCGCCGACTTCGACAGGGCCCGGCCGACGCGGATGATCTGGTCGGGATCGGCGAAGTCCCGCCGCAGGTTCTCCAGGTTCTCGATCTCGGCGTCCACCGCGGCCTGGAGTTCGTTGCTGGTGACCTCGGCCGGGGTCCCCGGAGTGCTGCCGAGGGTGCTGAGCGCGATGGCCTGGAGGTTCTCCCGCAGCGCGGGGTAACCGCTGAACCCCACCGCCGCCGCGAAGCGGGTCACGGAGGGCTGGCTCACGCCGACCCGCTCGGCGAGGTCGGTGATCGACAGGAACGCCGCCTCGGTGATGTGCTCGATCAGGTACTGGGCGATGCGCCGCTGGCCCGGCGAGAGCCGGGGGCCGTCGAACAGTTCCCTGAGCTGGGACGTGGGTGCGGCGCCCGCCTCGGGAGCCGTCTTTCCCGAGGTGATCGCGGATGCCTGGGCGCGTGCCTGCTGCGGCGATGGCACCTGTGCGCCTCCTTCATGTCCCACGAGAACTCAACATAGCTCACCGACCTTTCTGACCTGGGCCGGTATTGGCGCAAGCAATGTGTGCGTTCCTCGTTTCGCGCGGGATCGCGGGGTACCCGCAGGGGCATCACGACGTGCTCGTGCGCGGGCGCGCGTGCCTGTTTCGCCGACGCGAGGGAGAGGGTTTTCATGAGCGTGCAACAACTGCCCGCGTCAACGGTCCACGTGATGCTCGGCGACTGTTCCGCGGCCGATGCCAAGAGTGTGCTCGCCGTCCTGTCCGGCCACTTCACCGCGGACCGGGAGAGCGCGGACGAGCCCCACGAGTCCGCGAGCGGCCGACCGACGGTGTGGACCGCGCTGTTCGACACGGCCGGTGATCTCCGAGGCGGTGCCGGGCCTGTCGTGGAGCTTTCGGGGCAGCCGACAGTGGAGGCACAGGGTGGTCCCCTCGCGACGCTGCGTCTGCGGGAGGCACTCGGTGCCGCATTCACCGTGCACGAGCTGGGCACGGAGGCCGGTGACCAGGAGGTTCAGATGAAGCTGCGGCTGGATTCGAGTACGGCGCACGAGACGCGGTCCGTGTGAACGCCGGGACGGCCGCGCGCGGCGCGGAGACAGCCGGTCGCCGCGCGGCGACCGGCTCCGCGCGGGCAGGGGCGGCCCGCGCGGGACTGACGGCGCGAGGGGTGATCTACGCCCTGGTCGGCGTGCTGGCCCTGCGCATCGCCTTCGGCGAGGGCGGCGGGCGCCAGGCGGACCGGGGCGGCGCCCTGGAGGAGATCGCCTCGAAGCCGTTCGGGGCGGCCCTGCTGTGGGTCCTCGGCGCCGGGCTCGTCGGTATGGCGCTGTGGCGGCTGTCCGAGGCGGTGTTCGGTGCCGCCGGACAGGACGGCGGCGCGGCCGGCAAGCGCCTGATGTCGGCCGGGCGCTGCGTGTTCTACGGGTTCGTCGCCTACTCCGTGCTGGCCTTCGCCGCCGGTTCGCGCGGCAGCGGTGCGGGCGACCGGCAGTCCCGCGATGTCACGGCCAAGGCGCTCGGCATGCCGGGTGGCCAGTGGATCGTAGGCGTCGCCGGCGCGGGGCTGGTCGTCGCGGGCGTCTGGATCGCCGTCCGGGCCGTGCTGCGCAAGTACCACAAGCACCTGAAACTCGGCGAGATGTCGCGTCGGGTCCGCAGGGCGGTCGACACGGCGGGCGTGGGCGGCGGGGCCGCGCGTGGCGTGGTGTTCGCCGCGGCGGGGGCCTTCGCGATCCGGGCCGCCGTGGACTACCGGCCCGACCAGGCCAAGGGGATGGACGGCACGCTGCGGTCCTTCGCCGGAACCCCGGTCGGCCCGTGGCTGCTGGCCTGCGTCGCCGCCGGGCTGGTCCTGTTCGGGCTGTTCTCGTTCGCGATGGCGCGGTGGCGGAGGGTGTGACGCCCCGAGGGGCCCGGCCTTCTCGCGGCCCTGCTCGCGGGCACTGTCGCCCGGCATCGGGAAACGACGACTTGACGGCACCGGTCCGGCCCGGTCGTTCCGCGCCTGACCTACGACGCACGGGTGCCCCCGACGCACGCTCGCGACGGGGGCACCCATGCGTGCAGGGACCGGTCAGGGCTGCGCGCTGAGTGCGAAGCTCTGCGCGGCCGAACCGTCACAGCCGCGCTGGGTGAGCTGCACGCTGTTCACCGCGGAACCCGCGGCGCTCAGGCACTTGCCGCTGTGCCGGGCGATGAAGTGATAGCGCCCGGTACCCTCCTTGACCGGCTGCCACTGCTGGTTCTGGCCGCTCGACCAACTCCACAGCTGCAACGGCGCGTTGTCGGCCGTCGAGCGGTCGGTGACGTCGACGACCTGCTGCGGATCCGGACGGAGCGTGATCCGCGTGTAGCCGCTGTCCGTCGAGCGGAACTGGAACTGCTGCGCCTGCGTGCCGTTGCACGCGTACTGCTGGATCGCGGTCCCGTTCGCGGTGCCGGCCGAACGGGCGTCCACACAGGTGCCGTTGCCGGAGTTGGCCAGTGAATACCAGGTGGTCTCGGAGATCGGATCCGCCGGTGGCGGCGATGTGTCCGCCCCGCCGAGCCACTTGAGCCCGTCCAGCAGGAACCGGTTCTGCGTCGCGCTGGCGAACGTCGACGACAGCGTGGTGTTCGTCGCGTAGTCCATCGCGTTGTGGCCGAAGTTCGCGTACAGCATCCGGTACTTCGAGTTGGTCCACAGAATCGGGTAGTAGCCGCTGTACCAGGACTGGTTGGGGTCCGTGCCGAGCGGAAAACTGCTGGGGTCGATCGAGGCGAGAATCCTGATGTCCGGGTTCTGCCGCAGGTCGTTGGACCAGCTGTACCACTCGCTGACCGACGAGGTGAAGGTCGCCGGCAGGTTCACGGTGGCGGGATGCGTCCGGTCCTCCACCTTCAGGACGGCCGTGGTCGGCCCCCAGGTGTTGGACTTGAAGTCGCCGCTGCCGAGGAACTGGTTGTGATACCACGGCCAGCTCTGCGCGTCGGTGGTGAAGGCGGAGACATGGAAGCCCAGCCAGCCGCCGCCCCCGCGCATGTACTGCTCGAAACCGGCGCGTTGGGCCGCGGTCTGCGGCAGGTCGTCGAGGAACAGGACGACCTGGTACGCGTTCACGCCTCCGTTGCTGAGGAGGTCCCAGTTGTTGCTGGCCGTGTAGGTGAAGCCGTTCGCCGCGGCCTGCTTCGGGAACCAGTCGTTGGCCTCGTGGACGAAGCTGATGTGGGCGGCGTCCCAGGTGCCGTTGTAGAGGGCGAGCACCTTGAACGGGGCCGCCGTGGTCGCCGCGGTGGTGGCGTGCGCGGCGGGTGGAGCCGCGAGGCCGAGCAGTGTCGCCAGCAGGACGAGGACCCTCAGGACTCCGCGCGCCGGACCGGATTCGCTGATGCGCATCCGACTCTCCTTCCCGTACGTGTCAGGGATCAGGGGTAGCTGACGAGGTCGGCGACATTGGTCGAGGAGTTCGACGGACCGCCCCGGTCGTTGACGACGTGCCGGATGGTGCCCGTGCCGCCCAGCGAGACGGTCACCATGTCTTTGAAGCGCACGTTCGCGTTGTTGGGCGCCTCGATGGCGTGCTCGGCGGCGACCGCGGAGTTGACGTTGAAGTAGCAGTAGCTGCCGAAGCCGTACACCTGATGGCTCGTCACGGAGGCGGCGACCTTGTAGGCGGCGTAGCCCTGCGTCGAACCGTTCATCCACGCCGCCTGGTTGGGCGGGTCGTACGGCATCTCGTTCTGGTAGAAGTACGTGCGGCCGCCGTTGCCGTTCCAGATCGTCTGGTACTTCTGGTAGTGCTCGACGAACAGCCCGTACATGGTCACGTCGTCGCCGTTCACGACGAGCCCGGTGTCGGCCGTGTTGCTGGTCCAGCCGACCCCGCTGCCGTGGTCCGCGCGCCACAGCCACAGGTGGTCGCCGATGACGTCGTCGCTGTTGACGGTCAGGCTGGTGGTGGCCTTACCGACGCCCGCGCCGCCGATACGGAAGAACACGTCGTGCAGGGAGCTCGGGTCCGCGCTGTGGTCGGCGGAGGAGCCGCTCGGCCCCATCTCCAGCAGCTGCGCGGAGTTGGTGGTGCCCGCGTCGATCAGCAGCCCGGCGAGCTGGACGCCGTTCACGTCGGCGACCGTCATCGCGGTGACGCCGTTGTCGGGGACGAGCGTGGCGAGACCGAGGCCCAGCACCACGGTGTCGGCCCTGGTGACCTTGAGTGTCTGGTCGAGGTGGTAGACGCCGGGCGTCACCAGCAGGTTCTTGCCCTGGGCCAGCGCGTCGTTCAGCTGCGCGGCCGTCGCGCCCGGCTTCACGATGAAGAAGTCCGAGAGCGGCAGCGACGTACCCGCGGGAGTACCCGAACTCCAGCTGGTCCCGTTGGAGTTGGTGCGGACGGACGGAACGAACACCTTCCAGGCGCCCGCCGTGTCCACGTACAGGAAGGGCTTCTCACGGGAGACCGGCGTCTGGTCCACCGTCGTGTACGGCGGGCTCGGGAAACTGTTCGCCGGAGCGTTCCTCGCGCCGACGAACACCATGTTCCAGTTGGAGCCGGTCCAGTTCGACCACTCGGTGTTGCGCGACAGCCACTGCTGCTGCGAACCGGAGTTGACCTGGCCGTCGATCTTCGTGTCGGCCATGTAGCCGCCGCTGGACCAGCCGCCGTCGTCCAGCGCGAGGTTGCCGCGCAGATGCATCCGACGGTACGGCGCCGCCTGCGACACCGCCCAGCGGTCCGATCCGGACGTGGGGGTCACCGACAGGTTCTCCGCCGAACGCCAGAAGTTCTGGGTCGCGTTGCCCTGGAACCAGTCCGCCTCGGCGTGCACCGAGCCCTGTATGTTCACGTCGTCGGGGGACAGGCCGAGACCCGCGACCTGGGTGTAGAAGCCGACGTTCGCGTTGGCGCTGTAGGTGCCGGGCTTGAAGAGGAATGCCTTGCGGGCGGTGCCGAACTGGTTGGTCTCCTGCTGGGAGAACGCCGAGTCGAGGCTGCTCTGGATGGTCGCGGCCGGGGTCGACGGGTCGAAGACGGTCACGTTCGGGCCGAGGTCCGGTGTCCCCGGCGGCTGTTGGCCGTCCACCGCGTTGACATAGAAGGACTGGGCCGCCGTGCCGTTGCAGGTGTACTGCTGGAGCTGGACGCTGTCGGCGGTGGAGGCGCTCGGCACGTCGAGGCACTTGCCGCTGTTGCGGTTCACGAAGTGGTAGGCGCCGCCGGCCTCAGCCACGGCCTGCCACTGCTGGTTGGTGCCGCCGCCGTACGCCCACAGCTGCACCAGCGCGCTGTCCGCGGTCGAGACGTCGGTGATGTCCCAGGCCTTGGTGGCGTCGGCCCGGTTGTCGACCTGGGAGTACCCGCTCGACGTGGCGGCGAACTGCCACTGCTGGGCCTGGCTGCTGTTGCAGGCGTACTGCTGGACCGCCGTGCCGTTCGCCGTTGCGGCGGCGCGGGCGTCGACGCACTTGCCGTTGCCCGCGTTGACGACGGTGGCCCAGCCGGTCGGCACGGCGGCGGCCTGCGCGACCGTGTCGTTCTGGGCGGCGGCGTTCTGCGAGGCGACGGTCAGGCCCGACACCGTCGTCGCCACGAGCGCGGTCACCGTCAGCAGCCTGGCCGTTCGGTGGCGTCCGGACTCTCTTCCGGATCCGGGCAGGGGGAATCTGGACATGGGGGATCTGGACATGGGGGACACTCCTGAACTGGTGGGGGGTTCATGTCCGTGAACAGTGAATGCATTCATGGAGTCGTGGTGATCGGTGAACCTAAAGGTCTGCACCAAAGACGTCAAGATGTGAAACAAGGAACCCTTTGAAATCGGCCGCCATTGCCGGGAGTTGAACATCCAGACACCTGACCGACCGTCAACTCGACTTCATGATAAGGATGTTCATCGGTGCGTCGCGGTTGGGGTCCGTCGTCCGCGTGCGGCGTCGCCGACCGGCCGCGCGACCGGGACGGGATCGCGACGTCGTACGTCCCTCGTCCCGGTGGGGTGGTGGTTCACCTCTTGAATCCGGGTCGAAAGCGGGTTCCGGAACGGCGTGCCGGGTGTGGGGTTTCTTACAAGGTGGTGACGGGGCGGCCAAGCACACCCACCTCACCCGCATCTCAGGGCACTCTGGTTCCGGGTCGGTGGCTCCTGTTTTGGAGAGACGCGGGAATCCACCGGCCACCGCGCCGACCGGCACCGCCGGTTCGTGTCCTGCGGCAAGGGAAGCGGCTGCCGCGGAACAGCGCCCCGGAGCACTTCCGGGGCGCCGTGCGCGTTCTGAGGCTGGTGTTCTGTGGCTCCTGGCCTCTGACCTTCGGCCCCTGACCTTCGGCCCATGGTTTTTCTATGCCGCTAGTCGGTGGTCGTGCCCCGGAGTTCGGACTCGAACGCGGCAAGCGCGGTCTGCACCCGGTCCAAGGTCGTCTCGGTGTCGCTCGTGGCGTCGACGGTCAGCCCCGCTTCGACGTCGAGCAGCGGCTGGAGGGCGTCGTACTGGGATTCGAGCAGTTCCTCGGACATGAAGTGGCCCGTGCGGTGCGTGATGCGCCGACGAGCGACGTCCCGTTCCAGGTCCAGGTGTACGAACCACACGCCGGGCCCGGCCGCACGCAGCAGCTCCCGGTAGGTGAGCTTGAGGGCCGAGCAGGAGACGACCGCGCTCCGCCGGGACCGGGTCGCGTCACGGATCCAGTTCGCGAGCGTGTGCAGCCACGGTTCGCGGTCGGCGTCGTCCAGCGGGCGTCCGGCGCTCATCCTGGCGATGTTCCGCGGCGGGTGGAAGTCGTCGCCCTCCACGAAGGGCACGTTGAGACGCTGGGCGAGCTTCTTCCCGAACGTGCTCTTCCCGGACGCGGAGACGCCCATCACGACCACGATCGTCGGTGCGGCCCCGGGTGATGGCATGCGGCTCCTCCTGGATCGAACCGGCAGGACGTGGGTGCCCTCGCCGGAATCCTGGGGGGAGGGCCGGGACGCCGGGCCCGTGCGGCGACGTGGTCCGGCGGAATGCACCCGGATGGGCGCGCCGCGGACGGAGGCCGGTGCTGTTCCGCGCGGTGGACTCCGTGCCGAGCGGGCACTGTCGTCACGCGGTTCTCTCTCCCCCCGCGGGGTGACCGGACCGGGCGGTTGCTCCGCCGGAGGGACCCGACTACTTCCAACGGCCGAGCGGGACGGGTCCGCCCTCGCCGACTCCCGGCGGTAGTGATTGCCTCGGTGCGGGGCCGCCGGACCCGCGGTCGACGTGATCGCGGCGGGCGA
This sequence comes from Streptomyces sp. NPDC002742, assembly GCF_042888885.1. Taxonomy (NCBI): domain Bacteria; kingdom Bacillati; phylum Actinomycetota; class Actinomycetes; order Kitasatosporales; family Streptomycetaceae; genus Streptomyces; species Streptomyces sp. NPDC002742. The sequence continues at coordinate 241,643 of NZ_JBIAQF010000001.1, forward strand.
GATCTCCCCGCGGCCCAAGGACACCGGCCTCGCACCGAGCGGGCACGCGCGAGTCGGGCCGGCGGAGCGACAGCGGGCCCGGGTCCCCGTACATGGCGCACCGACGAATGGGAGACGGCAGTGACCTCAGACGTGGACACCGGTGGGCAGCTCGCGGGGCTGCCGTTGCTGCGGGGCCAGAAGGCCCTGGTGACCGGGGCGAACTCGGGCATCGGACTGGCGACGGCGATCGCGCTGGGCCGGGCGGGTGCCGACGTCGTCGTCAACTACGTCGCCGGACAGGAGGCCGCCGAGGACGTGGTCCGGCAGATCCAGGCCTTCGGCGTACGGGCTTTCGCACACGAGGCGGACGTGTCCGACGAGGCTCAGGTCGTCGGGATGTTCGCGCGCATGCTGGAGGAGTTCGGCACGATCGACATCCTGGTGGCCAACGCCGGTCTGCAACGGGACGCGCCGGTGACGGAGATGACCCTCGCGCAGTGGCACAAGGTCATCGACGTGAACCTCACCGGCCAGTTCCTCTGCGCCCGGGAGGCGAGCAAGGAGTTCCTGCGGCGCGGAGTCGTGCCCGAGGTCTCCCGCTCGGCCGGAAAGATCGTCTGCATGAGTTCCGTGCACCAGATCATCCCGTGGTCCGGTCACCTGAACTACGCCGCGTCCAAGGGCGGTGTCCTGATGCTCATGCAGACGCTGGCCCAGGAGCTCGGCCCGCACGGGGTCCGGGTCAACGCGGTTGCGCCGGGCGCCATCAAGACCCCGATCAACCGCAGCGCCTGGGACACCCCCGAGGCCGAGCAGGATCTCCTGCGGCTGATCCCCTACCGGCGGGTGGGTGAGCCCGAGGACATCGCCGACGCGGTGACGGTCCTGGCCTCCGACCTCATGGACTACGTGGTCGGCACGACCCTGTTCGTCGACGGCGGGATGACCCTCTTCCCCGGCTTCGCCACCGGCGGCTGAGCGCCGGCCGGACACCGGCGGGGAGACAGCCGTGACGGAGAACCAGATTCTCGAAGGCCTCGGACTGATCGTCGTCCTGGCAGTCGGCTCCCAGCTGCTGGCGAGCCGGCTGCGGATCCCCGCCCTGCTCGTCCTGCTGCCGGTCGGTTTCACCGCGGGCGCGCTGACCGACATCGTCAACCCCGACGAACTGCTCGGGGACGCCTTCTCCCCGATGGTGTCGCTCGCCGTGGCGGTGATCCTCTACGAAGCCGGGCTCGGCCTGAACGTGAGCAGGCTGCACGGCCACATGCGGCGTGTCGTGGCGCGGCTCATCTGGATCGGTGTCCTGATCACCTGGGCGGCCACCGCCGTTCTCGCCGTACCACTGCTCGGCATGTCGAAGAGTTCGGCGGTCATGCTCGGCGTGATCCTCGTCGTCTCGGGGCCCACCGTGGTCGGACCGCTGCTCCACTTCGTGCGTCCGACCGAGCGGTTGCAGCGCATCCTGATCTGGGAGGGGTCGTTGATCGACCCGGTCGGAGGCATTCTCGGGGCACTCGTCTTCCACGCAGTCGTCGCGAGCGGCAGCAGTGACCTGCTCGGCAAAATCGGTCATTTCGCGGTGAGTTCGGCCGTCGGGCTGATCGGGGGCGCGGTCGGGGCCGCAGTGCTGTGGCTCCTTCTCAGCCGTCTGCACCTGGGCGAGGTACTGGGCACGACGGCACAGCTCGCCGCCGCGGTGGGCGTGGCGGCCCTCTGCGACGCCATCCGGGACGACACCGGACTCATCGCCGCCGTCGTCATGGGGATCGCCCTCGCCAATCTGCCGGGTGTGTCGCTCCCGGCGCGCCGCCCCTTTCTGGAGACCCTGGTATCGCTGATCATCGGGCTGCTGTTCATCTCCATCCCGGCCACGGTCACCCCGGCGTCCCTGCGGCACGTCATCCTGCCCACGCTCGGTCTCGTCGCCGCCCTGGTCCTGGTCGTCAGGCCACTGGTCGCGTTCCTGTCCACCGCAGGAACGGACCTGCTCCGCGGCGAGAGAGCGTTCATCGGATGGATGGCACCCCGCGGAATCGTCGCCGCGTCCACCGCCTCGACCTTCTCCGCCGCTCTGGTCTCCGATCACGTCGGCGGCGCCCAGAAGATCCTGCCCGCCACCTTCCTGGTGATCGTCACCACGGTGACGCTGTACGGCCTGAGCGCACACCCCGTCGCCCGGCGGCTGGGCGCGCTGCGCCCGGCGAGGGCCCGCCCGCTGCTCGTGGGCGGCGACCCCCGGGCGGTCGACCTGGGACGCGCACTTCGCTCCGCGGGCCTCGACGTGCTCATGTGGGCCGGACGGGAAGAGCAGCGTGACCGTATCCGGGCCGCCGGAGTGAGCCTGGCGCCGGGTGAGCTGCTCGCCGCGGCCACCGGCGAGGGAGCGGAACTCGAAGGGATCACCGGAGTTCTGCTGCTCACCGAGGAGGACGACTTCAACGCGCTGGCGTCGGAGACCCTGCGCGGCACGGTCGACGGGTTCGTCCACCGGCTGGGGCCGCCCGGTCTGAGTCACGGCGTCGTCGCCCCGTACACGAGCGGCGACACCCTGTTCGGGGCCGGGCTGAACAGACCGGAACTGGCCCGGCGCTACGAGGACGGCGCCCGGATCACCTTGCGCCCCGTCGAACGGGGCATCCCGGCCGGACACGCGCTGCTGTTCCTCGTACGGCCGGACGGGCGGCTGGACCCGGTCACCGAGACCAGCACCCCGCGGCCGGAGGCCCACGACACCGCGATCCTGCTCGGTCCGGTGCGGGTGCCCGGCGTGGTGCGGGCGGACTGACGACGGGACCGACAGCGCAGCCCGACGGTGCGGGCCGACGACGAGTCCGGGGGCGGGGACCGATCACCGGGACCGACGGCGGCCCGTGCCGGCCATCGGCCCGGTGGGGTCCGAACACCAACGGGCCAGCACGAATTGCGGCGTGGCCGCCGGTTGGATCTCATGGATCGCATGCAGCAACAAGCCTCTGAGCCAGACGACCTCGTGCCGCCGATGGAGCGTTCGCACTGGGTGGCCTTCGCCGGGATCCTGCTGATGGTCAGCGCCCTGTTCAACCTTCTCAACGGTTTCGTGGCGATCTTCAACCACGGCTACTACTCGACCGCGTACTCCCAGGGCAACCGACTGCTCATCCTCAACTACACGGCCTGGGGCTGGATCTTCGTCGTCCTCGGCATGGTGATGGCGCTGGCGAGTCTCGGTGTGTTCGTGGGCTCCAGGGGGGCGCGTCTGACGGGCATCTGCCTGGCCGCGTTCGCCCTGGTCGCGCAGATGATCTTCCTTCCGGTCTACCCCTTCTGGTCGGTGTTCACGATGCTCGTGTCCCTGCTGGTCATCTACGGCCTGCTGGTCGAGCCGAAGCATGTGCACGGGGTCCGGGTGTAGCCGGATCCGGACGAGCCGTGTCCTCCCCGGCGGCTTCGGCCGGACGCGGCCCGAGCGCCTCAGCCGCGCGGCCGGTCGAGTGCCTCGTCGAGTGTCGTGGCCGCCATGATCAGCGACAGATGGGTGAACGCCTGGGGGAAGTTGCCCAGTTGCTCGCCGGTCGGGCCCACCTCCTCCGCGAAGAGGCCGACGTGGTTGGAGTACGTATGCATCTTCTCGAACGTGTAGCGCGCCTCGGCCAGCCTGCCGGAGCGGGCCAGGGCGTCGACGTACAGGAAGGTGCACAGGCTGAAGGTGCCCTCCGAGCCGCGCAGGCCGTCCGGGGAGGCGGCGGGGTCGTAACGGTAGACGAGGCTGTCGGAGACCAGCGTCCGGCTCATCGCGTCGAGGGTCGACAGCCAGGTCGGGTCCTTCGCGCCCAGGAAGCCGACCCGGGGAGCGAGCAGCAGCGAGGCGTCCAGCACGTCGCCGTCGTAGTACTGGACGTACGCCCGTTCCTTGTCGCTCCAGGCGCGCTCCATCACCTGCTCCAGGACGGCGTCGCGCGCCCGGGTCCACAGCGCGGTGTTCGCCGGCCGGCTCCATTCGTGGGCCAGGCGCAGACCGCGGTTGAACGCGGCCCAGCACATCACGCGGCTGTACGTGAAGTCCTTGCGCCCGCCGCGGGTCTCCCAGATGCCCTCGTCGGGGCGGTCCCAGTTGTCGGCGAGCCAGTCCAGCGTGCGGGCGACGGCCTTCCAGCCGGCGTAGTCGGCCTGGATGCCGATCTCCCGGCCCTCCGACAGGCCGTAGAGGGCCTCGCCGTAGATGTCGAGCTGGAGCTGGTCCGCGGCGGCGTTGCCGACCCGTACGGGGGAGGAGCCGCGGTAGCCCTCGAAGTGGTCCAGGATCTCCTCGCCCAGCAGGGGCGTGCCGTCCACCCGGTACATGATCTGGAGCGCTTCGCCTTCCCGGTCCAGGCGCTCCATCAGCCGTTCGCGCAGCCAGTGGGTGAAGGCCGTCGCCTCTTCGGCGAACCCGAGGTCGAGCAGGGCGCGCAGCGACAGGGAACCGTCCCGCACCCAGGTGTAGCGGTAGTCCCAGTTGCGTTCGCCGCCGACCTGTTCCGGCAGGCCCATGGTGGCCGCCGCGACCGGGGCGCCGGTGGGCGCGTAGGTCAGGAGCTTGAGGGTGATGGCGGAGCGGTGCACCATGTCGGGCCAGCGGCCCCGGTACCGGGAGGTCCGCACCCAGCTCTGCCAGAACTCGATGGTCTCCGCCAGGTTCTCTTCGGTCCCCGGCACGGTGGGCGGCGGCGGTGCCGTGGCGTCCGGCGCGTCCACGGTGAACACGGCCGTGGCCGTCTCGCCGGCGCTCAGGGTGACGGAGCTGCGGACGTCCTGTCCGTCCCGCTCCAGAGGGAAGGTGCTCTGCAGGAACGCGGTGATTCCCGGCCCGCGGAAGACGGCGCCGTCGGGACCGAGGGCCAGGTCGTGACCGGCCCGCCCGTAGTCGAAGCGCGGTCGGCACTCCAGGGCGAACCGCATCGTTCCCCGCACCGTCCGTACGGCGCGGACGAGCCGGTGCCGGGCGGACGCGGTCCGGGTGCGGTCCGGTGGCATCCAGTCGAGGACCTCGCCCACCCCGTCCGGGGACATGAACCGGGTCACCAGCACCGCCGTGTCCGGGTAGTAGAGCTGCTTCCAGACGCCTTCCGGAAGGGAGGGCGCCAGCCGGAAGTAGCCACCGCCGTCGTGGTCGAGCAGCGCGGCGAAGATGCTGGGCGAGTCGAAGCGCGGTGCGGCGAACCAGTCCACGACGCCCTTGGCGGAGACCAGAGCGGAGGACTGGAGATCGCCCACCAGACCATGATCGGCGATCGGCGGATAGCGGTCCACGGCGATCCAATCTCGAGGATCCAGGCCTCTTCACTATCCGACATGGTGGACATGTGCGCTTGTTCGTCCCCGAGGAGGGGCTGATCACGCGCGCGACGGGTCGCCGGACGCGGCTGGATCGCCGGACGCGGGGCGGCCGGGATCACCTGAGTGGACCGCTCGACGTCGAGGAGGCGCGCGCCGGTGTGCCGACCAGGCGCGCCCGGGTCTGGGAGGTGACCGCATGGACATGATCCATGTGCGCATGGTGAGTCCCGCCGGGCTGACCGACGCCGCGGTCGCGTTCCTCGCGGCCGACCCCAGCGTTCTGAACCTCGTGGTGCAGCCCGGCATCGCGCGGAACCCGGACGGTGACGCCCTCGCCTGCGATGTGCTGACCGGAGGGGCGAACGGCGTGCTGCGCGCTCTGCGGGAGCTGCGCCTCGACCAGGTGGGCTCCATCGTCATCGAACCCGTCGACATGGCGTTCTCCGGACGCGCCGCGCAGGCCGGTGCCGATCGGCTGGGGGCGCTCTCCCGGGCGCCGGTGTGGGAAGAGGTGGAGGCCCGTATCCGTGCCCAGGGCACCTACGCGCCGAGCTTCTACCTCTACCTCGTGGTCGCCGGACTCATCGGCGCGGTCGGCATCGTCACCAACTCCCAGATCCTCATCGTCGCGGCCATGGTCGTCGGGCCCGAGTACGGCGCCATCGTCAGCGTCGCCCTGGGTATCGACCAGCACTCGCGGCCGCGCGTCCGCAAGGGGCTGACCGCCTTGACGGCCGGGTTCGCGCTGGCCATCGTGGCCACGTTCCTGTTCGGCCTGTTGATCCGCGCGTTCGGTCTGGAGTCCAGGGAGTTCGACCTGGGCGTGCGTCCCGTCTCCCATCTGATCGACACACCCGACTTCTTCTCGGTCGCGGTCGCCACGCTGGCCGGAATCGTGGGCATCGTCTCCTTGACCGAGGCCAGGACGAGCGCTCTGCTGGGTGTCTTCATCTCGGTCACCACCATCCCCGCGGCCGCCGACTTCAGCGTGTCCGCCGCTTTCGGAAGCTGGACCGAGGCGCGCGGAGCGTTCATCCAGCTCCTCATCAACGTCTTCGTGCTGATCGTGGTGGGCACACTCACGCTCCGGGGGCAGCGGGCCATCTGGCGCCGGGTCGGCCGGCGTGGCCTGCGAGCCGCCGACGGGTGACCGGCGCGCGGACGCGCGGGGCGGGGCGTCCTGTCCGGCAGGCGGGAAGTGTCAGACTGACGCCATGGACGAGCGCGTATTCGACAGGTCGGGTCAGCAGGCTTCGGTCATCGGTCTCGGCACCTGGCAACTGGGGGCCGACTGGGGCGACGTGAGTGAGAAGGACGCCCTGGCCGTGCTGGAGACGGCGGCGGAGGCGGGGGTGACCTTCTTCGACACCGCCGACGTGTACGGCGACGGGCGGAGCGAGGAGACCATCGCGGCCTTCCTGAGCGGCCGGCCGGACCTGCACGTCATGGTCGCCACCAAGATGGGCCGCCGCGTCGACCAGATCCCGGAGAACTACGTCCTCGACAACTTCCGCGCCTGGAACGACCGTTCCCGCCGCAACCTCGGAGTCGACCGCCTCGACCTGGTGCAGCTGCACTGCCCGCCGACCGCCGTGTACTCCAGCGACGCGGTGTTCGACGCCCTCGACACCCTGGTCGAGGAGGAGCGGATCGCGGCGTACGGCGTGAGCGTCGAGACGTGCGACGAGGCGCTCGCCGCCATCGCCCGCCCGAACGTCGCGAGCGTCCAGATCATCCTCAACCCCTTCCGCATGAAGCCCCTGCGGCGGGTCCTGCCCGCGGCCCGGGAGGCGGGCGTCGGCATCATCGCGCGGGTCCCGCTGGCCTCCGGGCTGCTCTCCGGCAAGTACACCAAGGACACCGTCTTCGCCGCCGACGACCACCGCACGTACAACCGCCACGGCGAGGCCTTCGACCAGGGCGAGACCTTCTCCGGAGTCGACTTCGTGACGGGCGTGGAGGCGGCGGCCGAGTTCTCCGCCCTCGCCCCCGAGGGGTACACCCCGGCCCAGTTGGCGCTGCGGTGGATCGCCGGGCGGCCCGGCGTCACGACGGTGATCCCGGGAGCCCGCTCGCCGGAACAGGCCCGCGCCAACGCGGAGGCCGCGAAGCTGCCCGAGCTGTCGCGCACGACGCTGGACGCCATCGACGAGCTGTACGAGCGGCGGATCAAGGAGCAGGTGGAGAGCCGCTGGTAGCGCCGCCGCGGGACCCGGCGGCGGGACGCGCCGGGCTCCGACGGTCCGCGCCGCCGTGACAAGCCGTCCCTTGGACGCCGTGCCGCCGGGACGGGGCAGCTCTCCCCGGCGGTCCGTGCCGCCGGGCATGCCGTCTCTTGCGGGCCGGCGCCGCCGCCGACGCGTCCTGCGGCACCGGCCTCCCGGTGCCGCAGGACGCGTCGGCTGTTCGGCGGACCGTATCGCCGGGACAGGCCGGCCCGGAAGCCCGGTGCCGCCGGGGCGGGTCAGTCCCCGGCGGCACCCGCCCCCGGCATTGCGCCGAGTTGCCGGTCGTGCACGCGGCTCAGCGCCAGGACGGAGACGGTCGCGCCGATCAGGGCGCAGAACATGTCCCACTGGGTGTCCCACACATCGCCCTGCGTCGCCAGGAAGGCGTCCGCGCCGTGGCCGCCGATCACGGCGGCCGCCCACTCGAACATCTCGAAGAGGGCACTGAAGGCGAGGCAGGCGCACACGGTCAGCGGCGCCAGCCACCTGCTGCCGCGCAGCGGTGACGTCCGGCTGAGCAGCTCCCGCACCAGGACGGCCGGTACGAAGCCCTGCATGAGGTGCCCGAACCGGTCGTACGGATTGCGGTCGAGCCCGAACGTGTCGCGCACCCAGTCGCCGAGCGGCACCTGCGCGTAGGTGTAGTGGCCGCCCACCGCGAGCACCAGCGCGTGCGCCGCGAGGAGGCAGTACAGCAGAGTGGTCATCGGGAACCGCCGCCGGCTGATCACCACCAGCGGCAGTCCGACGATCACCCATACGGTCTCCAGCAGCCAGGTCGTCCCGTCGTGCGGATGCCATGCGGAGACCGCCATACCGGCGATCACCACCGCGAGGAGCACGGCCGGGAGTGTCCGGTGCGGGGTGGGCTCCGGGGAGGCCGGGCGCGGGCCGGCCGTGGCGAGGACCGATCTGGGCATGGCGGGCTCCTTCGTTCCTTCGTCCGGGTCGCCCCATGGTGATGGAGCGCCGGGGAGGGTGGCATGAGTACGGGTACTCATGCCACCCTCCGCACATTTTGACGAACATGTTCGCAACGTACTTGTTCGCAACGAACGTGTTCGTTATCTTGAAGGGGTGACAGGACAACCCGCCCCCCGCCCCAGCCGCCGCGAACGCCCGGCGAAGCCGGCCCTGACCAGGGACGGCATCATCCGGACCGCCGTCGCGCTGATGCGTGCCGAAGGCCTGACGCGCGTCACCATGCGCCGCCTGGCGCAGGAGCTCGACACCGGACCGGCCTCGCTCTACGTCTACGTGCGCAACACCGCCGAACTGCACGCGGCGGTGCTCGACGACCTGCTCGGCGGCGTCGACCTGGGCCCGGCCCGCGCCGACGGCGACTGGCGCGACCGGCTCGTGAAGGTCCTCACCTCGTACACGGCCGTCCTGTTCGAGCACCCCGGGCTCGCCCGCTCGGCCCTGGTGGCCCGCCCGTCCGGCGAGCGCTACCTGGACCTGGCCGAGGCGCTGCTGTCCTTGCTCGACGAGGGCGGTGTCCCCGGTGGGCAGGCGGCATGGGCGATAGACCTGCTGCTTCAGTTCGCCACCGCCACCGCGGCGGAGCACGCCGCGGGGGAGAAGGGTCCGGCCGACACCGAGGGTGAGTGGGCGGCCCTCGCCGCGGCGGTGCGCGGTGCCTCTCACGAGCGCCACCCGCACATCGCCGCGTTGGGCGCGGACCTGCTCTCCGGGCCTGGCGTGGCACGTCTGAACTGGGGCTTCCACGTCCTCATCAACGGCGTCCTGCTCACACCCCGGCCGGACACACCCGAGGCTCCGGCCGGGGCCACCCCACCCGACACGCCGTGAGCCTCCCCGGCGCGCTGCCGTCAGCACCACGCACCGTCACCGAGAGGCGACGGTCAGCCCCGTACCTCCCGTGCATCCCGTACAAGGAGAACCAGTCATGACGAGTACCCACCACCCCATCGCCGTGATCGGCGCCGGTCTCGGCGGCCTCACGCTCGCCCGCGTCCTGCACCTGAACGGCATAGAAGCCGCCGTCTACGACCTGGACGCCTCGCCCACCGCCCGCCCGCAGGGCGGCATGCTCGACATGCACGAGGAGTCCGGCCAGGCCGCGCTGCGCGCCGCGGGGCTGTACGACGAGTTCCGCGCGGCCATCCACGCCGGTGGCGAGGCCATGCGCGTCCTCGACAAGCACGCCACCGTCCGGATGGAGGACGCGGGCGAGAACGAATCACGCCCGGAGGTCTCCAGGGCCGCCCTGCGCGACATCCTGCTCGGCTCGCTGCCCGAGGGCGCTGTCCGCTGGGGCGCCAAGGTCACCGGCACACGAACGGCCGAGGACGGCCGTCACGAGGTGACCCTCGCCGACGGGCGCGCCTTCACCGCCGACCTGTTGATCGGCGCGGACGGCGCCTGGTCGAAGGTGCGGCCGCTGGTCACGGACGCCACCCCTGTCTACGCCGGTATCTCCTTCGTCGAGATGCACCTGTTCGACGCCGACACCCGTCACCCGAAGGGCGCGGCCGTCGTGGGAGGCGGCATCCTGTTCGCGCTCGCCGAGGAGAAGGGCCTGCTCGGCCACCGTGACCCGGACGGGTCCCTGCACGTCTACGCCGCCCTGCGCACGCCCGCCGACTGGGCGGTCTCCGGCGCCGTCGACTTCACCGACACCGCGGCGGCCAAGCGGAGCCTGCTGGAGCACTTCGACGGCTGGGACGAGAGCCTGCGCTCACTGATCACGGAGGCGGACGGCGAACTCGTCGCCCGGCCGATCCACGCCCTGCCGCCCGGCCTGCGCTGGGAGCGCGTCCCCGGCGTCACCCTGCTCGGTGACGCCGCGCACGTGATGTCCCCCTTCGCCGGAGAGGGTGCCAACCTCGCGATGCTCGACGGAGCCGAACTCGCCGCCGCCCTGGTCGCCCAACCCGGCGACACCGAGAAGGCCCTCACGGTCTACGAGGAGGCGCTCTTCCCGCGCTCCGAGAACGCGGCCACCGAGTCCGCCGCGAACCTCTCGATCTGCTTCAGCCCGGACGCCCCGCAGACCCTGGTCGACCTGATGAACCAGTACCGAGGTGATGCCAACTGACGTACAGAGCAGTATTTATGACGATCGGTCAGTGAATTCGGGTTCTCGTCGGCGAAAACCGCGACCCCCTTCACCACCGGGTGGGCCCACCCTTCACCACGCCGTCACCCTCCGGACGCGCAGGTCACTTCCGGCACTCCCGGGCGCCCTCTATCCTCGCGCCCGGGCCGGGTCCTGGGCAGTCGCCGGGCATCCCCGGTCCGACCCGTCCTCGCACCCTGCCCGTCGGAAGGTGACACCTCCCATGCGCCCCTCATGGCCGCGCACAGCAAGACGGTTCGGCAGCAGGTCCGCCGCCGTGCTCGTGACCACCGCCCTCGCCCTGGCGACCCCGCTCCCCGCCGACGCGGGCGTCCCCGCCGTGGAGCGGCCGGTGTCCGTGGTGGACCCGCTGATCGGATCGGCGAACAACGGCACCACCTACCCGGGAGCCACGCTCCCGCAGGGGATGATCGGCTGGTCCCCGACCAGCACGACCGGCGACCAGACCGGCACCGGGGCCGCCAACGGCTACCAGTACGCCGTCACCCGCATCCGCGGTCTGAGCCTCACCCATGTCAACGGCGCCGGATGCAACCCCGGTGCCGCGGGCGACATCCCGATCATGCCGTACGTCGGTGACGTCACGTCCTCGCCCTCGGCCGACACCAAGGACGCGGTGTACGCGGCCGACTTCTCGCACACCGCCGAGAAGGCCGTACCCGGGCGCTACTCGCTCGGCCTCGCCTCGGGCGCGTCGGCCGACCTCGCGGTGAGCAGGCGGGCGGGCGTCGCCGACTTCACCTTCCCCGCCGACCGCCCCGCCAACCTGCTCTTCCGGGTCTCCAACTCCCTCAACGGCAGCGAGGACGCGCAGGTCGACATCGACACCGCGCACCGCAGGGTGACCGGCTCGGTGCTGACCGGCGCGTTCTGCGGGCGCCGCGCGAACGGCGGCACGAACAACCGCAAGAGCTATTACCGGCTGTACTTCAGCGCGTCGTTCGACCGGGATTTCTCCTCCGTGGGCACCTGGAAGGACGGCACCCTGTCCGCAGGGTCCACCACCGCCTCGGGCGGGGAGGGCTACGCCACCGGCGCGGCCCGCGCGGGCCGCGGCTCCGGCGGGTACGTCGGCTTCGACACGAGTGCTGACAACGATGTCCACATGCGGATCGGCATCTCGTACGTCAGTCTCGGCGGCGCCGAGGCCAACCTGCGCCGGGAGATCGCCCCGGACGCGAGCGTCGCGGACGTGGCCGACAAGGGCGCCCGTATCTGGAACCGCGAGCTGAGCACCGTCCGGGTCGACGGCGGCACCACCGACCGGCGCACCACGTTCTACACCGCGCTCTACCACGCGCTCATGCAGCCGAACCTGATCAGCGACGCCGACGGCCGCTACTACGGCATGGACGGCGCCGTGCACCGTCTCGCCCGCGGCCAGCGCGCGCAGTACAGCAACTTCTCGGGCTGGGACCAGTACCGCGCCCAGATACAGCTCCTCGCCCTGCTGAGGCCACGGGTCGCGGGCGACTTCGCCCAGTCCCTCTACAACTTCGCGCAGCAGAACGACGGGGTCTGGGACCGCTGGGTGCACATCAGCGGCGCCACCCACGTCATGACGGGCGACCCCTCGGCGGCGACCGTGGCCACCCTCTACGCGATGGGCGTGCGCAACTTCGACTACGAGGGAGCGTTCGACTCGCTCGTACGGCAGGCCACCGTGCCGCGCCCCGAAGGACTGCTGGACGCCGGCTGCCCCGGCCAGTGCGTGGGCCAACGGCCCAACCTGGCACAGTATCTGACGTCGCACTACGCGGCGCAGGACGTGTGCCACTGCTGGGGCGGCGCCGCCGAGACACTGGAGGACGCGGTCGCCGACTCGGCGCTCGCCAAGTGGGCGCGGCTGCTCGGCCGCGACCAGGAAGCGGCCGTCTTCGCCGAGCGAGGCGCCTACTGGCGCAATGTCTTCGACCCCGCCGCCACGGCCGGCGCCGGCTACATCCGGGCCCGCAAGCTCGACGGGTCCTGGGTGACGCCGTTCAGCCCCGGCAGCGACCTCGGCTTCGCGCAGGGCACCAGCGCCACGTACACCTGGATGGTCCCGCAGGACGTCCAGGGTCTGGCCGCCGCCATGGGCGGCCGGGACACGGCCGCGGCCCGGCTGGACGGCTTCTTCCACAAGGCCGACGGCTCCTGGTCCGTGCGGGGCGGGGACGCCCTGCGCTACGACCCCACCAATGAGCCCGGGATCCACGCGCCCTGGCTCTACAACGGGCTCGGACAGCCCTGGAAGACCCAGGCGACCGTCCGGCAGATCCTCGACACCGTCTACGGCACCGGCCCCTCGGGCCTGCCGGGCAACGACGACCTCGGGACCATGTCCGCCTGGTACGTCTTCTCCGCGCTCGGCCTGTACCCGCAGACCCCGGGCAGCGCGACGATGCTCCTGGGCGCCCCGGTCTTCCCGCGTGCGGTGGTGCTGCGGCCGGGCGGCAAGAGCATCGTCGTCAGCGCGCCCGACGCGGATGCCACGCACCTCTACATCGACGCCGTACGGGTCGACGGGCGCCCCGCACAACGTTCCTGGACCGGCGCCGGTCTCACGACCGGGGGCGGCACGGTGAGATTCCGGCTCGGTGAGCAGCCGGACACCGAGTGGGCCACCGCCCCCGAGGACCTGCCGCAGTGACCGCGCGGCCGCGCGGGAACACCCGTTCCCGCGCGGCCCAGCGGCCCGCTCACCCCCGGCCGGCCGCCCCGCGCAGCGCCGCGATGGCGGTGCCGATCGCCTGCTGGAGCTCCTCCAGACGCTGCACCATGTCGTCCTCGTAGATGTCGTCGGCGTCGTCGAACGTCAGCTCATCGAAAACCCTGGTGGCCTTCTGCAGGCTGCTGTAGAACTTCGTCCGGCGTTCCTGGACGCGCAGTTCGGGGTCGGCCTCCACCGTCTCGACGACGAGGCTCTTCATCGTGTCGTACGCCTCCGTGGCCCACTCGCCCGCGTCCTCGCCCTCGTCGAGCTCGTCGAGGAGGGACAGATGCCGCTCGGCCTCGGAGCGCAGCTCGGCCGGTGCGTCCAGGGTCTGCCCGGCCGGTGTCCTGATCTGGCCCTTCTCCGCGATCTGGCGCACATAGCCGATACGGTCGGCCGCCCGGTTCTCGGTGGCGACCGCCTTCTTGAGTTCGTCCGTGCGGGAGATGTCGCGGGCCAACTCGGTCTGGAGTGCCGGGTCCTCCTTCACCCGGTCGAGCAGCGCGGCCCGCGCCGCCTTCGCCGTGGAGGGGTCGGCGAGGATCGCGGCCCGCAGCGCGGTCGGGTTCTCGGCCACCTCCAGGGCCTTGGTGGGACGGATGCCCTCGGCCTCCGCGGCCTCGGCGATGGCCGTGCCGCGCTCGGAGGCGGCGCTCGAACGGGAGGCGTAGTACGTGGACCAGGCCTCCGCGTCCGGCAGTTCGGCGTCCGCGCCGGGCAGCAGGGTCTCGAAGTGGGGGACCAGGCCGTCGTCGGCGGCCCGGTCCCAGGCCTTGTAGTAGCGCATGACGCGCTCGGGCGAGCAGCCGGCCAGCTCCGCGAACTCCTTCGCGGACACCTTCCGCGTCTCGTCGGCGGACTGCCCGCCGGGACGGACACTGCGCGCCACCTTCAGCGCGAAGGCCCAGCCGCCGTTTCGCGCGTAGGCGCCGAAGTCATGGGCGTCGCGCTCGACGGGGTTCGGCGCGTCGGCGCGCGCGGCGGATTCTTCGGACGAGGTGATCGCTGCGGTCAACGGGAACTCTCCTGGGATGGCGGGGCGTTGATGTCACGGAGGATGAAGCATTGGCCTAAGCTTTGCGTGGAATCAAGCACCCCCGCATGGACCGGAACCAAGCGGACACCCCAGTACATCCGAAATGTGTAAGCCAGAAACGACGCGATGTGATGACCTTCACCCCGATGTGGCAGAAAGTGATGAATTCCTTACGGCCGCGTCACGTACGGCTGGGTATCGACCATCGCGCGACCGCGGGAGGATTTTCGTGCGACCGTTCACTCTCAACTACGCCCAGCCCTCAGGGCAGTCGGCCGCAGTACCCCCGTACCACTTCGACGTGTCCCTGCAACTGAACGTGCTGCCCGACGGCCGCCCGGCCGTCAGCGATCGCGCGCTGCTGATGGCGACCGGCACCACGACGTCGACGGCCGGTTCCCAGACGCACTTCGACGACTGACGGATGCCGCGCGCATGACGGTTCTCATACTCACGGCCGAACAGGACGTCACCGCCGACATGGTGGTGGCGAAACTGCATGAGCGGGGCGTGCCCATGGTGCGCCTCGATCCCGCCGACCTGCCCGGCAAGGCGGTGCTGTCCGCCGACTACGCCCACGGTGACTTCGACGGCTATCTGTCGGTCAACGGCCATGTGCTCAGCATGGGAGGCCTGCGCTCCGTGTGGGTGCGCAGGCCGGGCGAGCCGGCGGCCCATGCCGCCGAACCCTCCGCCTGGCTCACCGCCGAGACCAGGCAGGCCCTGTTCGGCATGCTCTACTCGGCCTCGACCCGCTGGATGAACCACCCGCGCCGGGCCGAACAGGCCCGGCACAAGCCCTGGCAGCTACGGGTGGCCCACAGCAGCGGATTCGCGGTGCCGCCCACCGTGATCACGACGGCTCCCCGGGTGGCCCAGCAGTTCGTCCAGGAGTACGGGGACGTGGTGGTGAAATCCGCATCGGGGCCGCCGCCCGGCGAACCTCCGGCGGCCCTGCCCACCACACTGGTCGGACCCGACACGGACTTCTCCGGCGTGGCGGCCGGCCCCGCGTTGCTCCAGCGGTACATTCCCAAACGCGCCGACATCCGGCTCACCGGCATCGGCACCCGGCTGTTCGCCGCCCGCAAGACCGCCGAGCCAGGCCAGATCGACGGCCGGTTCGGTGAGACGGGGAACGGTTGGGAGCCCACACCGGTGCCCCACCGCATCGCCCGTGCGGTCCACGACTACCTCGCCTTCACCGGACTCGCCTACGCGGCCTTCGACTTCGCCGAGGACGCGGAGGGCATCTGGTGGTTCCTGGAGTGCAATCAGGGAGGCCAGTTCGGCTTCGTCGAACTGGAGACCGGGCAGCCCATCGCCGATGAGGTCGCCGTGTGGCTGGCGCAGCGAAGGTCCGGTCCGCGAATCCCGGAAGGGCATTGACATGAGCCTTCGATGACGGTCGATCACTTCGCGTTCGGCCGGAAGGAGTTGAGGAAGGCGTTCAGCGCCTGCCGGTTGGCGGTGGTGTCCCAGTCGTCCGCCGGGGTCGTCCAGCGCAGCGAGAAGCCCCGGTGGCCGCCGAGGAGGAAGCCGCGGCCCAGGGTGCGCACCCGTACTCCCCGGGACACGGAGTACCACTCCATGTCGGCGCCCTTCATGCCGCGATACGTCACCGGCTGGATGTCGCCCACCCGTTCGTAGCCGGTGGACACGGCACGCAGGGACGGTTCCAGGGCGCTCCAGACGGCGACGGGGTCCGGACCCAACTGGGTGCTGTAGGTGACGGCCAGGGTGCGCGGGTCACCGCTCGCGCCGAAGGTCACCCGGTAGGCGAGATCGTCGGAGGACTGCGTCTCCACGGGTTTCCAGCCCAGCGGGAGGGCGACGGAGAAGCCCTGGGCCGCCCGGTAGACGGAGAAGCCCGCCGGCAGTGTCGAGCCGGCGGTGGGAGAGGGCGAGGGCGAGGGCTCGGAGGACGCCGTCGGTGTCCGGCCGGGCCGCGAGCCGGCCGCGGTGGGGGCCGTGGACGGTGTGCGTGAGGCCGTCCGTGACGGTGCGGAGCCGGACGCGGACGCGTTGTCCCCGCCCCGCGGCCCGCCCATCGAGGCGAACACCGCGACGGCGACGACCGTGACGGCGAGCACCCCGCCCAGCAGAACCGGCCGGCCTACGGGCAGGCCTCCCCGGGTCCGTGCCGGGCGCTCCTCGTCCGGGCCCCCGTCGCGGAGGTTCCCGGTGGGATCGAGGAGGTCGGGCAGCGGCTCCGGTGGCGTGGACTCTTCGAGGTTCTGCCGGAGGATGCGCGTCAGCGCCTCGCGCACGACCGGTTCGGGCACTCTCTCCACGGGGTCCCAGCGCAGCAGCCCCAAAACGGCGGGCGCGAGCGGGCCCGCGCTCCGCGGCGCCCTGACCGGCAGCCGGTCCACCGCCCGCAGTGTGGCCTCCGTCTGCCCCCGGTCCCGCACGGCGGGCCGGCCCTCCACGAGCGCGTACATGATCGCGCCCAGTGCCCAGAGGTCCGCCGCGGGTGCGCCGCCCTCACCGCGGGCCTGTTCGGGGGAGGCGTACGAGGGAGCGGTGACGCGCGTAGCGTCGGTGGCCGCCGTCAGTCCGATCCCGGTCACCGTGACCGTGTCCTGCTCGTCGGCCCACACCTGGCTCGGGCCGAGTTCGCCGTGGAGAATGCCCTCGTGGTGGGCGGCGGTGAGGACATCGAGGACGCCGAGCCCGATCCGGGCCGCCCGCACCGGGGCGACGGGACCGCGCAGGAGGAGTTCGGTCAGCGGTTCGCCCGGGGGCCGCTCGGTCACGGTCCACACGGAGCCGGGCTCCTCGACTACGTCGAGGACCGCGGCCACCAGGCCGGGACAGGCCGGACCGAGGATCTCGGCCGCGCGCAGGATCCGGTCGGCGGCGGGCTCCCGCGACTCCTCGCCCCGGTGCTCGGCGACCCGTGACCGGGTCAGGACGACGGGCCGTCCGAAAGCCGTGTCATCGCCGTGCCAGATCTCCCGGCCCTCTTCGCGCAGGGCGACGTCGAGCAGCCGGTATCGCCCGGCGATCAACTCGCCGGCGGAGTCTTGCGCCTTGGCCATCGTCATCCCTCGTCGCGTACCGAGCACTCACCTTTCCCAGAAGTACGCGGGAGGTGACGAAGAGTGTTCAACGGAAGACGGATGGAGATATCTGTTTTTTCCCGGCCGCGCCGCCGTCGTGCGCCCGTACGAACGGTTCGGCCCCGTGTTCCCCGTCGATTCACCGCGCGGCCGCTTTGCCGAGGCAGCGGGCCGCAGCCCGCCGTTTTCGGTAACTCGCCCTAGGAGGAAGGGAGTTGACGCCGGGTCGAGAACACGGGCGTGCTGTCGCCGCCGGGACGTGGACAGGAGGGAGCCGCCCGGGAAAAGATGCCAGATGCACACAGTGCCCTCTGCTCACCGTGTCCAGTCGCCGCTCACCACCCGAGCCATCCGGAGGCCGCCCCCATGAGTGCCCGACCGCTGCCCGTCAGCCCGCCCGCCGAGCAGGGAGTCGACGCCTCGGGCATCACCGCGTTCCTCGACGCCGTCGAGGCCGATCCGGACGTCGAACCGCACAGCCTGATGATCCTGCGCCACGGGCACCTCGTGGCCGCCGGCTGGTGGGCGCCGTACACGCCCGAGCGCCTGCAACTGCTCTACTCGCTCAGCAAGAGCTTCACCTCCACGGCGGCAGGATTCGCCGTGGCGGAGGGTCTGTTGGAGCTGGACCGCCCGGTGATCTCGTACTTCCCCGAGTTCGAGGCCGACATCACCGATCCGCGCAGCCGCGCGATGCTGGTCCGGCATGTCGCGGCCATGGCCAGCGGCCACCTCGCCGAGACCTACGCCGACGCGCTCCGGCTCGACCGGAAGGAGACGGTACGCGGCTTTCTGCTGATTCCGCCGGACCGGGACCCCGGGACCGTGTTCGCGTACAACCAGTCCGCCACCTACACGCTCGCCACGATCGTCCAGCGGGTGACCGGTCTGTCGCTGACCGAGTATCTGCGGCCACGCCTGTTCGACCCCCTGGGTATCGGGGAGACCGCCTGGACGCGGAACCGGGCGGACCGGGAGATCGGTTTCAGCGGGCTGCACGCCGCGACCGACGCGATCGCCCGGCTCGGCCAGCTCTATCTGCGCGAAGGCGTCTGGGAGGGACAACGGCTGCTTCCGGCCTCGTGGATCGCGGAGGCGACCCGCGTGCACATCGCGAACGGGGACGGCACCCCCGAGGGAGCCGGTTCGGACTGGCAGCAGGGCTACGGATTCCAGTTCTGGCGGGGGCGGCACGGATACCGCGGCGACGGGGCGTTCGGACAGTTCTGCGTCGTGCTGCCCGAGCACGACGCGGTGATCGCGACGACCGCGGCCACCGACCGGATGCAGGAGCTGCTGGACCTGATGTGGCGGCACCTGCTGCCGGCGTTCGGTACGGCACCGCTGCCGGCCGGGGGCGAGGCCGACGACGCCCTGCGCCGACGGCTCGCCCGGCTCGCCCTGCCCCCGGTCGAGGCCGCGCCCGAGCCCCCGGAGCCCGTGGACGCCTGGTCGGACGCGGAATTCGTGCCCGCCCAAGGCGTCTGCGCGGAGCAGCCGACACTGACGGGCGTGGTCGTCACCCAGGGTGACCAGGGCCCGCGCGTCGCCCTGGTCGAGGGCGACCGGCGACTCGAGCTGCGGCTCGGCGGAACCGGCTGGACCGTCGATCCCGGCCCGACGCCCACGGCGGTCAGCGGGGGCTGGACCGACCCGGTCACCCTGCGCGTCGACGTGTTCTTCCTGGAGACCCCGCACCGGCTGACCGTGACCTGCTCCCTGCCCGGCCGCACCTTCACGGCCCGTTGGCACACGACCCCGCTCCACGCCCGCTCCCTGGAGTCCCTTCACGCACCGTCACGGCAGTCGTCAACGGGCCAACGGGAAACACCACACCGCGCCACCCCTTCCGCCACGTAGAGATATCTACCAACATGCGTATGCCGAGGTCCTGGCGGGCGACCGCGGGCCTTTGGCCGGTGCCTCCCTCCGCGCCTGCCGAGCGGAGGAGACTATCTCCGGGGTGATCCATGACGAACGTGATGTGGATGCAGAGTGTCGAGTGGCTGGCGGCGGCCGCCACGAACCCGAGAGCGTGCAAACGCGAGTGGGACCAGGGCAGCGGTGGAGTGCTCCTGGAAGCCGGACGCTACTGGGACGTGCTGAGCGTGCCCGAGCAACTCGGTCTGCTCGCCCTCGACATCCTGTGGTCCGACCCGATCCAGGTGCCGGGACCGACCCTGGTCGACTGCGCGGCCCGCCGCGTGGGCTTCTTCCTGCCGCCCGACCCCGCGAGCCGATGGGAGGGATCGGGGCTCCGCCACCTCGGCAAGGGCTCGTGGATCGCCGTACCGCCGCCGTACCGCTCCGCGGGACCGCTTGAGTGGATCATCCCGCCGGACGGGACGGGCGCCCTGCACCCCGCCCTCTCCCTGGAACTGGCGCTGCGCCAGGCCAACGGCACCCTCGCCGTTCTCGCGCCGTCGGCCGAGGACTAGCCAGCTAGTCGGGCAGGCCGCGCGGTACGGGAAACGCGGGAACGGATCCCTCGGCGTCCTTCTCCGGAACCGCCGCGGCGAAGCTCGCCCACAGCACCTCGCGGGGTTCCGGGACCAGCCGGCCCTCGGCCCGCCACTCCGACACGAGCTGGGCGTAGATCGGCGGATGGCCGCACTGTTGACCGGGACGGCCGGAGGGTTCGGTGCGGGGGCGGCCGGTGCCGGTTCCCATGACCGTGCCGGCGCTCGCACGGGTACCGGCACCCGCACGGGTACCGGCACCCGCACGAACGGGAAGGTGTCGCGACGCTTCGTGAGTGCTGTCCATGCCGGAGCAACGTGTGCGTACGCACCGGTGGTACGTGCCGCGCCGACCGCCCACCGGGTCGGGTGAGCACACCCCCCGTTCGGAGCAACGCGACGATCCTTTCCCGAAGGGCCGTGGCCTTACCCGTTATCCGGTTCCGTAGAAGTGCGCCTGGCCTCCACGCCACTTCACCCACGCAGGATCGTCCAGCAGATCCTCCGCGTCCGGCAGACCGGCCCGGCCGAGGAATTCCAGCAGATCCTCGTCCGAGAACGCCACGCCGAGGTTCTCACCCCGCGCGGTAACCTCGCGGCCACTGGTATCCAGGGCCGGATGCACAACCAAAGGAGCCCGTCCGGACATGTCTCCAGGATCGTCCCTCGCGCCGCGCCGCGCATCCCGACGGGCGGAACGCGGGCGGATGCGAAGCCGTCGTATGGCGTGAAGTGGTTGTATTCAGTGAAGTGGTTGTCTTCAGTACGAAGTGCGTTGCTACTTCTCCGGGTGAGGAGCCTTCGATGGGCGCGTTGGACCTGACAGCGATCGAGGCGGAGCGTCAGCGGATCCGGGACGCCCATCTGATGCCGGAGAGGCCGGCGAGCACCGCCCGCGGCGTGCACCATGTCGCGCTGCTCTCCTCGGACGTGGAGCGGACCGTACGGTTCTACCAGGGCGTCCTGGGCTTCCCCCTCACCGAGATGATCGAGAACCGGGACTACCAGGGCTCGACCCACTTCTTCTTCGACCTCGGCAACGGCAATCTGCTCGCCTTCTTCGACTTCCCGGGCCTCGACCTCGGTCCGTACGCGGAGGTCCTCGGCGGACTGCACCACCTCGCCATCTCGGTCGACCCCGTCACCTGGCGCGGCCTGCGCGAGCGACTCGACGCCGCCGAGGTCGCGTACACGCAGGAGAGCGGCGCCTCGCTCTACTTCCGCGACCCCGACGGTGCCCGGGTCGAACTGCTCGCCGACCCGCTCGGCGAGATGTACGGCAGCAAGGTGCTCTGAGCCCTGCGTCGGGGCGGTGGCCTCACCGGCGGTGGCCTCACCATGCCGGGCCGGGGCCTCAGCGCAGCGTCTCGGCCCAGTTCGCCGGAACGCGCCCCGCGGGGCCGGGTGTGGGCTGGTCGAGCGGATGGCTCGCCGGGGGAGCGAGCTCGGGACCGGACTCGTACAGCTCCGAGGTGTCGTAGTCCCAGAACCAGCTCTCGCCCGGTTCGAAACTCTGGATGATCGGGTGCCCCGTGCTCCGCGCGTGGGCGGTGGCGTGCTTGGCCGGGGAGTCGTCGCAGCAGCCGACGTGCCCGCACTGGGCGCAGCGCCGCAGATGGAACCACCACCCGCCGGCCGCGTCGCACTCCGTGCAGCCGGTGCCGCTCGGCGGGACGGAGGGGTCGATTCCGTTCGGCGTGGTCATGACGACTCCTCTGAGGTTTCCGCGACGGTCAGGGGCAGGCGCACCTGGAAGCGGGTGTCGCCGGGCACGGACTGCACCATCAGACTTCCGTGATGCTTGTTGACGACGATCCGCCAGGAGATGTCCAGGCCGAGCCCGGTGCCCTCGCCCACCGGCTTCGTGGTGAAGAACGGGTCGAAGATGCGGTCACGGATCTCGGCGGGCACCCCGGAACCGGTGTCGTGGAACTCGACGAGCACCTGGTCGCCGTCGAGCGCGGTGCGCACGGTCAGCTTCCCCTCGCCGTCCATCGCCGAGACGGCGTTGTCGATGAGGTTCGTCCACACCTGGTTCAACTCGCCCGGATAGGCCGGGATCCGCGGCACCGACCGGTCGTACTCCTTGGCGACCTTGATGCCGGAGCCCATCTTGCCGGCGAGCATCATCAGGGTGCTGTCGAGCAGTTCGTGCACGTCGGCGACCTGGTAGGGCGCCCGGTCCATCTGTGAGTACTGCTTCGCCGCGTCCACCAGGTGCGAGATCCGGGTGGTGGAGTCCTCGATCTCGTTCATGAGCAGCTCGGTCTCGACCGTGTAGTTCAGCCACCGGACCGCGCCTTCGAGGGTCGGTCCGTCCACGGCCGCCGCGACCTGGTCCAGCCAGTCGGTGTCGAGCCCCGCCTGCACGAACGTGGGCGCCAGCTGCCAGCCGCCCGCGATGTCGTGGTCGTCGAGCCAGTCGGCGAGCGCGTCCTCCCGGTCGGAGGCCTCCAGCGGGCTCAGCGGGGTGGCCTTGGCGACCTGCTCGGCGGTCCGCTCCTGGATCTCGACCAAGGTCTCCAGAGTGTCGCGCGCGTACGGTCCCGACGCGATCACCCCCAGTTTCTGCCGCATGTGGGCCACCCGGTCGCGCAGCGCGGAGGTGGCCCGCACGGCCGCCGCGGCCGGGTTGTTGAGCTCGTGCGTGAGCCCGGCGGACAGCGAGCCGAGTGCCAGGAGCCGTTCGCGCTGCCCGATGGTCCGCTGGGTGTTCTGGCTGCCGAAGAACATGCCCTCCAGCAGATGGACGGCCATCGGGAACCAGTCCCGCAGGATCGCGGAGAACGTCGCCGCGGGCAGGACGAAGAACCGGGAGGGCTCGGTGACCCGCATGGAACCCTTGTACCGGGCGTCGTCCGGGCCGCTGAGATACGCCTGCATCGCGCCCGCGTACACCCCTCGCTTCGAGGTGCGGCTGATCTCCACGTCGTCCGCGCCGACCCGGCGCGACATCACCACCGTGCCCTCGAGGAGTACGTAGAAGCAGGTGGCCGGCTCACCCTCGGTGTAGACGGGCCCGGGGTCGAACTGCTCCGTGCGGCCCTCCCGGCACAGCCGGTCCAGCTGGTCGTCGTCGAGCTTCTCGAACAGGAAGAGCGTGCTGAGTTCCGCCGCGTCGCACGGCACCGGCCGCCCGCTCACGACTGCTCCAGATAACGGTGGACGAGCATGACGGCCATGGCTCCCTCTCCGACCGCGGACGCGACCCTCTTCGCCGACTCGGCGCGCGCGTCCCCGGCAACGAACACGCCGGGCACATTGGTTTCCAGGTGGTACGGAGGCCGGTCCAGCTCCCAGCCGCGCGGCGGCTGCCCGTCGGCTGTCATGTCCGGGCCCGCCACGATGAATCCGCGGCCGTCCCGGAGCACCGTGCCCTCCAGCCAGTCGGTGAGCGGGGCCGCGCCGATGAACAGGAACATCCACTGCGCGTCGACGAGTTCGGTGTGGCCGCTCTCCACATCGCGCAGGGTCAGCTGCTCCAGATGGCCGTCGCCGTGCGCGGACTCGACGACCGTGCCGGTGCGCACCGAGATGTTGGACGCCTCGCCGATCTGCTCGATCAGGTAGTGCGACATCGAGGCGGACAGCGAGGAGCCGCGCACCAGGATGGTGACGGACTTGGCGCCCCGGGCCAGATACATCGCCGCCTGGCCGGCCGAGTTCGCGCCGCCCACGATGTACACGTCGTGGCCCTGGCAGGCGGCCGCCTCGGTGAGCGCCGAGCCGTAGAAGACGCCGCAGCCCGTCAGCTCGGCCAGGCCGGGCGCCTGGAGCTGCCGGTACGACACACCGGTCGCGAGGATCACCGCGTGCGCGGAGATCGCGGAGCCGTCGGAGAAGCGGATGGTGCGCGAGGCCCCGGTGACCTCCAGCCCGGTCACCTCACGCGCGGTGAGTATCTCGGCGCCGAACTTGGCCGCCTGCCGCCGCGCCCGGTCGGTGAGCTGGCCCCCGGAGACACCGTCGGGGAAGCCGAGGTAGTTCTCGATCCGAGAGCTCTGGCCCGCCTGTCCGCCGGTCGCGGACCGTTCGACGAGCACGGTACGCAGGCCTTCGGACGCGCCGTACACGGCGGCCCCGAGTCCGGCCGGCCCGCCGCCGATCACGACGAGGTCGTAGAACTCCGAGGTGGGCGTCGTGGCGAGACCGACGTGCGCCGCGATCTCGTGGTCCTCGGGCTCGACGAGCGGCGTACCGTCCGGGGTGACCACGAGCGGCAGCCGCTGTCCGTCCTGCCCGGCGGCGGCCAGCAGACGCTGCCCTTCCTGGGTGTCCGAGGAGTACCACCGGTAGGGCACCTGGTTGCGCGCCAGGAACTCCCGGACACCCGACGAACGCGCCGACCAGCGGTGGCCGACCACCTTGCAGGCGCCCACCGGCCGGTAGTCGCTGGCCCGCCAGGCGTCGAGGAGGTCGTCGACGACCGGATAGAGCTTCTCCTCCGGCGGATCCCAGGGCTTGAGCAGGTAGTGGTCGAGGTCGATCACGTTGATCGCGTCGATCGCCGCGTTGGTGTCCGCGTACGCGGTCAGCAGCACGCGGCGGGCGCCCGGATACACATCGAGCGCCTGCTCCAGGAACTCGATGCCGTTCATCTGCGGCATCCGGTAGTCGGCGAGGATCACGGCCACCTGGTCACCGCGCAGCTTCAGCTCCCGCAGGGCCTCCAGCGCGGCGTCCCCGGACTCGGCGCGCACGATCCGGTGCCCCTCGCCGTAGCGGCGCCTGAGGTCCCGGGCGACGGCGCGCGACACCCCTGGGTCGTCGTCGACGGTCAGAATGACGGTCCGCGCCGGACTGGCGGCCTGGGTCATACCTCTCCCACCCCGAGCTGGTCAGTTGCGTTCCGGCCGAGCGGACACCGCGGGCGCCGCAGGGCGGGTACAGAGCCAATCGTATGTACGATCGGTCACCTTTGCTCGGGAACGGGGTACCCGCGGGGCGGCTCCGGCGCGTCAGCCGGGACCGGCAGGGGGTCGCGCACCTCGGGCAGGATGTTCGTGACGTAGTCCTCGACGGCCGCGTCCATGCCGATGTCGTGCTGGGCGCGCTCGGACAGGAACCAGCGGTGTTCGAGCAGCTCGTGGTAGATCTCGGCCGGGTCCATGGAGCCGCGCAGGTCCTGTGGCACCGCCCGGACCGTCGGCCGGAACACGTCGCGCACCCAGCGGTGGGCGAGCACTTCCGGCCGGGCGGCATGCGGGTGCCCGCCGCCCGGACCGGGCCGGGAGCCAGGGGCGGGCCCGCTCGGCGCGTAGTCGTCCTGGGTGGCCATCCAGCTCTCCAGGTCGTTCAGGAGCCGGCGGGCCTGGTTCTCCTCGGTGTCGAGGCCGGTCAGCCGCAGCAGCTGGCGCTGATGATGCCCCGCGTCGACGACCTTGGGCACGAAGGTGACGGTGTCGCCGTTGGAGGAACTCGCGATCTGCATCTCGGCGACGTCGAAGCCGAGGTCGTTGAGGCGGCGTATGCGGCGGTCGATGTAGTGGTACTTGCCCGCCGGGTAGACGGAGGTGCGGGTCAGCTCCTCCCACAGGCCCCGGTAGCGCGCGCAGATCTCCTGTCCGAACTCGATCGGGTCCACCGAGGGGTGCAGGGCGCCCGCCGCCTCCAGGTCCAGCAGCTCGCCGCTGATGTTCACCCGGGCGAGATCGAGGTCGTACTCCCGCTGACCGGTGCTGAGCCCCGGGTGCAGCTCGCCGGTCTCGGCGTCCACCAGGTACGCGGCGTACGCTCCCGCGTCGCGGCGGAACAGCGTGTTGGACAGCGAGCAGTCGCCCCAGGCGAAGCCGGCCAGGTGCAGCCGCACCAGCAGGACGGCCAGCGCGTCCATCAGCCGGTGCATGGTGGCAGGACGCATGGTCGTCTCGAACATCGACCGGTACGGCAGCGAGCCGCCCAGATGCCGGGTGATCAGTACGGACTCCAGCGGCTCTCCCGCAGGGTCGGTGCGGCCGGTGACCACGGCGAGCGGGTCGACCGCGGGGATCCCGAGCCGGTCCAGGCCGAGCAGCAGCCCGTACTCGCGCACCGCGGGCCGCTCGGCGAGTTCCTTGACGGCCACCACCTCGTCACCGGCGTGCGCGTAGCGCACCACGTGCCGGGAGATGCCGCGCGGGAGCGGCACCAGGAGGTGCTCGGGCCACTCCTCCAGGGGCTGCTGCCACGGCAGTTCGAGCAGGAGCGCGGGGTGCTCCGGGTTGGTCGCGCTGATCTGAAAAGCCATGGCCGGGCTGCCCTCACCTCACGGTCGAACGCTGTTCCGGCCCCAGCATCTACGAATGATCGGGGAGGCGGAAGACGCGCCGGGCGTTGCCCGACAGGAACAGCTCGGTGGTCTCCTCGTCCAGGTCCAGTTCACCGAGGTGTTCCAGTGCCCGACTCGGCTCGATCATCGGGTAGTTGGAGCCGAAGAGGACCTTGCGCCGTCCCCGGCCGCGCAGATAGCCGACCAGCTCCGGCGGGTAGCGGCGGGTGGTGTAGGCGCTGGTGTCGATGTACACGTTCGCGTGCTTGTCGGCGACCGCGATCATCTCCGTGGTCCACGGGTAGCCGATGTGCCCGCAGACGATGGTCAGTTCGGGGAAGTCGAGCGCGACCTGGTCGATGTACGGGATGGGCCGGCCGGTCTCGGAGGGGCGGAGCGGGCCGGTGTGCCCGACCTGGGTGCAGAAGGGGACGCCGAGTTCGGCGCAGGCTGTGTACAGGGGGTAGTAGAGCCGGTCGGTGGGCGGCAGTTGCCACAGCCACGGAATGATCCGCAGGGCCACGAAGCCCAACTCCTCGACGGCCCGCCGCAGTTCCCGCACCGCCGCGACGGGGCGTGTGAGATCGGCGCCCGCGACCCCGCGCAGCCGGCCGTCCGACCGCGCCACGAATCCGGCGACCTCGTCGTTGGTGATCAGGGCGCCCTGAGGCCCGTACCAGGCGGCGGACAGACCGGTGTCGACGTCGGCTGCCGCCAGCGCGGCCACCGTGACCTCGACCGGCAGCTCCTCGTCCAGCACCTTCATGCCGGTCCAGCGGCGCAGGGACTCGAACATCTCGTGGTTGGAGTGACGGAGTGTGGGGTGCTGCATCCACGCGTCGACGACCGGCATGGTCCCGTGCCCTCCCTGAACCGATGGATCGGTGAATCGGTGGCTGAGCGCTTGCTTACCGCGACTCTAGGACGCCCCGCGCTCCGTGGCTACCTGCCCAGGGTGCCGACGCTCCGGGTCCACTCGTCCACCGCGTCCACGAGCGTGGTCAGGGCCGCGGCGAGACGCGTGAACCCCGGACTCACCGGGCCTCCCGGCTCCTTCATGTACGTGTCCCGCCGGATCTCCACCATCAGCGCCGCGACCTGCGGTTCCCGCTCGTAGTGCCGCAAGGGGACGTACGCGCCCGAGAACGGGCTGTCGATCCCCACACCGCCGAGTCCGGCGAACGCCTTCTCCGCGAGCGAGACCAGTTCCGGCGGTGTGTGGAAGGAGTCCGTTCCCAGGCAGACCGGCGGACGCGGTCCGTCCCCGTGCAGTTCGTAGGGCAGCCGGGCCGTCGGGTACGAGTGGACGTCGATGATCACGGCCCGCCCGGTGGCGGTCAGCCGGTCGGCGACCGCGTCGGTCATCGCCCGCGCGTAGGAGTGGAAGTAGCGGTCGACCAGCGGCCGCGGATCGACGTCCGCGGGCCGCAGCGGCGCCCGGTGCGTCGTCCGTGTGTAGACCGCGCCCATTCCGACCGCGAGCATCTCCTCCCGCCCGTCCGGGAAGCGCTCGGGATCGACGACCAGCCGGGAGAGCCGGTTGACGAACCGCCACGGTGTCAGCCCGGCCGCCTCGGCCGCGGCCGCCGCCAGTTCGGCGGTGTGCGCGTCGGTGATGTGGTCCAACTCGCTCTCCAGCGCCGCGTCGCCGAGGAGGATGCCGTCACGGACCGGCGCGGGAATCTCCCGGGAGGAGTGCGGCACGTGCAGGATCACGGGTGAGTGGACGGCGCCGGGCAGGACCGCGAAGGAGTCCTGGGCGTCCGGGGAATCAAGGATGTCGTTCATAAGGGATCACTGTCGCAGCCGGGTCCGACAGTGGGCAGGACCGGAACCCCCGACCCCGGCCGCGTCCCTCAGCTGCTCCCTCCGCGCCGTGCGTAGTGCTCGATGAGTGCCGCGCGGGTCGTTTCGAGACGGTGGGCCAGGATGGCGCCGATCGTCCGGGTCAGCGACAGCTCCAGCGTCGGATCCTGGTCGCACAGCGTCCGTACCTCGGCGGCGTCGAACTCGTAGGCGCGCACCGGGCTGAACGCCTCGGCTCCGAAGTCCCAGGTGTGCGGGCGGAACAGCCACGACCAGCCGAGCAGGTCACCGGGCCCGAGCTGCGCGACGGTGATCCGTCTCTCGGCGATGACCCGCTGGTACAGGGAGACCGTTCCGGAGCGGACCACCCAGAAGCGGTCGGCGGTGCCTCCCTCCTCGAAGATCGGCCCGTCCGCGGGAAAGGAGACCTCGCGGGCCACGCTCATCAGCCGTTCGCGGTGTTCGGGGGAGAGAGCGTGCAGGAGCCGGAGAGCAGTGGGCATCGCGGACCTCCATCGGGTCGCCTCGCGACCACGTGGGTCGGCGGCGCCTGTCGTACCGGTGGTATCCCGTCATCCTCTATTGGAGCCCGAACGGAGTAATCCGTCGCGTCGTGGGCCCGGCGACTTCGCCGCCGGGCGGTCGCGGGCGCTTCGTCCGCCGTGTCATCGGGCGGCCCGGGAGGTCACCGAGAAGCGAGCCCCGTCGGGGTCGGTGAGGACGGCTTCCATCGAGCCGACGCCCTGCTGGTGGGCGGTGCCGCCGTGGACGCGGGCCGCGCGGACGCAGGCCTCCACGTCGTCGACGGCGAAGTGGATCTGCCAGTGCGGCCGGAGGCCGGGGTCCGGGGCCGCCCCCACCGCGCCGGAGTAGATCCGGGCCACCACGTCACCGAAACTGCGCAGGACGACCTCGTTCTCCTCGTAGTCGACCTCGCAGCAGCCGGGGACCGCGGACGCCCAGCCCAGCACCTCCCCGTAGAAGATGGCGGCGTCGAAGGCGTCCCGGGTGTGCAGTCGGATGAAGGAGGGAGCCGCGTTGCGCCAGCGTTCCCAGCCGGAGACCAGCTCGCCCTCCCAGATGCCGAAGACCGCGCCGTCCCGGTCGGCCAGCAGCGCCACCCGGCCCGGTGGCAGCGAGATCGGCCCGACAGCGGTCGTACCGCCGCGCTCCTGGCTTCGGGAGACCGTCTCGTCCGCGGAGGCCGCCGCGAAGAACGGGGTCCAGGAGACCGGTGTCCTCGCCACGAAACCGACCTCGGCGATTCCGGCGACCGGAATCCCGGCGACACGGGCGATCCGGTACTGGTCGCCCATTCTGGTGCCCGCGGCCCATTTCCAGCCGAGGACCGCACTGTAGAAGGCCTGGGCGGCCCGCAGATCGCGGGTGGTCAGGCTGACCCAGCACGGTGCGCCGAACACCGACTGGCTGGTGACGACACCGGTGTGGAGTGTTCCGTCGCTCTTCATCGCCGTCCGTCCTGGACCGATTGGCCGGCAGCGGTCGCGCGGGGTGCGGGGCCTCGTCGGGTCCCCGGACGTGAGTTCAGCCGTGAGGGGCCTTCCGTGCCGGAAGACCCCCGACGGCATCAGTAGCACCTGCGGATCCGCTGTCCCATCAGCAACAGCATCCCCCGCCCGGGCACCGCTCGCACCATACGAGCGTCAGGCGCGCGGACGCTCCAGGGTGAGCAGCAGCCCCTCCACGGCGCCGGGACCTATGCGGCCCTTGACGTCCGCGGCCGTGATCGCCTTGAGCGCCCAGCCGTCCTCGGCATGCTTGTTCAGGACCTTTTCCAGCT
Organism: Streptomyces sp. NPDC002742; assembly: GCF_042888885.1. Taxonomy (NCBI): domain Bacteria; kingdom Bacillati; phylum Actinomycetota; class Actinomycetes; order Kitasatosporales; family Streptomycetaceae; genus Streptomyces; species Streptomyces sp. NPDC002742. Next base: position 271,363 of record NZ_JBIAQF010000001.1, read on the forward strand.
TGTCGCTGTCCAGCGCGTCGCCGATCAGCGACTCTCGGAACGTGACGACCTTGTATTCGAAGGTGTACGGGGTGCTCATGGTTGCGGAGCTCTCCTGCGTGTTGGATGGCATGGCCGAGGCCCACCCAATCACTCTTCGCGGGCGTGGCACAGGGGCGAACCGGACCGTACGCCCAGCTTTGTTGAAACTTCATGATGTGCCTGGGCCGCGGCGGGGGACCGGGCGGCCGCTCCGGCTCCCTCCCGGCCTGCCGAGGCCCGGCCGGCCGGCCCGGCTCGCGGAGGGCCGCCCCACCTTCCTGCGGCATGTCCACGCCGGGCCCGGCGTGTAGGGCGTCGTAGCGTGGATTCCACACGACAGGATCTTGTGACGGCGGATTCAGGGGGCGTGATGTGCTGGAGTGCGACGGCGGATCTGGTGGCCGGTGCCGGTGTCGCCGCTGTCGGGGTGGCCTGTGTCGTGCGGGCGCGGCGGAGGCGGGATCTCCCGCTGGCCGCGCTGCCGTTGCTGCTCGGCGCCCACCAGATCGTCGAATCCCGGGTCTGGGACGCAGGTGGCGGTACCGGTCCCGCCACCGTGGCCTGGGCAGTGATCGCCCTCCCGCTGCTGGCCGTGTGGGTGCCGGCGGGCGTGCTGTGCTCGGTGCCGAGACGTGCCCGGCCCAGGCTGCTGTTCCCGCTCGCCGCCGGTATCGCCACCGCGGCGGCGCTCGCGCACGCCATGGCCGTCCATCCGGTTCGGGCCGAGACCCGCGGCCACACCATGGGCTATGTCGTCGACCTGCCCCAGCACGAACTGGTCATCGTGGGCTACCTCTTCGCCACCGTCGGCGCGTTGCTCGTGTCCGGAGACCGGGGGCTGCTGCTGCTCGGGGTCCTGGTCGCGGCGGGCGCGACGATCTGCTGGTCGCTGTGGGAGCTGGAGTTCGTCTCGACGTGGTGCGCGTTCGCGGCGGTCGTCTCGGTGTCCCTGCTGGGCCGGGTGAACTCGAGGGAGGCCGTCGCCCCGCACGAGCGGGTCGGCCACGCGTGATGTGACGGATCACGACGGCACGGTCCGCACCCCGCGGCTGCCCCGCGCACAGGAGTCCGTCCGGTACGCCACCGGGTCCCGCTGAGCGAGGAGCCCCGTATTCCCGGTGACCGTGGCGGTGCCGGTACCAGGACCGGTGGTCCTGCTCACCGGAGGGGTCTGGTCGGCGCGGCCGGCCCGGCGCAAGGTGGGCACATGAACGCCACAGAGCAGCCGGAGCCCAGGAGCCGTGTCACGCCGCTGAGGTCACTCCTGGGAGGCTCCTACGTGCCGCGCCGTGCCGTGGGCCGCCCGTGTCCCGATCACCGGAACACGTTGTCCGAGTCGTCCAGGATCGACGGCTCACCGATCGCCGCCTCCCGCGGAACCCGGGACGAGGTCTGATACATCGCCTCGATCTCGGCGGCGTACCGCTCGGCGATGGCGTCCCGGCGCAGTTTCAGCGAGGGCGTCAGCAGCCCGTTGGACAGGTCGAAGGGCTCCGGCAGGACACGGAAGACCCGGATGGACTCGGAGCGGGACACGGTGGTGTTGGCCGCCGCGACCGCGCGCCTGACCTCCTCGCGCAGCTCGTTCTCCTCGCGCGCGTCCCGGGCGGGTGTCTCGCCCTTGGCCCGGGAGGCGCGCCAGTGCGTGACGAACTCGGGGTCCAGGGTGATGAGGGCGCCCACGCAGGGCCGGTTGTCGCCCACGACGGCCGCCTGGTGGATGAGCGGGTGGACCCGCAGCCGTTCCTCGAGAGCGGCGGGGGCCACGCTCATCCCCCCGCTGGTGATGATGATGTCCTTCTTGCGGCCGGTGATCGTCAGATATCCCTCGGCATCGACCTGACCGAGGTCCCCGGTCGCCAGCCAGCCGTTGCGGAACGAGGACCGGGTCGCCGCGGCGTCGTTGATGTAGCCCTGGAAGACGGAGGGCCCCCACACGTGGATCTCCCCGTCGTCGGACACCTGGACCTCCGTGCCCGGCAGAGGGCGTCCGACGGTGCCTGACTTCGCCCGCCCGACCGGCTGGGCGGTGATTCCTCCGCTGGTCTCGGTGAGCCCGTATCCGTCGTGGATGGAGATGCCGATTCCCGCGAAGAACAGGGCGAGTTCACGGTTGAGCGGGGAGCCGCCCGAGACCGCGCCGCCCACCCTCCCGCCCAGCGCGCCGCGCAGCCTCCTGTACACCGTCTTCTCGTAGAGGGAGTGCTGAAGCCGCAGATCGAAGCCCGGGCCCGCACCCGTGCCCAGCCGTTGCTGTTCCTCGGCCAGGGCGAAGTCCCGCGCCGTGCGCATGGCGCGCTCGAACAGCGCGCTGCGGCCCGCTCGTTGGGACGCCTTCACGAAGTTCTTGTAGATCCTCTCGAACACGGACGGGACGGCGTACAAATAGGTCGGCCGGAACGTGAGCATCGCCTCGGAAAGCGTCTCCTCGCTCAGGTCCGGCTCGTGCCCCATCAGGATGCCGCCGCGCAGACAGACCCCCTGGATCATCAGGCCGTAGACATGGGAGAAGGGCAGGAAGGCCAGGACGGCCGGCTGCACACCCGGCGGCGCCACCGTGTGTCCCCAGCCTTCGAGCAGCGTGTCGCAGGGGCTCGCCAGACCGCGGTGCGTCAGGGCGCAGCCCCTGGGCTGTCCGGTCGTGCCGGAGGTGTACGCGACGACCGCGGTGGAGTCGGCCAGCACTATCCGGCGCAGCGAGTCGACCGCGGTCGCCGGTATCGCACGGCCGCGCTCCACCAGTTGCGCGATCGCCCCGTTGTCCAACTGCCAGACATGGCGCAGGAACGGGAGCGCGGCGCAGGCCGAGCCGACCGTCATGACGCCCTGCTCGTCCTCGACCACCACGCCCACACAGTGGGCGTCCTTCAGGATCCACGCGACCTGTTCGTGCGACGACGTCGGGTAGACCGGCACGATCTCCACGCCGACCGACCACAGGGCGTAGCTGAACACCGTCCACTCGTAGCGGGTGCGCGCCATGATGGCCACGCGGTCGCCCGGCCGGATGCCGGACCGGACGAGCCCCCGTGCCACGTCGACCACTTCGCCCCACAGCTCGGCCGCCGTCACCTGCGTCCAGGCGCCCGAGCGACCCTCGGCGCGGCGCGCGAGCTGCGGCAGATCAGGGGTGCTGAGCGCCGTTTCGCGGAGGCTGTCGGCGAGTCCCCCCTGAGTGAGTGCCGTTGGCGGTGGAGGAAGGTGGGACTGGTGCATTCGCCGCTCCGGAATTCTCCTCGACGTGGCCTCACCCCCGGAGGCGTCGATGCCGAGGATTCCCGAATGTAGCCCACACCGGCGACGCCCGCGCCCCATTCCGGCATGCGTTCGCCCGACGCTGAGTTTCCGTTTCCCGGGCCCTCCTCTTCGGCCGACAGGAATACCAACAGCTGGTCGTGCGGCGGCCGTTGACAGCCGATGGCCTTCCCCGGGACGCCGCGGCACGAACGGGACGGGACGGACGGTCCCCACTCGGGCAGGGCGCGGGACGGGTGGCGGTCGCCCGGACGGCGACGGCCCGGTTCGGTGACCCCGACGAGTGGGGACCGCCCGTACGGAGGGCTGTGGCACGGGCATCGGGGTGCCGGGGCGATGACAGTGGCCGTACCGCGAGCCGGCGCTTCATCCGTCACTCCGGCGACTGATCACCCGTTCACCCTTCCGGGAAGCGGTCCCGGGCTGACAGACTCCGCAGGTGCGCGACTTCGACATGCTCGTCATAGGATCCGGCCCGGGTGGACAGAAGGCCGCCATCGCGGCCGCCAAGCTCGGCCGTCGGGTCGCCGTCATCGACCGCCCCGACATGGTCGGCGGGGTCTCCATCCACACGGGAACCATCCCCTCCAAGACGCTGCGCGAGGCGGTCCTGTATCTCAGTGGCCTCAGCCAGCGGGATCTGTACGGCCAGAGCTACCGGCTGAAGGAGGACATCACCGTCGCCGATCTGACCGCTCGCACCGAGCACGTGGTCGATCGCGAGGTCGACGTCATCCGCAGCCAGCTCTCGCGCAACCATGTGTCCCTGTTCGCCGGCATCGGCCGCTTCGTGGACGACCACACGGTCGCCGTGGTCGAGGCGAACGGCAACGAGAAGCGGCTGAGCGCCGACCACATCGTCATCGCCACGGGAACGCGTCCGGCGCGGCCCGAGACCGTCGCGTTCGACGGGCAGACGATCATGGACTCGGACAACGTCCTGAACCTGGAGCAGGTCCCGCGCTCCATGGTCATCGTCGGCGCCGGTGTGATCGGCATGGAGTACGCCTCCATGTTCGCCGCCCTCGGCTCCAAGGTCACGGTGGTCGAGAAGCGTTCCGGGATGCTCGACTTCTGTGATGTCGAGGTCATCGAGTCGCTGAAGTACCACCTGCGGGAGCTCGCCGTCACCTTCCGGTTCGGCGAGACCGTCGCCGCCGTCGAGCGCCACGCCCGGGGCACGCTCACGGTCCTGGAGAGCGGCAAGAAGATCCCCGCCGACGCGGTCATGTACTCGGCGGGCCGACAGGGTCTCACCGATGAACTAGACCTGGACAAGGCGGGGTTGTCCGCCGACCCGCGCGGCAGGATCACCGTCGACGAGCACTACCGCACCGAGGTGCCGCACATCTACGCCGTCGGGGACGTCATCGGCTTCCCGGCGCTCGCGGCCACCTCGATGGAACAGGGCCGTACGGCGGCGTACCACGCCTGCGGCGAGCCGGTGAACCGGATGCTCGACCAGCAGCCGATCGGCATCTACACCATCCCGGAGATCAGCTTCATCGGCCGGACCGAGGACCAGCTCACCGAGGAGTGCGTGCCGTTCGAGGTGGGCATCTCCCGCTACCGGGAACTGGCCCGGGGGCAGATCATCGGCGACTCGCACGGCATGCTGAAGCTGCTGGTCTCGCCGGACGACCGTAGGCTCCTCGGCGTCCACTGCTTCGGTACGGGCGCGACCGAGCTCATCCACATCGGCCAGGCCGTCATGGGCTGCGGCGGAACGGTGGACTATCTGGTCGACGCCGTCTTCAACTACCCGACGCTCGCCGAGTCCTACAAGGTCGCCGCGTTGGACGCGACCAACAAGATCCGGCAGATCGACCGCCTCAGGGACTGATCGTCGCGAGACGCTCCCGGGTGGGCGGGACCGACGTGTCGGGCGTCGACCCGGCCCACCCGGCGCCGCCTTCCCGCCCCGCGACGCCTTCCCGCCGTCGACCCGTCCCCGCCGGTGGCGATCGCGCCTCCCGGCGGGCCCTCGGGCCCCGTTCAGACGGCCGGTCGCCACCCCAGCGCCGGGCCCAGCTTCGTGGCGATGTCGGTGAGGATCTGGACGTAGTCCTCATGGCCGAAGGTGAACGGAAGAGCGAACGCCACCTCGTCGATCTCCCTGAACGCGGCCTGGGCGTAAAGCTGTTCGGCGATGCGGTCGGAGCTGCCGACGAGGTCCGGCGCGAACATCAGGCGCGCCGGCCCCTGCGGCGCCGTCGTCCGCGCCAGCCGCCCACGGGCGTAATCCTCGTACCTCGCGCGCTGCTCGGGTGAGGCACTGTCGGTGGGGATCACGACGAGCCCCTGCGAGACTCGGGCGCGGTCCCCCTCCGGATGGTGGGCGCGGAAGGCCCGTACGTGCGAGAGCTGGATCTCGGCGAAGTCCTCGGACTCCTCCGCCTTCACGACGCTGCTGGTCAGGAAGTTCATGCCGTGTTCGCCCGCCCACCGCGCCGACCGCAGGCTGCCGCCGCCGTACCACATGCGGCGGCCCAGGCCGGGGGAGTGCGGCTGTACGCGGTCCGAGAAGACCTCGAAGCCCTCCGTCCCGCTGAAGTCGGAGGCCGGCTCGCCGCGCACGAAGTCGAGCAGCCGTTCCACCCGCCCGTACCCGAAGTCCTCGCTCTCACCGGTGTCGGGATAGAGGGCGTGCTTCACCTGCTCGTAGTGCAGGGGCGGTCCGACGCTGACACCCGGGTTGAGCCTGCCTTCCGCCAGCACGTCGACCGTCGCCAGGTCCTCGGCGAGGCGCAGTGGGTTCTCCCAGCCCACGGGTATGACGGCCGTCCCGAGCTCGATGCGGCGGGTGCGCTGCGAGGCGGCCGCCAGGACGGCCACGGGCGAGGAGATGCCGTACTGGAGATGGCGGTGGCGCAGCCAGGCACTGTCGAAGCCCAGCCGCTCGCCCAGTTCGATGATGCCGAGTGTGGACTCGTGGCCGCGCCCGGGGTCGCGCTCGTCGAAAAGGCCGATGGTCAGGAAGCCCAGCTTTCGCAAGGGGCGTGAAGGCAGTGGCACAGGCTCCTCCGTCGTTCGCGGCACGCCGCGTCGAACACCGGCGCTGCCGCAGATTGTCGCAGGCGGTCATCGTCGGCCGCCCCGCAGGACCTGGCAGGTCAGGGGGCCGCGGCGCGGGGTGTCCGCGAACCGTGCCGCGCGGGACTTCGCGAAGACGCTGCGCGACACGATCCGGGCATGGCACCGTGGGTTCAGGGTCCGGCCCGTCACTCCCCCCGTGGTGACGGGTCGGACCTCTTCGCGCCGACGCCGTTCCGGGGCCGGCCGGGGTGACCGTTTCCGGCCCGTGGGCCGCCGTGGCCCGCGGTCCTCGCTGACCCGGGAGCCCGTTCTCCCTGCGGTAAGAGGCACCGGTCGAGCCCCGCGGAGAGCCGCCGGTGCCGCACTCGCGCCGGCAGGACGTACGAGCCCGGCAGGAAAGCCGCCGGTCCCGGATCTATCGTGAAGAACGGCCGGTCCGCGCCGGAGCCGGAGCTCTCGATGGCGATCGACTCGACGGCGGCCCTGTGCCGTCCCGATGAGGAGGAAGCGGATGAACGGCACGATGCACGCGGTGCGCGGTCATCGGCGGGGCGGCCCGGAGGAACTGGTCTACGAGGTCGCGCCGAGGCCGGTCCCCGGTCCCGGTGACGTGCTGGTCGAGGTCCGGGCGGCGTCCGTCACCTCGGGGGAGCTGGGCTGGGACGCGACCTGGACCGACAGTTTCGAAGGCAGCGGCAGCCCGCGCCTGCCGATCGTGCCGTCCAAGGAGGTCTCCGGTGTCGTGGCCGAGCTCGGGCACGGTGTCGCGGACTTCAGGCCCGGTGAGGCGGTCTACGGCCTGATTCCCTTCACCCGGGACGGGGCCGCGGCCGAGTACGTGACCGTTCCCGCGGCGGATCTCGCCGCGAAGCCGGGGTCGCTCGACCACGAGCGGACGGCCGCGCTGCCGCTCGCGGGTCTGACGGCATGGCAGGGGCTTGTCGCCCATGCCGGTGTCGCGCCGGGACAGCGGGTGCTCGTGCACGGCGGGGCGGGCGGCGTGGGCTCGTTCGCGGTGCAGGTCGCGGCCGCGCTGGGGGCCGCGGTGACGGCCACCGCGGCGGCCCGGGACGCCGACTTCGTGCGTGGCCTGGGCGCGGACACCGTGATCGACTACGCCGGGCAGCGCTTCGAGGCCGAGGTCCTGGACGCGGACGTCGTGTTCGACACGGTCGGCGGGGACACCCTGGACCGTTCCTGGCAGGTGCTGCGGCCGGGCGGGGTCCTGGTCAGCGTCGTCGCGCCGCCGGCGCCTCCGGACGGGGTGGACGCCCGCGGGGTTTTCTTCGTGGTCGAGCCGGACCGCGCCGGTCTGGAGGAGCTGACGGCGCTCGTCGAGTCGGGCCGGCTGGTCCCGCAGGTCGACCGGATCGTTCCGCTGGAGAGCGCGCCCGGGGCCTACTCGGCCCTCGAACGGGAGCACCGGCGCGGCAAGATCGTACTGCGGGTCTCCTAGGACCCCTTGTGCGGTGGGGGCCGTCACACGTGACAGCGAGGGTGAACAAGCGCTTAGATAGTGAGCCCGACCTCGTCCGCGCGTGCTGGAGGCCCGATGCTGTTCACATCCGTCGACGAGGTCTCGGCACGGCTCGCCGAGGTGGGCTATCTGGCCTCGCCCGCCGTCGCCACGACGGTCTTCCTGGCCGACCGCCTCGGTAAACCGCTCCTGGTGGAGGGCCCCGCCGGTGTGGGCAAGACCGAACTCGCCAAGGCCGTCGCGCAGGTCGCCGGGGCCCGGCTGATCCGCCTCCAGTGCTACGAAGGCGTCGACGAGTCACGGGCGTTGTACGAGTGGAACCACGCCAAGCAGTTGCTGCGCATCACCGCCGGCCGCGACGAGACGTGGGACGAGACGCGCACGGACATCTTCAGCGAGGAGTTCCTGCTGGCGCGCCCCCTGCTGACCGCCATCCGCGGCGACGACCCGAAGGTCCTGCTGATCGACGAGACCGACAAGGCCGACGTCGAGGTGGAGGGCCTGCTGCTCGAAGTGCTCAGCGACTTCCAGGTCACCGTCCCCGAGCTGGGCACGATCGCGGCGACGAGCCGCCCCTTCGTGGTGCTCACCTCGAACGCCAGCCGTGAACTGTCCGAGGCGCTGCGCCGCCGCTGCCTCTTCCTCCACATCGGCTTCCCCGACGAGGAGTTGGAGCGCCGGATCGTACGGCTGAAGGTGCCCGGACTCGACGAGGCGCTCACCGAGTCCGTGGTGCGGGTCGTCGGGGCGCTGCGGGAGATGGACCTGCGCAAGGTCCCCTCCGTCGCCGAGACCATCGACTGGGCCCGCACGCTGCTGGCCCTGGGCGCCGACACCCTCGACGAGGAGGTCGTACGCGACAGCCTGGGCGTGATCCTCAAGCATCAGGACGACGTACTGAAGGCGGCCGCCAAACTCGACCTGGGCGCCGTGTGAACCCCGCCGTGCCGACGCCCGGTGCCGCGGACCGGCTGACGGGCCTGGTCGGCGCGCTGCGCTCGCACGGAGTCCGGATCGGCACGGGCGAGACCGTGGACGCGGCGCGAGCGGTGGCGGCGCTGGGCTTCGCGGACCGTGACCGGCTGAGAGAAGGGCTGGCCGCGACCCTGCTCCACAACCCGGGCCAGCGGCGGGTGTTCGACCCCGTCTTCGACGTGTACTTCCCGAGAGGCGTCGGGGCACCGGACGGCGCCGGACCCGCGGACCGGGACGACCTGCGGGACCGCCTCGCGGCCGCGCTGGCCGCCGACGACCAAGCCCTCATGGGCCGGTTGGCCATCGAGGCCGTCGACGGGTTCGGCGGCTACGGGGGCACGACGGCCACGGACGGCTGGTCCTCGTACCAGACACTCGACCGGCTGCGGCCGGGGACCCTGATGGCCCGCGCGCGGGACACGGTCCGTGCGCGGGGCGGCGGGGAGGGGTTCACCGACCGGCTGCTCGAGGACGAGATCCGGCGGCGCATCGAGGTGTTCCGCGGGCAGGTCGCCACGGAGGCGCGGCGTCGGATCGCCGAGCGGCGCGACCGTGACGAGATCGCCCGGCGCGCGGTGGCCCCGACCGCCGACCGCGTCGACTTCCTGTTCGCCGGCCGGGACCGGCTCGCCGAACTGCGCAAGGTGGTCCAGCCGCTCGCCCGCAAACTGGCGACCCGGCTCGCCGCGCGCCGCCGCAGGGCCAGTCGCGGCACCATCGATCTGCGGCGGACCCTGCGCGGATCGCTGTCCACGGGCGGGGTGCCGATGCGCCCGGTGCTGCGCAGGCGTCGTCCCGTGCGGCCCGAACTGGTGCTGCTGTGCGATGTGTCGGGGTCGGTGTCGGGCTTCTCGGACTTCACCATGCTGCTGGTGCAGGCGTTGCACGACCAGTTCAGCAAGGTGCGGGTGTTCGCCTTCGTCAACCGGGTCGACGAGGTGACCGGGCTGATCGGGCCCGGCGCGGCCGACCCCGAGGGGCTGAGCGCCAGGATCCGCTCCGAGGCGACGATCACGGGCTGGCACGGCAGCAGTGACTACGGCGTCGCGTTCGGCGAGTTCGCCGAGCGGTACACCGGGGCGGTCGGCTCCCGGACGACCGTCTTCGTGCTCGGTGACGCCCGTACGAACATGAGCGACCCGAATCTGCCCGCCGTCCGGCAGCTCACCCGGCAGGCCCGCCGTGCCTACTGGCTGAACCCCGAGGCCCGCTCGCAGTGGGGCACGGGCGACTCGGCGGCCCTCGCCTACGCCGAACTCGTGGAGATGCACGAGTGCCGCAACGCCCAGCAGCTCAGCGCGCTGATCGGCCGCCTCCTGCCCGTCTGAACAACCGTTGGTCCTGCGGGTGTCGGGCTCTCACGGTGAGAGGAGCCTGCGCAGCCAGGTGAGGCGGGTGGCACGGGCGGTGCGTGCGAGCGCGGTGTGCGGGGCGAAGGAGTCGAAGCCGTGGAAACCGCCGGGCCACACATGCAGTTCGGCGACTCCGCCGGCCCGCCAGATCCGCGACGCGTAGTCGACTACCTCGTCCCGGAAGGTCTCCGCGGATCCGACGTCGAGGAACGCGGGAGGCAGTCCTGACAGGTCCGAGGCCCGCGCCGGAGCGGCGTAGGCGGGCACGTCCGGGCCACCGCGGGCATCGCCCAACACGGCGGTCCAGGCGGTCGAGTTGGCCGTACGGTCCCAGGCGCCGACGCCCGCCATCTGGTGCGCTGACGGAGTGTCGTTGCGGTCGTCGAGCATCGGATACATCAGCACCTGCCCGAGCGGCCGAGGCCCCTCGCGGTCCCGGGCCAGCAGGGCGAGCGCCGCGGTCAGGCCGCCGCCCGCGCTGGCGCCCGCGACGACGATCCGCTCCGGGTCGCCGCCGAGTTCCCCGGCGTGCCGCGCCGTCCACAGCAGACCGGCGTAGACGTCCTCCACCCCGGCCGGGTAAGGGTGTTCGGGCGCCAGCCGGTACTCCACGGACACCACGATCGCGTCGAGTTCCTTCGCCCATTCCAGGACGACCTCCACCCCGGCCCGGTTGGTCCCGAGGACCATGCCGCCGCCGTGGGAGTGGTAGACCACCGGGCGCGGACCGTCCTTCGGGGGCGCGAGGGGCCTGATGACGAACAGGGAGATGTCGGGAGCGCCAGCCGGCCCCGGAACCGTCAGGTCCGAGGTCGCGAACGCGCCGCCGTCGGTGAGGTCGTACGCGGGTACCGCGAGTTCCGGTTCGGCGCGCAGGGCGGCGATGTCCGCGAGGCTGGGCCCGGAGGGCGTGGACCCGCCGACCGCCGCGAGGGCGATGCCGAGCTCCGGGTCGAACGGGGGCGGTACCAGCAGCATGATTTCTCCTCGCGCCTGGCCCGGCGGCTCACCCGGCCATGATCGGGCGGGTGCTCCCGGACCGGGAGCCGCCGTACGGCGGAACCTGCCCGCGACCAGGCGGACCATGCGCGCGACCAGGCGGACCATGCGCGCCGCGGTGACGCCCGAAGGCGCCACCGCGGCGAACAGGGGACGGGTCAGCCGTCGATGCGGTGCGTCGTCCAGAACGACGTCAGGTCCGTGGTCGTGGCGGCCTGGGCGGCCGCCTTGAACTCGGCCGTGGTCGAGACGCCGTACCAGTGCGAGGTGGCGTAGTCCTTGAGGAGCTTGGCCATGACGGTGTCGCCGAGCACGCGCCGCAGGTCGTGCAGGGCGCACTTGCCGTAGCCGTAGACGACGGTGGAGTAGCGGGACGAGTGCGCGTCCCAGTAGGCCATCGAGTTGGTGATCTTCTCGGTGGTCGAGGCCCAGGAGGTGCTGTTCCAGCAGTTGGTGCCGGTGAGGCCCTGCGCCAGGTCGGTGGCGTAGTCGGTGAACGACTCGTCGAGCCACGGGCTGTTGTACTCGTCGTCACCGACGATCCCGTAGAACCACTGGTGACCGATCTCGTGGGTGAGCGCCGTGGTGCTGACCAGGTCGAGGACGAACCCGGGGTACTCCATGCCGCCGAACCAGTAGTTGTTGTCGATCACCGCGTCCAGCTCGCCGTACGGGTAGGCGCCGAAGCGCGCCGCGTGGGCGTCCACGGCGGACTTGGCGGTGGTCAGCATGGACTGGGCGTTGGCGGAGCTGATGCCGGTGACGGAGTAGATGTTGATCGCGGTGCCGGCGGAGGAGGTGCCGGAGATCTTGGTGAAAGGACCGGCGGCCCAGGCGAAGTCACGGACCTTGGACGCGGTGGCCGTGGTGATCGTGCGGCCGCTGGAGCCGGCGGTGTCCACCGAGGTGCCGGTGGCCGGGACCAGGATGCTCGTCGGGTGGTCGAGGGTCACCTTGAAGTCGGCGGCCAGCGAGTAGAAGGACTCGCCGTTGTTGGTGTACGGGTCCAGGTGCCAGCCGGAGCCGTCCTTGACCGCGAGCACGGGCAGCGCGTTGCCGACCATGCTGAAGGCCCCGTCGTAGCCGAACCGGTCGGCGCCGCTGGGCACGGTGATGCCCAGGTCGAAACCGATCGTCGCGCTCTGGCTCTGTGCCAGCGGCGAGGCCAGGCTGATCTGGAGGGCCGTGCAGCTCACCGAGAGGGCGCCCGCGGTGCCGCCCGTGACGTTGCTGACCGCGATGGGCATCGCGGAGCAGGTGCCGTGGTAGTTGTCCCACAGCCTCAGGTACACCTCGCTGAGCGCGGTGGAGGAGGCGTTGGTGAACGTCACGCTCTCGTGTCCGGTCCAGCCGGTGCCGCTCGTGTTGCTGGTCAGACTGACCGTGTACGCGGGAGCTGCCGGGGTGCGGGTGGAGTCGGCCGGCGGGGTCGTGTCACCGGAGGTGTTGAGGGCGATGTCGTCGAGGACGAAGCTCGTCTGGAGGCTGGAGTCCTCGGTGCCGGTGAACGCGACGGTCACCGTCTGGCCCGCGAAGGCCGACACGTCGAAGGTCTTCTGGGCGTACCCGGTCGCCTTGTTGAGGTTCGAGTACGTCGCCAGCGTCGTGCTGCCGATCTTCGCGGTGAGCTTGTCGTAGGCGGTCGACGAGGTCGTCTCCGCCGTGTCGATGTGCAGCCAGAAGGTGAGGCTGGCGCTGCTGCAGCCGGACGGGATGGTGACGCTCTGCGAGAGCGTGTCGGTGTGGGTGCTGCCGACGCCGTCCAGCCAGGCGAAGCTGGTGCCGCCGTGGGCGCTCTGGCCCGTGCGGCTGGTGATCACGGTGGTCGAGGACTGGGTCCAGGGCGAAGTACCGCTCTCGAAGCCGCCGTTGGTCACCACCTGGGCCGGTGTGCAGGCGGCCGCGGCCGCCGGAGCTGTCCGCGGCGAGGCCGCCACGGGGGTGCCGGGGAGCGAGACTGCGGCCAGGGCGGCGACGACGAGAACGCGTGCCGCCAGGGCCTTGAGGGGGGTCGGTCTCACACGAAACTCCTTTGAGGCGGCCGGGATTCCGGCCTGCTCGGTGGCCGCCCGGGACGACTGGGGTGCGCCGCTGGGTGGCCGCGGGCCGCGCGCGGGTGCGCGCGGTCGCTTGGTGAGATTTCTGTGCCGTCACCCTGGGGTCAGGGCGACGGCACCTGGAAGCCTCGCAGATTTGACCGAGACATGCCATCGAAGTTCTGGAAAGGAGATCGACGTTGCTGGAAAGGGGGCCGGGCGCCGGCCAGGAGGTCCCGGCTCGGGAACGGCGCTCGGGGATGTGTACCGCTCAGGCCTCCGGCTCTCTCAGGGCGGGAGTCAACCGCGCCCAGGGATTGGGGAGTTCGCCCGTCACCGGCCCGGCCACCGCCGCACCGCGCTCACGCGCGGTGCGAACGGCGAGCGGAACGAGCGCCTCGGGGACGCCGTAGACCAGATGACAGAACCGCTCGGGCGGATGGCGGGCGGTCCACGCCGGTCTGCTGAACGCCGACACATACGTGGACCAGTGACCCTCGAACGTGACGAGCAGATCGGCGAAGCGGGCGTACCCCGGCGCCGGGTGGACGCCCGTGTTCAGCACGACAGGAGCCGCGCCGAGCCGGCGCAGGCTCTGCACCAGCCGCTTGCAGCCGGGCAGCGCCTCCGGGGTCGGTGCCACCTGATCCAGGAAGCACCCTTCCGTCCCGTACCAGTCCCGGTGGCGCAGCACCTCGTCCGCGATCAGGTCCGGATCGCGTGCGCCGTAGTCGGTGTCGACATAGCCGAGCAGCCGGGCGCCCGCCGCCCGCAGCGCGTCCGCCGCCGCGGTGAACGCCGGATCGGGGCCCTCGCCCGGTCCGTCGGCCGGGTTGATGACGACCCCGTACGTACGGTCGGCCGACCTGATCAGACGATGCCAGGCGCCCGGGTCCTCGCCCGGGTGGACGTACAGCGGAATCAGCAGGCTCATGGCGTCCGGTCGTCTTCGGGACGCGGTGCGGGAGCGGTTCCCGCGACGGCCGTCCAGAGCGCCGCCAGTGAGTCGTCGAGCGTCAGGGCCGGCCGCCAGCCGAGGGCCTCCCCCGCGGCGGTGATGTCGGAGCACTGCCACGACACCTCTCCCGAGCGGGCGGAACCGCCGCCGTTCTCCTCGATGCGCCCCCGGAACCCGGCGACGCGCGCCAGGCCGTCCACCAGGGCGCGCACGGGAACGGCCTTTCCGCCCCCGATGTTGAGGACGCGTGGCAGCCGTCCGGGGGCCGACGCCGCGGACACCGCCGCCCGCGCCACATCGCGTACGTCCACGAAGTCGCGGTACGCCGACAGGTCGCCCAGACGGATCACCGCGTCCGGGTCCGGGCCGGCCTCGCGGAGCAGTCCCGCGATCCGCCCCGGCAGCCCGGCGGCCGGGGCCCCGGGTCCGACCGGGTTGCCCACCCGCAGCACCACCGCGTCGAGGCCGGAGGTGGTGACGGTCACCGTGCCGGCGAGCTTGGTCGCCCCGTACGGGGCGAGGGGGCAGGTGGCGGCGGACTCGGTCACGCTGGTGTCGCGGACACCGGGACCGTACTCGGCGGCCGAGCCCAGATGGACCAGCCGGGCGGTCGGCGCCGCCTCGCGCAGCGCCGCGCAGAGAACCGCGGGGCCACGGGAGTTGACCTCGGCGAGGGTCACGGTGTCGCCGCCGGTCGCGCCCGCGCAGTTGATCACGGCGTCGGGTGCGGCCGCCGCCAGGGTCGCGACGAGTCGGTCCTTGCGAGCGGTGGCCAGGTCGATGCCGAAGTCCGCGGCGGGCGAGCGGCCGCCGCCGAGCACCCGCACGCCCGGAAGGGTGTGCAGGTGCTCGACGACATGGCCGCCCAGATAGCCGGTGAAGCCCAGGACGAGAATGCGCATGCGGTGGTCAGGCTCCCTTGAGCAACATCGACTTGCGGGTGGTGAACTCGGCGTTGGCCCGGTCGTAGTCGTCCGGGCGGCCGATGTCGAGCCAGTACCCGTCGAAGTCGTAGGCCTGCGGCTCGTTGCGGCTGCGCAGCAGATCGAGGACCAGCTCGTCGAAGCCCAGCGGCAGCCCCGGTGTATAGCCTTCGAGCGTGGACCGCGACAGACCGTACACGCCCATCGAGACGCGATAGTCGATGCTCGGCTTCTCGGTGAAGGCGACCACCTTGCTGTCGTCGGTGGTCAGCACGCCGAAGTCGATCTGCACCTTGCGCGCATAGGTCGCGATCGTCAGCGGCGCCCCCGAACTCCGGTGCCGCACAAGGACGTCGCCGAAATCGAGATCGGTGAGTACGTCGCCGTTCATGACGAGGAACGACTCGGGCAGCCGGTCGCGCATGGTCAGCAGGGGGCCCATGGTGCCGAGCGGGCTCTCCTCGGTGGAGTAGTCGACGGCCATGCCCCATTGGGCGCCGTCGCCGACGTAGGCCCGGATGATCTCGCCCAGGTGGCCTATGGCGATCGTGCAACTGGTGAACCCGGCCGTGGCGAGCTGCCGGAGAACGATCTCCAGGATGGCGTGCTGGTCGCCGATGGGAACGAGCGGCTTGGGCAGGGCGGTGGTGTAGGGCCGCAGCCGGACGCCCTTGCCTCCCGCCAGAATCACTGCGTGCATGGGTCTCCTCCTTCGTGGGACGTGCCGGACGGGATCAGATGTTGTAGATGCCGGTCTTGTAGCGGGCCAGGTTCGCCGGTTCGCGGAAGAACTCCACGGTCTGCGCGAGTCCTTGCGCCAGGTCGTGGCCGGGGCTCCAGCCGGTCGCCGCGGTGAGCCGGGTCGCGTCGGCGACCAGCCGCATCACCTCGGAGTTGGCCGGCCGGATGCGCCCCGCGTCCTCGCGGACGTCGAGGGCGGTGTCCATCACCTTGCCGATCAGCGCCACCAGGTCGCCGACCGAGATCTCCCCGCCCGTACCGGCGTTGAAGGTCCGGCCCACGACCTTCTCCGCGGGCGCCGTGCCCACCGAGAGGAACGCCTGCGCGGTGTCCTTGACGAAGGTGAAGTCGCGGGTGGGCCGCAGATCGCCGAGCGTGATGGTGTGTTCGCCCGCGGCCACCTGGCCGATGACGGTGGGGATGACCGCGCGCATCGACTGGCGCGGGCCGAAGGTGTTGAACGGCCGCAGCGTCACCACCGGCGTGTCGAAGCTCGCGTGGTAGCTGTCGGCCAGCCTGTCCCCGCCGGCCTTCGAAGCGGCGTACGGGGACTGGGTGTTGATGGGGTGGTCCTCGGTGATCGGCACCGTCTGCGCGGTGCCGTAGGTCTCGCTCGTGGAGGTGTGCACGAGCCGGGGCGTGCCGAGCGCACGCACCGCCTCCAGCACGTTCAGGGTGCCGGTGACATTGGTGTCCACATAGCTGTGCGGCGCCCGGTAGGAGTACGGGATCGCGATGAGCGCGGCCAAGTGGTACACGCAGTCGGCGTCTTCGACCAGACCGCGGACCGAGCCCGGGTCCCGGACATCGCCCAGGACGATGTCCACCTGGTCCAGGACATCGGGGTGAAGTGTCTCCAGCCAGCCGTACGAGGAGAAGGAGTTGTACTGCGCCATGGCCCTCACGCGATGTCCGGAGGCGACCAGCGCCTCGGTGAGGTGGGAGCCGATGAAACCCTCGGCTCCGGTGACGGCGGCGAGCGGTTCGGTGGTCAACTCGTAGGTCCTTCCGGTTGGTTGCTCATGTGATGTGCGATTTCGGATCGGTGCGCGGCTGCCGTCCGGGCTTGTCCGGACGGGCTGTGCGTGGTGGTTCGGGCGTGCCGTGCGCGGTGGTTCGTTCAGGCGTGCGGCGCGGGCCGTCCCAGCAGCCGCACGGCACACGCCGTGAGACAGAGGGCGGCCGTGCCGCAGAACAGGGTCAGAACGACGGCGTTCGGCGGGGTATGGAGCACGGTGGCCGAGGTGGCTCCGCAGGCCGCCGTCAGGCAGACCGCGGCCGGTGGCCAGGCCACCCCGAAGGCCTGGAGCAGCAACGCGGTCCACAAGGTGGCGGCGAGCAGCAGCAGCGGGGCCGGCTCCGCGCCGGTGAGCAGGGCCGCGGGCAGCAGCGGGAGGACGTAGACGAGCAGGCAGAGGCCGAGGATTCCGGTCGACCGCAGCAGGAAGGCGGCCGGAGTCGCCGTCGCCCGCAGTGCCGCCACCGACATCCCGCGATACCGGTACAGCAGCCACTCAGCCGGTCCCATGCTCACGGTCAGCGCGATCACGGCGCCGGGGTGCTGTCGTCCCTCCAGCAGCACCAGGACCCCGGCGGACAGCCCGAACAGGCCGTACGGCAGCGACCGCAGCAGCGACGGACGGGCGCCGTCCGGGGCCGGGGAGGCGGCGAACGCGGCCCGCAGCGCCCAGCCGGACGCGGCGACCGCGCCGAGCACGGACAGCAGTGGCAGGGCGATGCGCCCCGCGGTCCCCGGGTCCCACCAGGGCAGCGCCGCCGCACCGGCGATCAGCGGGGTGAGCGCGGCCAGCAGCAGCCGTTCCGCGCCCAGCACCAGCAGCACTCCGGCCGCCGCGAGATACACCGACTGTGCGGCGGCGACCCCGACCGCCGTGCCGGACCCGGCGATCAGCGCCCCGGACGCCGTCGCGGCGAGCGCCCCGAGCGGCGCCCCCTTGAGCAGGGTCCGGCCCGCCTCGCGGCGGCCCGTGGTCATGCGCAGATAGGCGCGGTGCCCGAGCGCCTGGCCCCACGCCCAGGAGACGAGTCCGGCCACCACCAGGACGTCGAGATCCCGGCCCGCGTGCCACAGCCGCCCGGTCAGCAGATAGGCGAGGCCGGGCAGGGCGAACAGGGCCCCGCGCAGCCCGCAGCGCACATGGTCCGGACGCCACGGGTCGGCCGGTCGCGGCGGCTCGGGAAAGGTGCGCGGCACCCGCTCGTACAGCGCGGAGGCGAGCGAGAAGAGGTTCGGGTGCCCGTACCTCTCCTGGATGACCTCGGCGGTCAGCCCCTCCGACTCCAGCAGCGCCGCCACCTCGTACGGGTGGACGGCCGGCCCGATGCCGTCCGCCAGCTCGGCGGCGAGCCGGTCGACCGCGTCCCGGTCCGGGCCCTGGCGGGGTCTGGACAGCGCGAGCGTACGGTCGTCGGCGAGCCGCAGGGACAGGGTGTCGCCCCCCGCGCCGCCGGGTTGCAGGGCCATCGGTCCGCTCATCCGGCCAGGCTCCTCGGCTTGGACGGAGCCGCCGGACCGGCCGGTGCCGCGAGCACGGCGTCGGCCGTCTCGGGAACGTCCGGGACGATCCGGCCGAGCGCCGACAGTTCCAGGTAGATGGTCCGGAAGGTGTCGACGGTCTGCCGCAGGGTGAACTGCTCGATGACCCGCAGCCTGGCGGCCTCGCCCATCGAGCGACGGCGTCCGGGATCGCCGAGCAGTTCCAGCGCGGCGGCGGCCATGGCGCCCGGATCCCGCGGGGGGACGACGAGACCGCTGTCGCCGACCGCCTCGCGCACCCCGCCCACGTCCGTGGACACGGTCGCCCGTCCGCACGACATGGCCTCGATCAGGGTGAACGGGAAGCCCTCGCTGATGCTGGAGAGCATCACGACGTTGCCCGCCGCGTAGGCGTCCTTGATGTCGTCCACCCGGCCCTCGAAGGTGACCGCGTCCGCGTGCCCCAGTTCGGCGGCCAGGGCCTCGCAGCGTTCACGGTAGGCCTCGCCGCCACGCGGTGTGCCGCCGAACAACCTGAGCCGCGCGTCCGGGAGTCGGTCCCGTACGAGGGCGAACGCCCGGATCAGGGTCTCCAGGTCCTTGATCGGGTCGACGCGTCCGGCCCAGCTCAGGGTCGGTTGACCGGGCTCCGGGCCCGCCGGCGGGAACGCGGCCGGGTCCACGCCGTTGTAGACGGTTCGGATCGACTCGGGTGCGGCGCCGCCCTGTTCCTCCCACAGCCGGTTGTAGCGGTTGCCCGGGGTGATCAGCGCGGCGCGCCGGTACGTCTCCTCCGCGAGCAGCCGGAAGAAGCCCAGCACGACGGCCTTCACCGGCCAGCGGTACGGGCCGGTGCGGTAGCCGAGATAGCGCTCGCGCAGATAGACGCCGTGCTCGGTCAACAGCAGCGGTACTCCGTGCCGTTCGAGCGCGGCCAGGCCCGGCAGTACGGCGACACCACCGCTCACCGCGTGTGCCACCCCGTGCTCGGGCACCGGCGCGGTCAGCGGCCGCAGCGCGTGCTCCAGCAGAGCGGTCGCGGTGATGGCGTCGTGCAGGGTCGGCCGGGCCTCGCGGACGGCGAGACCCGGACGGTTCCACACCCCGGTCAGGATGCTGATCGCCCGGTCACCGCGCAGGAACGGACTCAGCATCCCGTCGGCGGCGGCCTGTGCCATCGCGTACAGGGCGCCGGCGAACCGGTCCTCGGCGCACGGGTCGAGCAGAGCGGTCAGGAACTGTTCGTAGGCGGCGGTGAGTTGGTTGCGGCGCCGCCCACGTGGCGGGCGGCCGTCGGGCGCGGGCCCCCACATGGGGACCGCGACGACGTTCATGACCTGTGCGGGGATGTCCCACACGATCGGTTCGCGTCCGGTGCCGGTGACGGCGATGACATCGAAGTCGATGTCGGGCATACCGTCGACGAGTTGGTCGCACCAGACGCTGACGCCGCCGTGACTGTGCGGGTAGGTGCCTTCGGTGAGCAGGGTGACGCGCGTCGGGTTGAGGCTGCGCGCGCCGCGGGGAACGTGCATCGATGTGCTCCACGGCCGAGGTTGGGGTGGTCGAGCCCGTCCCGGCCGCGGATGGCGCGGCCGGGACCTTCGGTCGGTGTGCGGCTCAGTTGTCCGGGCTGTAGGGGACCTGCTCGGTGACGCCCGCCGGTACGCGGGTGTCCGGGGCGCCGCTCGTCGCGGGCTGCCGCGCCGCGTCGACGGTCGAGGTCAGGGCGGGGGTGGACGACGGCAGGCCGAGCGTGAGCGCCGTACCGGCCGGTTCGGTCCATCCGGAGACCCCGCCGGCGTAGGCGTCGCCGAAGCCCGCCGCGCCGTTCCTGGTGCCCGTTGGCATCGTGGCGGTGACCGCGACTCCGCTCGGCGCCTCGACGGTGACGGTGTCACCGACGCGGTAGGCGGTGACCTGGCCGGAGTCGACAGCGGCCTTCCAGACGGCCCTGCGCCGCAGTTCGACGCCGATGTCCTTCATGCGCAGGTTCTCCACCGGGGTGTCGTCCGCGAACAGGCTGTTGTAACCGTCGAGGACGCCGTCGAGCACCGGGTAGGCGATGCGCTCCTCGGCGAGGTTCGACTGGTGGATGAAGTGCGGCCTGGGGTCGTTCGCGAGCACATGCCCGAGGTCGATCCGGGTCTCCAGCGGCACGATGTGGTCGGTGTAGCCCGTACTGGTGCTCAGCGGTGCCGGCAGACAGGTCGAGGTGTCCGGGTGGTCCTCGCAGATACCGCTGCCGCCCTGGGCGCGGCCGGTGTAGATCCAGTTGTACTCGTCGACCTCTTCGGCCGCCGTTCCCGCGTTGTAGAAGACGTTCATCGGGTAGCGGGGGACGGTCGTGGCGGGACCGACCTGACGCTGGTCGGGCTCGCGGGAGTTGTCGGAGCCGACCCAGCTGACGCCGGTGTCCGTCAGCGCGAGCGCCAGGTCGGGGTTGTCGACGGGCTGTTGCGGCGAGACCTTCAGGCCCGAGTGCTCACCCGTGACCAACTCCTGGTTGTCCAGGGGGAGTCCTGCGGTCGCTCCCCAGGCGCGGTTGGCCGCGATCTCGTCGGCGATCGTCGTGCGGCTGACCCACTTGGTGCTGCCGTCGGCGTTCGTCGCGCACTTCCACGGCACCACGGTGGTGTCCTGCTCGCAGCCGAGGAAGGCGTGGGTGTAGGTGTGGTTGATCCAGCGGAACCGGTCGCGGTCGGCGATGAGTCTGTCGGCGAGCGGGTCGGCACCGTTGTCGTCCTGACGCTGGTCGACGCTGCCCGCGCCGTTGTAGGCCAGGTCGAGGGTGAAGTTCCGCCCGGTCTCCCAGTCGGTCGCACGGTCGACGTCCGCCGGGGTCATCCGGATCGGGTTCGCGACGCCCTCGCCCTGCGGGCAGTCGATGTCGCCCGGCGTGCAGTTGAGCGCGGTGTCCCAGCGGTCGTCACCGGCGAGGACATCGTCGACGTGCACGGCGAAGTAGTTGCGCGAGGCGCCGAGGTGCACGCCCCCGGTCATCCACTCCACGATTCCGCGTGCCAGCAGCCGGAACTGCTGCTGGTACTGGTTGTACACGAACGTGACGACGAGCTCACGCCGTCCGTCGTGCCGGTACTCGCCCACGAGGGACCCCCGCGTGGACTGTCCGGGGATCGGCGCGTCGACGTACGGAGTGAAGTCCGCTCCCGCGGCGGGCGTCGACAGGTACGCGTAACTCTCGCCCACGTCCGGGGAGTTGTCCTCGAACGGCACCGACCCGTCCAGATAGCCGAACGGCCCGGCCCTGCCGGCCGTCGTGACCTGCGCCTGTACGCCGTCGAGGCTGCCGGAGTAGCCGCCGAAGACGGGGTACTGGAGTCCTGCCTCCGGACGCGCGTAGGTGTACGCGTCGACCTGTGGGATCGCGTAGGTCTGCTCGTAGGCCGCGAGGGCCGCCATCTCGGCCGAGCCCGCCGCGAACGGGTTGTCGTTGGGCAGCACGACAGCCTGGAACCTGGCGCGCGGCAGTCCGCCCACGGTGTCGGCGAGGAAGTCGGCGTCGATCACCGGCCGTCCGGACCGCCGCAGGTCGACCTCGGTGTACGGCGTGCCGGCGGCGGTGAGTTCGGCGGCGATGGCTTCGGTCGCCGGACCACCGTCACTCACGATCAGGACCCGCAGATCGATACGGGGTGTGGTGGTGTCCGCGTGAGCCGCGCCGGCCGGTAAGCCTAGCGAGGCGATGAGCGCGCCGACGGTCAGCGCGGTCGTGTGAATCGTCCGCTTCATGCGGTGAAGTCCTCCCCGGGCAGGGGTGAGTACTGCTCCCATGGAGCGGACCACCCCCTGGCGCGACGCCACAGCCCCCCTCAGACGTGGTCGTCAACGCGTTCGTCGCGTCACATAGTGGGGTCTCTGTGTAGCTTTCGTGCGCCTGCTGCGAAACGTGACGGAAAAGAGCGGGTATCGAACGGGGGGTGATCGCGCGGCGTGACGAAGGCGCGGTCGTCACTGTGGGGCAATTGGTGGTTACCGTGTGAAACGTTACTGTGCTGGCCAGGCCCGGTGACGGACCGGATCTGGAACGCCGGGATCCGCCCTGCCGGGGTGCCAGTGGTCCAGACCGCGGACGCGTTCCGGCTGAATGATCGATTTCAGGTCACCCGCCCGGACCTGTGAAATTCCTGTGCGCCGGCGGGGGGGGGGGGGGGGGCCCCCCCCCCCCGGCCCGGCCCCCCCCCCCCCCCCCCGAGCCGAGGGCGAGGGTGGGGGGGGGCGGC